>DASQKG010000453.1:0-12666 GCA_035630655.1 Pyrinomonadaceae bacterium
GTTGCTCTCCAGCAGAGCTCACCTCCGCTTCACCAGCTGGGCGTAATTCTGTAGAACAATGATCACTTTGAAAAGCAAAATCTTGAGACAACCAAGTGTGTAATCTATCGACTGTCTCACGAATGGGGGTCACCCCAAACACTAACAAGATTTCGTGTTGGTTAGTGTTGTTTCGTGGATCGTATCTGATTGGCTTAGGATCCCGGGAAATGAAACTATCACTGTGCGCTCCGTCCGACCCAGGAGGGGAATTGAATTGAAAGCAACTCGTGCTGTCGCGGCCTTAGTCGCATTCGTATTTCTGCTGTCGTGCCCTAGCTCAGTCCTGGTCTTTTCCCAGGGTACAGCGGCGACAACTATTGATGGCTTTACGCGTGATAGTTCAGGGACTCAACGTCGTTTGGAGGAGAGCTTTCGAGCCGTTCCGGCAACCAACTCCGCGCGCGAGCATTTGCGACGTCTGACTGCGGAACCGCACGTGGCCGGAACCAAGGAAGATTACGCCACAGCCCTTTATGTACGCGATCAGATTCGAAGTTATGGCATTCCCGCCGAGCTGAAAGAATATGAAGTGCTGCTGCCTTATCCTAAACAACCCGGAATCGTCGAGTTGATTACGCCACGACGAGAGAGGTTAGCGCTAAGGGAAGCGGTAATTCCGGAAGATCCATCGTCGTCACATCCGAAAATCATTCCTCTGTTCAATGGCTATAGTCCGAGCGGCGATGTTTCCGCTCCGCTCGTTTATGTCAACTACGGTTTGCCGCCCGATTATGAGGCGTTGAAGAAACTGGGCGTGGATGTGAAGGGCAAGATCGCAATCGTTCGCTACGGCAACTCGTTTCGCGGCGTAAAGGCCAAGGTTGCCGAAGACAACGGCGCCGTTGGTCTAATTATTTATTCTGACCCGGCTGATGATGGCTATGGGCAGGGCGACGTTTATCCAAAAGGTCCATGGCGACCGGCGAGTTCGGCACAACGCGGATCAGTGCAATACATCTTTCAAGCGCCCGGCGATCCTTTAACGCCAGGCAAGCCGTCCATACCTGGAGTGCCGAGACTGAAGATGGAAGAGATCACTGGCCTGCCGCGCATTCCCGTGCAGCCGATTTCTTACGGGGATGCGAAGCGATTGTTGGAACCGCTGCGTGGTCCAGTTCGGCCCGAAGGTTTTCAGGGAGGCCTACCGTTTCCTTATCACGTTGGAGGTACACAGCACGTCAAGGTCCATTTGAAGACTCAGATGGACTATCAGGTGCGCAAGATCTGGAACGTGATTGCTCGTATCGACGGCACTGACGAAAAGGATCGTTGGGTAATCATGGGAAACCACCGCGACGCCTGGACCTTTGGCGCGGTAGATCCAAACAGCGGGTCGACCGCCATGCTCGAGGCCGCGCGGGGCTTCGGTAGCTTGATGAAACAAGGCTGGAAACCGCGACGCACGATCTTGATGTGCAGTTGGGACGCTGAAGAGTATGGGCTGGTTGGTTCAACTGAATGGGCTGAAGAATACGCGGAGGAGTTGAAACAAAAAGCGGTTGCCTATTTGAATATGGACGCTGCCGTTTCTGGTTCAAACTTCGGCGCTTCCTCGGTGCCTTCAATGTGGAAACTGATTCGAGCCTCGACACGCGACACGCATGATCCGAAAAGCGGCAAGAGCGTTTACCAGAGCTGGCAGGATCGAGCACGCGAACGGAACCCCGAGGCGGAACTGACGGATGCGGAAACCGGCTCTGACGTGAAAATTGCCGAAGCCCGCATCGGTGCTCTCGGTTCAGGATCCGATTACACGCCTTTTTTACAACACCTGGGTGTGCCTTCGATCGATATGGGTTTTGGCGGCGATTACGGCGTCTATCATTCCGCCTATGACTCGTTTTACTGGATGTCACATTTTGGCGATCCGACGTTTGCTTATCACGTCGCGGCCGCGCAGTTGTGGGGAACGGTCGCCCTGCGGATGGCGAATGCTGACGGTCTGCAACTCGACTATCGAGACTACGCCATCCAGATCCGAGATTACTTTAACGAGAGCATGAAGACAGCCAGGCGTCGAAATCTCGCGACGACGCTTGATGAAAGAGCAATGACTCGGGCGATCGAAAACTTTACAGAGGAAGCGGATCGAATCGAGAAAGCAAAACGAGATACGCTGACTGACATCGAACGCAGCCGCACAGAAGCAAATGACCGGCATGTACGCGCCGTGGCAAAACTCAAGCGAATAAACGACGCCTTGATGATGGTCGAACGCGCCCTGACCGATCAACGTGGGTTACGGGGACGCGAATGGTATACGCATCAGATTTATGCGCCTGGAACTTACACCGGTTATGCGGCGCAGCCTCTGCCGGATTTTCGTCAGGCGCTCGACGATCGAAATGTATCGAATGCCAAAGAAGCGCTCGAACGAATAGTTTCAGCGATTGATCGCGCGACTGAGGCTTTGAAGAAGGCGCGCGATTAAGATCAAGAAAAGGAAAAGGAAGGTTCAAAAAGAGCAACATGAGAAAAAAGTATTTGGGAATTTATGCGTCAACTGTACTGGCAGCGTTGTCTTTGTTGGCTTCGTCGTTAGTGGCACAGCAACCAAGGAATCGTCCTGTCTCACCGGCGGCTCCCGTCAACAATCTGAAAATAAAGTACAAGACGAACATGGGCGGACAATCATCGGAAAGCACAACCTTGATTCGAGGCAAACGCGAGCGTTCCGAAATGAAGCTTGGCGGCGGAATGGAGATCATCAACATTACGCAATGCGATTTGAAGCGGACAGTTCAACTGAGCGACACCGCAAAGAAGTATGTAGTCACTCCGATGGATGCCGGCGGTTCAGAAGGCGCTCGCAGCAATTCGCCGGCGCCAGGGGGCAGTCCATCAACTTCGTCGGGTGGAGGTGTAGTCACCTATACGACGACTTCCATAGACACCGGCGAACGGCGCGACATGTTTGGCTTCAAGGCTCGTCACGTTAAGACGACGACGACGATTCAGTCTTCACCGGATGCCTGCAGCCCAATGAACCAGAAAATCGAAAGGGATGGCTGGTACATCGACTTTTCTTACGGGTTGCAGTGTGACATTAACCGCGAGCAAATGATGGGCGGGCAGTATGCGGCCGGTGGTTGTCGTGATCGGTATCAATTTAAGCAAGTAGGTACCGGCCGTGACGGTTATCCGTTAATTGAGACCACGACCATGTACGGACCAGACGGTCAGGTAATGTTCACCTCTACGAAGGAAGTGGTTGAGCTCTCTCGCGAACCGCTGGATGCTTCTTTGTTTGACGTTCCGGCTGGTTATACGGAGACAACGAACACGCAGGAGTTGTACATGCCGGCGATGGGACCGGGCGTGGAGTAAGAGGGAGTCACCTAAGGAACCTGAGCGCGGTAACAGGTGTTCAGAGTACAACCTTCAGGTTGCTTCTTACGAAACACGCAAGCTAAAGCTTGTACTCTGAACACCTGTTACCGCGCTCGGTTCTATATGGTTGTTTAGTTAGTAGTCTTCTCGGATTTGTTTTTGGACTTCTTTTCCACGGCTGCTGGAAGCTTGTTCGCCGCTTGAATAATCGATTCTGCGTTTTCGGTGAGCTGATCGAACGTGCTGGTTTCCGAGTCGCCTTTGATCTGCCCAGCTATCGGCTTAAGTTGTTCCACAATCCTTGTAGCAGCAGTGGCCAGTTTGCGCAGAGCTTTCGGGATCAGCGGGTTCTTTTCATCGCGCGCACTCACATCGTCAATGTTTGTGATAGCTTCATCGAAGATCCGGGAGATGTCACTCATCAGTTGCGCGCGCGTGCCGGTCGGCAGTTCCCCCCACTTTTCCGAGTCCTTCTTGAGTAGTTTCGCGTTGGCTTCGGCGCTGTTATTGATGACCAGCATCCGGCGGTCGACAGCTTTTATGAAAATCTCGACCCGCTTGTCCAGGATCTGCGCGTCCTTTACTAAATCCACTTCCTGCGGAGTAAGGTGATCCCGACCCTGAAGGGGGTTGGCTACTCCCACAGCGCAAAGAGCCAGCATCAAAGAAAGCGATAGGAAGAGTGTGATGATACGGGTAGTCATGGTTTCTTTGCGCCTGAAGTCTTTTGAGGTGGTCCACCCTCTTGTTTAGAAGATGGCTTCGGGTTTGCCTCGCGAAAAACAGTGTGACCATAGAAAGAGTTAAGGGCCTCGGTGCGGCCATTTCTGGCGAAGTCCTCGATTTCCTTGATCCAAACGGAAAACTCTGCCGGAGTGCTGCGGCGCATCGCGGTCAGGCGTGGACCCTGCGCTCGCAGGGCTAACTCAACACGCTTGTAAAGATCTCTCGTTTTGTTGCTTTCCGGTTTGTGGGTCTTTAGAAACGCAAAGACGTCCTCAATCAGGGCCCAATATTTGCCCATGGCGGCAGACGCGCCCGCGAAATCGTTTTGCGAAGTGCGGGCCTCGGCATTTGCAAGATGAGTTTCAGCCAGCGTCAACGTTATTTTTACGCGAGACTTTGAATCGTCAGCTTCGTCGATTTGTGATCGTTCGAGGCGCGAGATAGTTTTCAACGGCGGTGGCGACACATCCGTGGCGCGTGGAGGCTCCTGTCCGCCCGCAATCGCGTTCATGACAGTAATAAGCAGGAGGGATTGTACAGCTCGAAACATTACGCGTCGTTTTCCGTGATGCTAACCCGTTACGCGGCCCATTTAGTTCCTGCGCGCTTTTTGATTCTTCTTAACGCCCTGGCCCAGTTGAATCTGACGACGGAGAGACGGCAGCCGCAGCTTTACTTTTTCGATCTCGAGTTCGTTTGTTTTTTGATTGGCGTTCGCCAGAAACTGTTCATAAGACGCGAGCGCTTCCTCGAATTCTCCAAGATTATCATGCGCAGTCGCAATAAAATAGCGAGTAATCGTCAGTTCAGGTTTGGCCGCCAGGAGCCATTGATACTCGGCCAGCGCATCGTTGAATAACTTGAGTGCATAGAAGGCCGTAGCCAGGTTTGCATGGGCCGCGTAGTTATCAGGAGACGCCGCAATCACCCGCCGTAAAATGCTTACTGCTTCGGCGAAACGCCTCGCTTGAACGAGTGCGGCACTGTAGCCAGTCGCATAGTCTGCATTACCAGGTTCGATTTGGACCGCGCGACGGTAGAAATCCAGCGATCGGGCGGTGTCGATTATTCGATAGGAGTCGCCCAGTCGCGCCAGGAGCAGAGCGTTGTTCGGGTTTTTCTGCAGCAGGGTTTCCAAAGCCTTGCGTGCGACCTCGGCATCCGCACTGTTAGCCGCTTCAATTTCTTCCGGCTTGCCTACGACTCCACCTGGTCCACCTGGGCCGTTTACTGCGACTTTCGCGTTTTCAGTTAAGCCAGCGGCCTTGGCGACCCTCGAGGCATCATCGGGTTTCCCTGCGCGCTCGTAAGCAGCGGCGATTCGCGTGGCACTCTCCTTATCGCTTTTCACCAGCGGTTCGCTTGCCGCCAGATCAGCGAGGGCCCGCTCCTTGTCGCCACTTGTGAGACGGATTTCTGCGCGTTCGATCAGCGCTGAGAGTTGCAGGGGCTCAATTTGAAGAACGTGGTCCAAACTCGCGAGAGCGCTGGCGTTGTCTCCGTCCGCGCGTTGAGCCACCGCTACGAGGATCCATGTGGACAGGGGCGCGTCAGGATCCCTGGTCGCGCGCTTCGCCAGGTCAAGAGCTTCCTTTACGTCGCCAGCTCGAAGACGAACGTCGGCAAGAACGCGAAGAGCCAGACTACTTTGCCTGTCGAGGTTGCTGGCTACGCGCAAAAACGGTTCGGCTTCAGGATCGCGCTTCAGCCTGACAAGTAACGAGCCCAGCGCGGAGTAGGGAAGGGACCAATTCTTTTTCAGCTCTATTGCACGTCGAAAACCAGACTCGGCGTCAGCCAGGCGTCCCAACGAAACCAATACCGTGCCGCGTTGATATTCGGCTTCAGGAAACTCGGGCCGAACTTTAATAGCTTCTTCATAGAACGCGAGCGCCTTGTTCAGGTCGCCGCGCGCGTGAGCGTTTTGGCCCTGTTCGAACAACTTCACTGGATCCGCGGAAGTCTCGCCAAAGGCGTCTTCAGTTTGTGCAGCCGTCGACCGGCTTAAGGAAATCGTGAGTAACAAGGCCGCGATCAGCAGTAGCGCAGAGCAGGGCTTAGACTTACTTTTTGATATTGGTGCGCTCATGAAAACAAATCGCATTTGGCTGGGAAAAAACTACCTGAGGAGGAGTGGATGTTATCACGCTAAAACCAATCGCGTCCAAGTCAGTAGTATTCAGCCTCCGCCACTGCCAGCAACTCTAAGATGCTGGTTGCGTTGCTCTTGATGCATGGGATAACATTGCCTCGTAATCCCAACACCAATTGAGTTGAGAAGCGAGACGCACCCGGCGAAGTGTCTCTGTCATCTGGAGCGCATAGTTTTGAGCACCTCTTTGACCGAAGATAACGAAGATGTTGGAGTGGCAATCGGATCCGGGCTGGAACATCTCGTTACAGCCAAAGAGGAAACTCTTCGACGACTTCTGTGCGAAATGGGTTCGGTGGTCGTAGCTTTTTCTGGAGGCGTCGACAGCAGTTATGTTGCGTATGTCGCCAACGAGGAGCTCGGAGAACAGGCGCTGTGTGTAACCGGAGAGTCTGAGAGTTTGCCTGCGTATCAACGTGAAGAAAGCAATAAGCTGGCAAACCAGTTCGGATTTCGCCGGGAGGTCATCCAGACGCAGGAGCTGGATAACCCAAACTATACCGCCAATGGACCGGGTCGTTGCTACTTCTGCAAAGACGAACTCTACATGCGGCTTCACGACCTCGCGGCCGCTCGAAACATTCAATTCATTGTGGATGGTTCAACCTGTGACGACCTCGGTGACTATCGCCCGGGACGTGCGGCTGCGGCCGAGCATGGCGTGCGCAGTCCTCTTATAGAGGCGGACATGAGCAAGGCCGAAGTCAGGATGTTGAGCCGGCGGGCGGGCTTGCCGACTTGGGATAAACCCGCCAGTCCGTGCCTTTCGTCACGTATTTCATATGGAACGCCAGTGACTATTGAACGACTTTCGGAGGTCGACCGAGGAGAAGAGATCCTTCGGGCGATGGGCTTTCGCGAGTTTCGGGTACGACATCACGACAACCTGGTGCGTCTTGAAATAGCACCAGCTGAGATGGCCGAGGTCTTAAAGCTTGATGTATTTACCGACCTTGCGCGCCGCTTTCGTGATCTGGGTTTCAAATACGTGACTCTTGATATGCAGGGTTATCGCAGCGGATCGATGAATGAAGTTTTGCCCGCCCTTGGGAATAAATAGGTTTATTGACGGAGCTTAATTCCTTCGGAGATACAAATGGCCAGTACGCAAAGCACAGTTTACGTGGACGACATTCGCGAGATTAAGGAAGAGAACCCTTTCGAGTCGATGATGTCACGGTTTGATAGGGCTGCCCAATTGCTCAATCTGGATGCTGATCTATATGCGGTGATGCGGGTACCCAATCGTGAATTGAAGGTCTACATCCCGACCAGAATGGACTCCGGCAGGATTCAAGTCTTCGAGGGTTACAGGGTCCAGCACAACTTCGCGCGCGGGCCGGCGAAAGGTGGAATCCGGTATTCTCCGGATGTGAATCTTGACGAGGTGCGAGCGCTCGCTGCGTGGATGACCTGGAAGTGTGCGGTTGTAAACGTACCTTTCGGCGGCGCTAAAGGGGGCATCGTTTGCGATCCGCAACAAATGTCCATGGGTGAACTTGAAAGAATGACGCGCCGTTACGCCTCTGAGCTGCTCGACTTTATTGGACCGGAAAAGGACGTGCCGGCTCCGGACATGAACACGAACGAGCAGACGATGGCGTGGATCATGGACACCTACTCAATGCACGCCAGACATACGGTTACCGCCGTGGTTACTGGTAAGCCCATTGACCTTGGCGGCTCGTCCGGGCGACGCGAAGCAACCGGCCGCGGCATCTTGTTTGTGATTAATGAAGCAATTAAGAGATTCAAGATGTTGCCTGAGAACACGAGAGTTGTCGTTCAGGGTTCCGGCAACGTGGGAGGTATCGGCGCACAGTTGCTCCATGAGGCAGGCTACAAGGTGGTCGCCATCTCAGACATTCACGGTGGAATTTACAATGCAAATGGAATTGATATTCCCGGCGCTCTCAAACATCTACAGGCCACCAGATCCTTTGAGGATTTTCCCGGGGTTGAAAGGGTGACCAACAGTGAGTTGCTTGAGCTGGAGTGCGATGTGCTTGTGCCGGCGGCGACGGAGAATCAGATAACCTCTCAAAATGCGGATCGGATCAAATGTAAAGTTCTGGCGGAAGGTGCTAATGGCCCAACCACAGCGGCCGCGGATGAAATCCTGCATGGGAATGGGATTTTTGTCATTCCGGACATCTTGGCGAACGCGGGAGGTGTGACCGTCTCTTATTTCGAATGGGTCCAGGACCGCATGGGCTACTTCTGGCGCGAGGATGTAATCAACGAAAGACTCCAGGATACGATGGTTGCTAGTTTCAACGATTTATGCCGTTATGCAAATTCGCACTCGGTCGACACACGGACAGCGGCCTACATGTTGGCGATAGACCGCGTGGCCTATGACACGCGGATGAGAGGCATCTATGCGTGACGGAAAAAACATAAAGAAATTGGCCCATTGTCATGAAAAGGTCTTGATTTCGACCAAAAGGTAGAGTATGGTCTGGAGGATTTTGTACCTCGGACTAGTGTGAAGATTTTGTGGCCCTAGCTAGGGCTGGTGCTGAATCGTTGACACTAAACTACACTTTCCGTATAAGAAGTGACGTTTAGGTTTTCTGCAAGCAATGGATTGAATAAGCAGAGTAATTTTGGTTTTTTTAGTTTTGCTTTTCGAGCGCAGCTCAGCTCGTAGCAACGGTTGAGCGTTCGATTCGTCAGCTTGTAGTTGGCGCCTCCGCATAGCAAGAAGATAGGCTGGACAATTGTGATCCCGCTACTTGCCGACGGGGGCATTCATAATCAAACTTCTATACTCATTTCGCAGGAGGAATGCGATGAGACTCGCAACTAGGGCGCTTATAGCCGCGCTCGCAACTTTGGTTTTATGTGCTGTCGTATCAGCGCAAGCTGTGAGATCAGCAAGAGATCCGCGGAATCAAGCTCCCACGGTGGGCACGGGTGGCCCGGAAGGTGGCCCGACCGGTCTTTTCACTATCTACGATGGGGCAACGATTCGAAAAGGAGAGTTCACGTTTAGTATCGCGTACAGTAATTACGATCGCGATCCTGGCAACGTGGACATTGCCGATATCCCGCTAAGCTTCAACGTTGGTCTTAACGATCACGTGGAGCTTTTCGTTAAGACGAATGGCATGCGCGGGATCAAGGTCAACACTCCCCAGAATCTATCAAGCTTTTACCTTCCGAATTCCCAACTTTACTTCGGTGCTAACTTGCGTTGCACGGGCCCGGCGATAATTCAGCCCCCCGTTCGCGTGACTGGACCACTCGGAATCACGACGGTTTCGCCGTTGTTCCGGCCGGCAGGACCACCGTGTAATACGGGCGGTCAGCCGTTTAGGCAGTTCCCGTTCGTTGGCGCCACTGGCCCAACGTTCAATGTGGGACCGCCGATTGCCGGTGCGCCGTTTACAAGTGTGATAGGCGCTCCGTTCGGCGGAAATGGAAGTTTCGGCGGCGCGTCAAACTTCCCGGGGATGGGCTCAGCGGTGGGAAGCATCCTTCCTGGTATCGTGCTTTCAACGCGAACGATTCCACCAAATCTTACATTTAATACCCTGAGGGTTCCGGATCTGTTCACCATTGCGCCTACTTATCTACCTGATGCGCCATTCGTGAACCGGCTTTACGGCGAGTCCAGCTTTACCAACATGGTGGTTGGCGCCAAGATTCGCATGACTGGGCCAAATAGTCCTTTTGGATTTGGCTTTGTGCCCTTCTATAGGTGGTATCTGGATAAGGCTAATGACTTTTCCGGCTTTAATCAGATGCAGCGTGGAGCGGGCCCGGGCGCCGATATCGGCGACTTCGGTCTCGTTATGTTTGCCGATGGACGGCTTAGCGAGCATGTCAATGTCTCGGCTAACTTGGGCTATATCCTAAACAGCAATCCCAAGAGCGAGGCTATGGGCGGCGCTGTACTTCTCGATCGTCCGGATGAGTTCCTGGCGGGGGTCGGCTTCGACTTTCCAGTGAACAAGTGGTTCCAGGCCATCGGCGAAGTGCGTTCCACCATGTACGTAGGCGGCCGAACGCCAAACGCGTTTCCAAATAATCCAGTTGAAGCTATCGGCGGCATCAGGATTTTCCCGGCTCGCTGGTGGGGAGTCGGCGCGGCGTACCGCCGTCACCTGAATCAACAGGATAGCGCCCACTTCGAGAATGGTCTGCCGAATGCCTTTAGGCCTTCAGACGATCCGAATGGGTTCATCTTCCAATTCTGGGCCGGACACCGCAATCCGAGAGGATTGCCTCCGCCACCAAATGAGGCGCCGACAGTCTCTGTTTCGGCCTCAATGGCGAGTATCACATTGCCGTGTCCGCCGGGAACAAGTTCCACATCTTGTACGCCCAGCGCATCGCGCTCGGTTACTTTGACGGCCGATGCAACGGATAGGGACAACGACACGCTGCTTTACACCTGGTCAGTCACGGGTGGCAGCATTAGCGGCGAAGGCAGAGGCGTAACCTGGGATCTTTCGGGTGTAAATCCTGGGACCTATACAGCGACAGTTACGGTGAATGACGGCAACGCTCATACCGTCACCGCTTCAACTACGGTTACAGTGGCAGAATGCACTGACTGCCGTCCGCCATGCCCGACTGTTTCGGTGAGCTGCCCGTCGCAAGTCGATCCGGGAACTCCAATCACGTTTACTGCCTCGCTTTCAGGCGATGCAAACGTAACCTACAACTGGACAGTGTCAGCAGGCACAATCTCCAGCGGTCAGGGAACGTCTTCAATCACTGTAGATACTGCCGGTCTCGGTGGGCAGACTGTAACGGCGACGCTTGAGCTGGGCGGACTTGATCCGGCCTGTTCGAGAACAGCGTCTTGTTCGACTACTGTCACCGCACCACCGCCACCAGCGAGGAAGTTTGACGAGTATGGCGACATCCGCTTTAACGATGAGAAAGCCCGTCTCGACAACTTCGCTATTCAATTGCAAAACGACCCAGGCGCACAGGGCTACATTCTTGCCTATGGCAACTGTGCCGGCGCCGCACAAGCTCGAGCGGATCGCGCGAAGGATTACCTTGTCAACACGCGCGGTATCGATGCGGGCCGACTGGTAACAATTGATGGTGGATGCCGGGCTGACTTGACCGTCGAGTTGTGGATCGTGCCGCCAGGCGCAACCGCACCCGCGGCCAGCACCGACGTCATCTCGCCTTGTCCTGAATGCAAGAAGCCAGCGCCACGCCGGCGCCGTGGCCGAAGGGACTAGGAAGAACTAAACTCCGTTCGCATCTGTGATGCGACTATTCCGCAGCGGGCGATGTTTCAATAGAAACGTCGCCCGCTTCGCTTTACTCAAGTCTTTGCCGCTTACAACTTGTTATCGAATGCGGCGCATCCAAGCCGCGGCAGGTAGATAGATACAAACAAGGCGATTTGTATTAAACTAGCAACCGAATCGGCCCCCAAACGCTCGATATATTTTGAAATGGCTCTAAGAAATATGAAAAACCGATTGCTGAATCTCATTCTTCTACTGGCAGTATCTCTTGCCGGTTCTATTCAACTGGTCGCCTTCGATGATGATACGGTTTCGCCCGAGAGTCTTGCCGATCCGGGAAAGTATTCTAGCGACTGGCGAGCAAACGGGCCTCCGGGAGGCGATGTTCGAAGTCTGGTCATTGACCCAAACAATGCCGATAGGTTGTACTTCGGCACGCTTGACGGTCAGATCTACACCTCGACGGACGGCGGCAAGAATTGGGACTTCCTGTACAACTTTAATCGGCCGAAGCTCTTTGTAGACCACATCATTGTGGATCCTCGCGATTCAAAAATTCTCTACGTCGCAGCTCATCGACATAAAGAGAGCGGAGGTTTTTTTAAGTCGTTAGACGGGGGGCGCAGCTGGCGTGAAAGCTCAGAGCTTAAAAATGAAGCGCTGCATTCACTATTTCAATCAGAGTCCAACCCGAGTGTGCTGTTCGTCGGTACCTTCAACGGCATGTTTCGCTCAGACAACTCCGGCGAATCATGGTCTCAGCTGCCGACCCAAAGTACACCGGGTCTGCTTCACGTTGAGTCTATTGCCGTCGATCCCAGAACGACCAACACCATTTATGCGGGAACGTGGTACTTGCCTTATAAGTCGACAGATGGTGGGAAGAGCTGGAAGAGCATTAAGAACGGCATCATCGACGATTCAGATATTTTTGCGATTGACATAGACCCGCGCGACGCGAATCACGTCATCATGTCCGCCTGCAGCGGTATCTATGAAACCAAAAATGGCGGCGACAGTTGGGAGAAAGTGCAGGGGATACCTTCCCAGTCGAGAAGAACTCGCGCCATCCTGCAGCATCCGACGATCCCGGGTTTGGTCTTTGCCGGAACGACAGAAGGCTTCTGGCGCTCCGAGAGAGGTGGGAATAAGGATTCCTGGATGGTCACTACTTCCAGGCAACTGGAGATTAAC
>DASQKG010000454.1:0-9175 GCA_035630655.1 Pyrinomonadaceae bacterium
CACCGGAACGGGTTTCTTTCGAAGCCCCGCCACTTATTTCCTTGTGCTTCAGGGCCGCGGAAATCGCTGCGACAACTCAGAGGACTTTTCGCATTGGCGGCTGGAGGTTAAAGGACCGAGGGCCAAATATGCGTTCTACGGCGAACTAGTTCGAGCGAATGCTTCGAATGCCGGTCGGTGAGTTCTGCACAAGATGTTGATGAACGCTGACAAGTTAGTAATTCGTGGATCGTATCTTCACTTCATGGTTGGGGTTAAAGCTGGGCTGTGATTCCGGATGAAACAAATGGTCAACATTTTGTTGTTGGTTCTTGTCGTAAGTTCTTTCTGTGCTTCGGACCGTGTCATCACAGAAAGCCGACCAGACCCTGTTCCCAATGAGAACGGCCGCGGCTTACTCGTCACGTACATAGCCAACGAAGGCGTTTTGGTGTCGTCTGGCGATAAGCAAGTCCTAATCGATGGACTCCATCGTGAATACAAACCCGCCTACGCGTTTCCGCCTCCCGACTTGCTAAGGTCGCTGGAGTCTGCGGCCTCGCCCTACAGCAAGATCGACCTGATACTCGTGACTCACATTCATGGGGATCATTTTCATCCGTTGTCCGTGGGCCTTCACCTGCAAAACAATCCGAAGGCCAGGTTGGTTTCCTCCGAACAGATCGCTGAGGGCGTTAAAAAAGAGTTCGGCGGTTTCAGTACGATTGAATCGAGAATAGAACGCGTGGCTCACGAGTGGAAGCGAAAGGTCGCTCTCAATGTGTCAGGCATAAACCTCAAGGGCCTGGGGTTGAAACACTCCGGCGCTAACTTTAGTTGGATCCAGAATCTGGGTTACGTCGTCGAGCTGAATGGCGCGAAAATCCTACACATCGGCGACGCTGATATGACCGAGGAAAACTTCTCCAGCCTGGGATTGGTTGAGGAAAAGATTGATGTTGCTTTCATTCCATACTGGTTCCTGCTCTCGAACACTGGCCGGGCAATTGTGCAAAACCATATTCGACCGAAGCAAGTTATCGCCGTGCATATTTCTCCCGCCGAAGCAGCTCAGGTAGCGGAGCAGGTCAAACTGGCATATCCGGGCGCTCTGACGTTTACCAAAATACTCGAGACCACCCCGGTGCCATTTAATATTTTCCATCCACCATTTACCATACCCTCATGAACATGCCTCTTAACATGCACGCAGCGCGGACAGCGCTAAACCAGGATGACGAGCTCAGGCAATGGGCCGAAGCCTGGTTAAAGAACAAGGAACGAGCGGTCGTAAAAGATCTGACTGACGAAGAGTTTGATAAACATTGGCTTTACGTACGGCCGGAGCGAATGCACGAAGGCGCGATCGAAGCCGTAGCGGCGTACAGAGAGCGAACTCAAGAAACTAGTTTACTGCATTCTGCCCCGTCCATCTTCTGGGATATAGTCTCACTATGAACAAGCGTGCTAAAAAACGATTGAAAGAAACTATCGAAAAAGACAAGCAGGAAAAAGCGAAGACACTTCCACAGCAACGTTCCGGGGCTGCGAAAGATCCAGACCCGCAGCAACGGCGTGGTTTTCTGCCAAAGCCCGATAAGAAGCGCGGCTAGTGTTTGAGGGCGCCTTTGTGAGCTCTCAGGTAGGGAAGGTGGGCATGCCCCCGCTCTTCCTCGCGCAGGTTCAACCATAAAGGAATTAAGAACCTTCTTCATCTGAAGGTAAGTCGAGGCGCGCGGGGGAGCGGGGGCATGCCCTCCTTCCCTACCTGAGAGCTCACTAACATGCTTGTTTAACTTAGGGTTCTTGCTAGCCTGAGCGTTTAGGCCCTTCCCTCTAAATGCAGAAGATTGATCTCAAAGCGATTCTTGAACCCAGGAATCGTGGCATTCTGCTCGACCTGGTCGTGTTTATCATTAGCCTGGTCCTGATGCACGTTCTCACAGTGCAGTCTCTAAATATCGTCCGCCAAGCCGAAGAGAATAATTCTGCCAAACTTGTCGTCGGCCTCTTCTTCGCGGGAGTCTTCTTGCTACAGCCGCTCGGGCCGATTCTGAAGCGCTGGTCGTTTCACGAACGATTCAAATTTGAGACTAATTCAACCGCCGGGTGCCTGCTAATCGGTTTCATGTGGTTTTACCTGGTCCTTATGATTTTGCTGTCGGGGACGGCGACCATAATTCTTTCCGAGGTGATCTTCGAGAGAGGTTCGCCGGCTTCGGAATTCGGCGCACTCTTCGTTGTTGGCGGGGCTGTTATGTCTTTCGTTAACGCCTTCTTGATCTACCGCTATTTCACGAAGCCAAAGAAACCGCCCAAGTGGAACTTCCTGACTACGCCGAAGTCCGCTCTTCTGGGCGACGTGCTGATGTTTCTCAATGTGATCTGCCTGCAGATTTTGTGGGGCGGCGTAAGTTCTTCGGCTTTGTTCTGGAGCGTTCTCGATTCAACTCCGCTCGGAGGCCAGACGGGAACGATTTCGGAAATCCTGGGCCGGCTTATTGCTATAAGCGTTCTGGCTTTATTGGTTTATTTTCCGGCGCGAATTTTCTACCTGGCTGAAGACAGGAATCGGAAAGTCACATGGCTGACGATGCTGCTGGCAAACCTGCCGCTTATTCTCAGAGCCTTCTCGGCTTCGCGTCATTGAGAACGTATCAGACGACGCAGTAAGAGGTGTTCCGCGTACAACCTTGAGGTTGCGTCGTTCGAGACCACGCCCGGTGGCATCTCGCGCAAGCCGCAAGCTGAAGCTTGTACTCTGCACGCCTCTTAGCCTCAATTCCCAAATCATTGCAAATCCGTATAATTGGCCCTCGCCCCCTCTGGGACCGCGGGCGTCGCGCCCGCAGTCCCAAAGAATAGCGGTTCGAAATAATTGTTTACCTAAAAAGGAGAGTCGATGTTTCTTCGGAAGTCCCTTCATGTCCTTACGCTCGTCACCTTTGCGATTGCCTTTTCTTTTCTCGTAGCCGCCTGTAGTTCAGGGAATACGAATCGACAAACAAACACTGCCACCTCAACAGCCAGCCCGGCTGCGACTAATGCACCGCCTGCAAGTGGTTCCCCAAAAGCGAAGTTGAACATAAACAACGCCTCCCAGGCAGAACTCCTCAGCACCATTCCCGGAATGGGAAACAAGATGGTCCACGAATTTGAGGAGTATCGTCCCTACAAGAGCATCCAGCAGTTTAGAAAAGAGATTGGCAAATACGTCGATCAGGGCCAGGTCGCGGAGTATGAAAAATATATCTTCGTTCCGATTGACGAAAATCAGAGCGATGCGGCTACTCTGCAACAGATTCCCGGGCTCGACGCCGGCGAAGCGCAGGAGCTAATTGCGGGACGGCCGTATGCATCGCGCGATGCATTTGTGGCAAAGCTGGGCGAGAAGGTTTCCGCGGATGATCTGGCGATCGCGAGAGCGTATTTGGTCCAGCGATGAGTGCAGACGAAGTCTTAGGCCAACTCAGACGCTTCCTGCTCGCGCTGTCAGTACTGCTTTATTGCGGAGCAATCACTGAACTGTGGTTGGTCGGTCACACAGAAGATCCAATCCAGTGGCTCGCGTTTGCATTAGCGGGTCTGGGCGCAATCGCTGCGCTGGTTGTGTTGATTTTCCCTGGGCGCGCAACCGTGCGCTTGCTGCGTATCTGCATGGCGGTGGTTGTACTCGGCAGCCTCTTCGGGATCTATGAACACGTTACGGGCAACATCGCCTTTGAACGAGAAATTCACCCTGACATGCCCGGCGGACAAGCTGTCTGGAAGGGACTGCAAGGAGCAAACCCTTTGCTCGCGCCGGGCATTTTGGCAATCGCCGCCTTGTTGGCGTTGAGCGCAACATATCGGCATGAGATAACCTCGCCTAAATGAACAGCAACGAAGTAACGCGGCGAAACTTTCTTCGCACAGCTCTGTCGGCGGGCGCTGTCCTCATGGCGGATGGATCGCTGCGATCCATAACGCGTGCTGGTGAACCGGGGTGGCCGCGTAATTCCAGTCTATCGAACTTATCCAGCCCTCGCCGGTTTGCCCCGGTAAAAGCTTCTCGAAACCGGATCATTCGCACAGTTGTTGGTCTCCGCCCATATCGTGACGAAGGATTTGTGGTTGAAGCCGAGCGCATGGGCAACAAACTCCTGGTCCACAACTATGGTCATGGCGGCGCCGGCGTGACGCTCTCGTGGGGAACGTCTTCGTTAGCGGTAGATATTGCGCGCGATCATTTGCAAACAACACGGGTGGTCCAGCGTTCTCCTCGCCGTTTTGCGGTGCTTGGCTGCGGCGTTATGGGACTATCAACCGCTCGCCTGTTGCAACGTCGTCTCGGTGGTTCGGTTACCGTTTATGCTAAAGACCTCCCGCCACAAACGACATCAAATATCGCCGGGGCCTTGTGGTATCCGTCTTCCGCTTACAGTGAGCCAATGGTCAGCGCAAAGTTTATGGAGCAGTTTCGCACCGCCTGCTATCTATCAAACCGAGCGTTTCAAGAATTAGTAGGCACCGAATACGGCGTGCGCTGGACTGACACCTACGAGTTGATATCGAGGGACGCTTCGCTGAATCGCGAGATTGCCGGAGGCGCACAACTCTATCCTCAAACTGAAATCTTCCGAGACCCGGAACATTATTTCGGGTTTCCCTATGCGCGGCAGTTCAGCACGATGATGATCGAGCCGCACACTTACCTGCGCGCGTTGTTGCGCGACTTCTACGTCGCCGGTGGAAAGATCATTGTCAAAGATTTCAAGAAGCGTGAAGAGATCGCGCGACTTCAGGAGCCGATTGTTTTCAACTGCACCGGGCTCGGGGCACGCGAACTGTTTGGCGATCAAAAACTCGGTCCGGTGCGCGGCCAGCTTGAAGTGCTTCTGCCACAGCCAGAGGTTGACTACTGTTACCTCTCCGGTTCGGGGTACATGTTTCCGCGGCGCGATGGAATTATTCTGGGCGGCACGTTTGACCACGACGACTGGTCGCTGGAACCTAATCCCGACCAGACGACGGGAATAATTGAGGCACACGCGGAAATAATGAAACGCGTGAAGATGATTTCGACTACGAACCGCCCAAATGAGTGATGAGTACCTCTAACGATGCTGTGGCCATTCAGTCTCAAGGTCTAACTACCCCAGGTTCTCTAGCTTGTCTTTTTTGCCTTAAGCTCCGCCAGTTCCTTTTCCAACTGCTCAATCTCACCCTGCACGCCGGCCTTGAAATCCGGATTCGTTAGTTTGGCAACTGACTTCTTAAGCGCCATAAGTCGCGCTACCGTCAAAGCCTGCGATGCCGGTACGTCAACGTCCGGCGTCACTCCAGTTCCCTCCCAGTTGGTTTTGGTAATAGGGTTAATGGCCCGTCCCGTCGGAATGAATACGTTGAAATGTTCGTGAACGCGCTGGGGCCCGCCCGGATGCGCGCCGCCGCCCGTCGTTTCGCCCACAATGACCGCGCGTTTCAGGTTCTTGAGGTTATAGGCAAACTCCTCCGCGCCGGAAAAAGTTCGGTTGCTGGTGAGCACGTACACGTCCTTGTTCAGATAGCGTTTGCCCGCTACCTCTTTGCGAGTCCAGAATTCGTCTGTCCTATTTCCTTCACGCCAATAAAGATCATTCAGATGCACGGGCTCGGAGCCGAAAAGATACGAACAAACTAACGCCACCATGTTTGGATTGCCGCCACCGTTGTTGCGCAAGTCGATAATCAACGCATCGGTGCCGTTGATGAAATTCATCGACGAGGCGACGGCGTCTGCTCCGAGTTCCTCATCGAAGAAGCCGCGAAACTCTATATAGCCAATATTGCCGCGCAGGCGTTCCACCTTGTTGAAGCCATGATTCATCCAGGTTAAGTCACGGCGTGATTCCTCACGCTCTTCAGCCGTCGGCTCGCGACGCCGCTCTCTCACCGGGATGACTTCATGCGAATAACGCACGCGCAGGTGTTTGTCCTTGCTCACTGCCTGCAAATCTCTTGTGAGCGCTTCGCTGAAAGATCGCGCGCTGGTTATTTGATCGTATTCCTGTTTACTAACACGTTCGCGAATCGCGGTCTCCATCTTCTTTGCGATCTCCGGAAAGACGTACGAATCGTTGAGCCGCTTCAAGATAGCGTCGATCACCTGCGTGCGGGTGGTGGCATCGACTATGCCATCCGGGCCTGGGGCGGGTTGCTGTGCCCAGGAGATGAGCGAGGCAGCCAAACAAAACACGACGATAGCGATGAAAGTTTTCGGGCCTGAGAATTTAGACATAATAGGTTCCTTTCAGTTTGTGACCCTATACGGGCACTGGTAAGCAGACGGGGCGCACAAGTGCGCCATCTAAACGGGCTCCGAGACTAACGCGTTAACAACCCACTGAGTATCAGATCTGCAACGCCCGCTGCTCGCTCCTCAACGTCTTCGCGGGCACCCAGCTCAGTTGCGCTGAGACTGTAGGGCAGGAGTCCGTTGGTCGCATTGAGCAGTGCGTACGCGACCGAGAGTGCATCGTTAAATTCAAACTCGCCCGCGTCGCGGCCCTTGTTAAGGACGTCGGCAAGGATCTGAGCCTCTTCGTCAAAGTAACGCCTTCGCCGGGCAAGCAGACCCGGACGGAGTGCGGACAGAAGGTCGTTAAGGCTCTGCGTATAGTGCTGAATGCTGTCGAAACGGAAAAGGACTCGTGTCAGCAGCATCTGCCGCAGACGTTCGGCTGCGCTTGAATTGGAACGCGAAATCGCCCACATGCGCTGCTTGAGTCGATCAACTATCCGGTCGATGTGCGACAGGACAACTTCCTCTTTGCTGCTGAAGTGGAGGTAGACGGTACCTTTTCCAATCCCGGCCTCAATCGCAATGTCCTCGACAGTCATCTTGCGGTACCCGTAACGGGCGAGCAGAACGTCCGTGGCGTCCAGGATCGCGTCCTTCAAATCCAGTTTCCCAGCAATTTCGGGCATTTTATGTAGGTTTGACTGATGACCAGATTTGAATTCCAGTCAGTAGAACGCGGCGCACGACGAGAAGTTCCGGAAATCTGCACGCTGTAATCCGTTTAGAGCGGGGACCTCTCCGCTGGCGGGCGCACAAGTGCACCGTCTTAACGATCCGAGTTGCGATCGGTTAGAACGGACTTGTCCGCTGCCGGGGTGCACAAGTGCACCTTCTAAACGGATTCGCCGGTTGTCAGAGTTCAGCCTTTAGGCGGCTATAGTTCAGAGGTGAGTGTGGGCGGAGGCCCGGTCGTTACGTGCGTCGTCACTCGGCCATTTCATCGTTAATGGACTTCAGGGCGCTCTCGAGCATTGCGCGATGAGAGGGGTTCGTGGCGCTTGCGAGTTGGGTCATGATGCGCGATCGCGAGAGGCGGAGCGATTCAAACTTCGCACTACGGGCCCGCTCCTGCGGGGAAGAAGTGCCTCTATGTGCGCGCGCATCGGCTACCGCTTGCTGTCGTTCAAATGCCTCTTCGGCCTTACCTGCTAAATCGTCGCCATCCCATGCCATATTGGTGTCCTCCAAAAGTGTACAGCTATACTAACACTTCCCACGCTGGTATCAGAATCGTGAGCGGTACCGTGAGGCACGAACGTTTAGAGGGCGGACTTGTCCGCTCGACGGGGGCACAAGTGCCCGCTCTAAACGTGAGGTAAAACTTATGGTCCAATTTAGCGCGTAAGCCTATAGATCAGGATTGCAGCGCGTTTGATCAGCATCGGCATTGATTCCAGGTTCACAGTCTCGCCTGCAGCGTGCGCCCCTCCTCCATCTGCGCCCAGGCCATCGAGGCCGCTAATCAAGTGCGAGACATACGCAATATCGCCGGCTCCACGGTCGGCGGGGTCAACAGTCCCAACTTTTCCAAAACCGAGATCCTCACTGACCTTGCTTAGTTGAGTGAGCAACGCGTAGTTGCCCTCAGTGGGAAACATTGCCGGAATGCCGTCGCCAAACGTGATTGTCGCCGAGGTGCGCGGCAGGTTCGCAGCTACGAGGGCGCGCATCTTCGCACGAGCGGCTTCTTTCTGTTCCTCGTTGCTAAACCGAAGGTCGCCAATCACGATGACGTCTTTAGCAACAACGTTGGTCTTACCCGTTGCTGTGCCGCTGGTTCCATCGCGTGTAGCCTTTGTTCCTCCGAGTATCAGGCTGGGGTTAAAAGTAACATTCTTATCCGCGTGTAATTGGTCGTAAAACTGATTGAGGATGCGCGCTGCTTCCAGAATCGCGCCGCTGCCCATACGCTCTTTGAAAATCTGCGACGAATGTCCGGTCGTCGCTGACACCTGGAGCATCCAGGAACTACTGCCACGGCGTCCTACGGTGGCGTCGCGGCCGCGAGCGCCTTCGAAGCTAAGCGCGACATCACTCCTTTGCGCGAGGGCAATCATATCGCCGCGACTCTTCTCTACCGGCCGGCCCACCGATTCTTCATCGCCGGTGAGCATGACAACTACGCGGGTGTCTTTCAACGCACCCACATCGGCGAGCGCTTTCAACGCATACAGAAGAACGACGTCGCCACCTTTCATATCGGAGCTTCCGGTGCCGTAAGCTTTGTTCCCTTCTCTGCGAAAACGTTCGCCCTCGAGCACCGTATCGATATGTCCGAGTAAAAGAAGCCGTTTGCCGCGCGCGCCCGTAGTTTCCGCGACCAGATGGCCCGCACGCTCCATTTCCGCTGGCATATCAATCCAACGGGCTTTCATACCCAACGCTTCAAACTCACCTTTGAAAACCGCACCAACGCTCTTTACGCCGGCGACGTTTTGCGAAGCGCTCTCGATGTTGACAACTTTTTCCAGCAGCGAGATGGCGTCGGGTATGTGCGCGTCGACATAGTTGACGATCTTCTTTTCGTCCGCCGAAAGAGATTGGGCGATCGCGATTTCAAGGAAGCAGAAGGTCACTAAAACTGACATCAGGATTCGTTTCACGTTTTGATTCTCCGTTTTCCCGCATGGGGCAGTAGCCCGACCGTTAGGGAGGGCGCTGCTGGCGGTCTAACAAGCCCTAGGCCCTCCCTAACGGTCGGGCTACTGCCCCTAAACATTTTGCTTACGGGGGACAGCCATATCTGAACTGTCCTTGTAGCCGCTGTTGGTTGTATTGTGCAAGTATAACGACTCATGAGTGCAGCCCTCGAGAAGGAAACGAAGAAGAAGCGAATTACCCCCGCGGCGGCATGGCGTGATGCGCGCGAGCTCG
>DASQKG010000455.1:0-22013 GCA_035630655.1 Pyrinomonadaceae bacterium
GAAGGAAGGCTCCACCGTGGAAATCGTTTGAGCCACCCTTGGTTACCAGGTTGACCTGTGCGGCGCCGCGCCCAGAATCCGATCCAACCGTGCCGGTGGTAATGCTGAATTCAGAAGTGGAGTTGAGCGAGGGTGTAGTGATGGCGAAGAACGAACTCGTTTTCACGAAGTTGTCCATCGCATTGATGCCATCCTGTGTGAGATTGACGGCCGTCTGTCGAAGACCGCTTACCGACGCACCTCGTACATCGGTTCCGACTACCGCGATACCCGCCTGCAATCCAGCAAGGTCCACCGGATTTCGACCACCAAGCGGAAGATCAACTACCTGTCTGGTGTTGATAACGTTCGTGACGCTGGGGCTGGTGGTGTTAACGACATCCTGAGCAGCCGTAACCGTAACTGTTTCATTCGCCAGTCCGACTTCTAAGGGTATGGACACCTGGGCGGAAGATGAAATCGAGACAACAATATCCCGGACCACTCCCCGCTTAAAGCCAGCCGCCTCCACTGAGGCGGTGTATGTGCCTGGCTGCAGAGCCTGGAAATCGAAAGTTCCGTTGCTGTTGGTTTCCGCACTACGCTCCGCGCCCGTAGCGTTGTTGGTAACGGTGACGGTCGCGCCAGGCACAACCGACTCTTTCTGATCAACAACCGTCCCTGATAAGGAACCGGTCGTCGTTTGAGCCTGAAGAGCAATCTGGCACGTAAATACGGCCAAAACAACCATCAAGATATTTGTAAACTTTCGCATTTTTCCTCCTCAAGAAATGACAGGTGTGATTTTCACCGCGCCCAACTGTGAGCAGTTCTGACGGTTATCGACGAATTCGATATAGAGCGAAACCTTAGGCAGGTAATTTCTCATCGAGAGCTGTTTCAAGAAAAAGGCTTACTTAGCGCTCAAAGGAAGTACTCCCTGAGCATGTCTGGGACTGATTGCTTTGTTTATCCAAACGAACAAGGTTACGGAGTACTCCCTTGTCGAGGTGACTTAAGAATTCTGGGTCCTTAATAGAAGCAACGCGTAATGATGTCCGAGATGATTGACCGTCTTTAGAGAAGTGCAGTTCACCGAGCGGCAACACTTATGCCATCCTGCCCAACCTGCAATTTGTGAAGTTTTTGTGGCTAATTTCTACCGCCGATCCATTTTTGCGGATTACTGATCCATTTTTACGGAGAGCTGTATTCAATTTAGGGGGGGTAAGGCCGCGTGAGGAGGTACAGTCGAAAGCAAAGCCAGAGAAACACGAGGCGGTATGTGAGAGCTAGCCGCTGAGGGAATAATCCACGCTTATTTTTGACGTTGGGCGGTAGTCTTCCTGATTCTGTCGCTCAGATTGATGATGTTGTCCAGATCGCGGCTGGCCTTAACCGAGTGCTGAGCGTCAACAACGTGTCCCGTGCTTTTGAAAATTGGATTGCTCACAAACCTCGCAATAGAAGCATCAAGATGAAGCAGCGTGGCTCGAAGCGGCCCCTCAAAGACAGATTGTTCTTTGCTGGTCTTATCCTCATCCGGTACGGGCAGCGAAAGCTGGTTCTTTAATGCAGTAGCGAAACGCCGGATCCTCGAGGTGTTGTTCGAAATCTGTTTAGGGTCCAAGGGGCGATTCGAAGCCAGGGCGACAAGAATATCGTTATTCGCTAACTGCATGCCCTCGAAGTCTTTTTTAACCTGCTGGAGGTTGATACTCTGGCCGCCGACCTCAAGGTCTTTCTTCTTGAACTTGCCAATCGTTCTTAACAGCCACTCGCGCTCAGCCAGATCCCGTTCGTTACGCTCATTTTCGCTAATCGGTATCCTTCGTTGGGCGACAAGCAGAATGGGCAGGCACAAGATCAGCGTTAGCGCAAATCCAATAGAAATGGCCAGATGAGGTCCGCGGGCAACATGCTTATGCATGACAACTCTCCGTCTTTTATTCAATAGTGGTGACGAATTATAACTCCATCTCACGCTGGACAGACAATTGATTTAGCGAGAGCAAAAAAAACGGGCGCAACCTCCTTGAAGGCCGCGCCCGAATAAAAGTTTGAAGGTCGTGGAGAGTTAGAACTCCAGACGTCCTGCAAACTGAACAACACGCGGACTGAAACCGGTCGTAAGACGACCAAAGTTCGCGCTATTGATATTGAAGAGTGACTGTTGCTGACCACCTGAGACTGCGAGATTCGCTCGGTTCAGCACGTTGAAGGCCTCTCCACGTATCTGGAAGCGGACCCTTTCAGTCAGCTGGATGTTCTTGATGAATCCAGCGTCCCAATTCAGGTACAGAGGTCCGTTGATGAAATTACGTTCAATCCCGCCGAACTGACCTGGGTTATTGTTAAAGAATACCTGTCCCGGGAAGGCTGCCGTGCCAAAGCCACGGGCGGCGCGACCGGTACCGGCGCAAGTCTGAAGGTTGATATCAACCACACTGGGATTGATGTAGAAGATCCCGCAAGGCGTGTCAAAGATACCAATCAGGTTTTTGATCTGATCCTTCGTCAGCGACGTTTGAGGCGTCTGACGACCTGCACGCGCCGCACGATTGAGAGTGCCTCGTGCGTCGGTAAAGTTGAGCGGTGCGCCGCTCGAAACGCGAAGAATAGAAGTGAGCTGGAATCCACCGAAGATGCGGTTCATCCACTCCCCACTATTGATCCAACGCTTGCCCTTGCCAAACGGCAACTCATAAATCGAGTTGAAGTTGAACACGTGCGTCTGGTCGTAGTTTAGACGACTGTATTCGAGCGCGGGGTTAAGGTTGTCGAGATTTGGCTCGAAACGCGTTTGATCGTTGTTGTCTGTGATAGCGCCACCGGACGAATTGCCGAGGGTCTTCTGGAAGGTGTAATTCGCCTGCATATACAAGCCACCTGAGAAGCGGCGCCGAAGTTCGGCCTGGAACGCGTTATAGCGTAGCGTGCCGGTGTTCTGCACCACGTCTACCGGGCCTGCAACCGGGTTATCCAGGAAGAAAGCCTGGGCAGTTGGGAAGAATGAAGAATTCGCGATCAGGTTGAGGGCGAAGTCGGCTGGTATGCCGGCCGCCAAAAACTGCTCGCCAAATCCCGCAAACGCGAAGGGATTGTTCCCAAACGTATTAAACAAGCTGACGTCGCGGCAACCTGGAGTTGTGCATCGCGCGTTACCTGTCGTTTCAAAGTTGAAACGAGCATTCTCGAAGGCCTGCAAGAAGCCGTTGCTGCGAATGTCAATCTGGTTATAGTCAATTGCCCGAACCAGACTGTTGCTTCGCGATCCCACATAGCGCAACTCAATGGCGGTCTGCCAGCCGATTTCGCGCTGGATGCCGAAGTTGTACTCGTCTACGCGCGGAGATTGCAGGTTTGGATCGATACCGAAAACGGTAGCGAAGAAACCATTAGCCGCGGTATTCTGCGCCGCAAACGACCTTGGGAGGTTCTGGAAGGGAGGCGCCGGTACGCTAGGCAGCGCATTCGCGCGGGCATTAAGCGCTGTTAAGCCAGTTACGGGATTGACAGCGTTCGAGGTGAAGGCCAGTCCCTGATTCAAGCCTACAGAGTTTTGCTGGGACACGACCAAATCGTCGTTGACGAAGCTCATTCTGTAGCCGCCGCGGATAACAGTGCGACCGTCACCGAAAACCGAACCCAACAGTTTATTTTTGAACTGAGGTGTCCAGGCAAAGCTTACAACCGGAGCAAAATTGTTTTTGTCTGTGTTGTAAAGCTTGTTGTCGCCGCCCGCATTGCCTCCAACGAATTGGAACGTTCCGGCCGGGTCAAGCATTGCCGCCACCGGGTCTGTGCCCTCTGGAACACGCGGTTCGATGAAGAGTCCCTGAGTTTCCCTGAGCGCCGTATAGACTTCGTAACGGACTCCCAGGTTCAAAGTAAGGGAAGGCCTCACTCTCCACTGGTCGGCCAGGTAAAGCGAGAAGTTGTCATAACGATACTTACGACGTTCTTCCTGTCCGTTGACAAACCCTGAGTCTTGCGTTGCGACGTTGAAGGTCTGAGAACCAGAGCTGATTATTCCGCCCAACAGCGCCAGCAGGTTATTAGCCGTTCCGCGCTGAGTGGTGGAGATACCGCCTGGAAACAGCGCTGCATTAGTGAATTGCGCTGTGGAGATAAACGGAGTGCTCAAGGTGTTTGTTCCGATATTGAAATTCGGAATGACACCGAAGTTGACGAACGAGTTGATGTCGAACGTTTGATACAAACCGCCGAAACGGAAGGAGTGGTTGCCGCGGATATACTCGGCATTGTCCTGGATGTTGTTATAGATGGTGAAACGACCTTGATCAGTGAACGTCGTCTCAGGAGTGCTGATCAGCGTCGGCGTGATGAAGTTAGCCGGGGTGGCATTCGTTCTCAGGAACACCGGACCGCCGCGGAAGTGTCCCCCACGCAGCTCGTTGGTGATAGTCGGCGTGGGGCTATAGCGCCAGGCCAACGCCAAAAACTTCGGTATCGATGGCTGGACCACGTCCGGCTCCGGATCGAAGTTGTTGGTTGCGTCGTTACGCAGATTTTCTTCATTCTTATAGCTGAACACGCCATTGATAGTGTTCTTATCGTTGATGTCGTAATCCATTCGCGTGGTATACGCGTTACGTTTCTGATCACCCTTCTGTGCGAAGGTAAATCCGGACGTATTGAGCGCGTCACCGACCGTGTTCGTATTGGGAGCGGTCGGCGTGGTTGCAAAGAACCGCGATTGAATAGTCGGGTTCACCGATGTAACTCCTGTCGCAGCACCAAAGGTGGTGAACAGATTTACCTGTCGTCGCACTCCGGCGTTATCGACGTAGGTGAAGATCCCATTACGCGCATCGGGCAGCAGAATAGTCTTCGTTAAGCTCGAAGACTGCTTGAGCCGCAGTCCTTCGTACGAAAAGAAGAAGAACACTTTGTTCTTCAGGATTGGTCCTGCCAACTTGCCGCCAAACTGGTTGCGGTTAAGGAAGGGACGCGGCGTGCCTGCACGGTTGCGGAAGAAGCTATTGGCTCCAAACTTTGAATTACGGTTGTATTCAAAAATCGCGCCGTGAAATTCATTTTCACCACGAGGGGTCACGAGCTGAATCTGCGAAGATCCGTAGCCGCTATCCGCGTTGGCATTCTGGGTTGTAATTGTAAACTCACCAGTGTCATCAACGCTGGGACGTTCTTGCACGAAGTCCACTGCGTTACCACGAATGAAGTTGTCTTGAATATTGAGACCGTCGCGCGTCACGTTGGTGAACGTCGAACGCTGGCCGTTGATGTGTGTGGTCTGAGCACCGTTCTGGCTGGTGCCAGCCTGGAGACCCACGAGGTTAAGTGGGTTGCGACCGTTCAGTGGTAATTCTACCAACTGGCGCGGCCCGACGGTGTTACTCAACTCAGCGGTAGAAGCATTGATTACGTCAGCTCCTCCGACCACGGTTACGTTTTCACTGATCTCGCCTACCTCTAATACCGTGTTAAGCGTGTATTCGCGACCTACGTCAATTTTGACATCGGTTACTGTGGAGGTTTTGTGGCCGGGAGCTGTGATTTTTACCGTGTAAGTGCCGGCCTCAAGCTGGGCCACGCTGAAGGTCCCATCATCGCTGGCCGTCACGGTCTTTTCCCTTCCAGTCTGGTTATCTGTTACCACCAGAGTGGCGCCTGGAATCACGCCTGATATGTCGGAAACGCTTCCGACGAGGCGTCCAGTGTTTGACTGTGCGAACGCTGACGCTGAAAAAACAACCAGCGCCAGCACCGCAAATACGAATCTTTTCATAGGTGAAACTCCTTAAATAAAGTGAACGTACTTAGTTCCCCTCGTTGTGCTTTAGGTCTGGTGGGGAACTATCGAATTGAAGACAGAAACTCTTTCCAATAACGCGGCGTCAGGGACGTCGCGTAAAACTCGCCAAGTAGAGACGATTGCACGTAACGAATCGAGCAAGTGTCATGCCGCTTTTACCGGGTGGCAAAACGCCATCTTTCTCCAGTAAATAGGGTCTTCACTACTACGATATCTCGATCGCGATTGGAGTTTTTGGATTCCTATGCAAATGCGTGAATGAGCCAGTAACTACGATAATTCAAATGGGAATACGAATTTTCGGATCGTGTTTACGTCTGGTTTGCAATGACCTGCAGGGGACATGTAACTCGTCACGGAAACCACGATCCCCTCGTACCTCTCGTACGCCTACACTCGCAACAGTTCTAAGTTTTCTTACTTGATTTCGAGAATCACAACGAATAAGCTCCCCACATTCTGACTTCTCCAGGCAGGCAGACTGCGGAGCCTGAGATCGCTTCCAGCAGTTAAAAATTTACAAGGTCGTCTCCCCGGGGATCCTCCATCAAACTAAGTACGGACCGGCTCATTAAGGTGGGATCGAAAATGCTAAAGCACGTTCAAGCGCCAATTTCATTAATAGTTTGTTTCGTAATGTTCGTTACCGCCGGAGGGCAACAACGCCCGGAGACCGCTCCACAGGATGACCGCCTTCGCATAACTACGAACCTGGTACAGCTCGACGTGGTGGTCACCGATAAAGATGGTCGGCAGGTAACTGACTTGCGCCCGGAAGATTTCGAGGTAAGTGAAAGTGGTAAGCGTCAGACGATCACCAACTTTTCATACGTGGCAAATGTGGGTACCAGCACGGCGACCTCAAGCAGTACTATCCAGCCCGGGACCGCGCCCACCACCACCACTGCCACCTCCCTACCGCCGGCCGTGCTAAAACCCGAAAGGGTGCGTCGGGTGGTGGCCCTGGTTGTTGATGACCTGGGCATTTCATTCCAAAGCATGAATTACGTTCGGAAAGCTCTGCGTGAATTCGTAGACGAGAAGATGGAGCCTGGAGATTTAGTCGCCACACTTCGTACGAGTGGAGGCGCCGGAGCTCTCCAACAATTTACTACGGACAAGCGTTTGCTCGCCTCAAGCATCGAGAGCATTCGCTGGTTGCCGCGTGGGCGCGGTGATATTTCACCCTTTGATTCGTCAATCAGTCCCACTGGTGAAATGGTTACGGATTCCTACACGAGGGAAGCCGTTCAAGACCTGAATACGAGTCGCAATGAAATTCTTGCGGCGGGAACGATAGGCACGCTCAACCACATTCTCCAGGCGCTTCAAGATTTGCCCGGCCGCAAATCGGTGGTGCTGTTCACTGAGAATGCGCAACTCTTTGACTCTACCGGAACCCGCAGCGAGCGTTTGATCCAACTCATGAAACAGATGGCAGACTTTTCGAACCGTGCCTCGGCTGTGGTCTACACGGTCGACACTAGTGGACTGCAAACGCTCGGTGTTACGGCGGCGCAAAGTCCAGGTAACGCGCGAGTAATTTCAGATCGGATCGGGAGTATGCCGTCTACCTCGCAGTCTCGCAATCCAACCGCCGGCGGAGACCGAACAACCATCGGTAATCCGGAGGAGGGACTGAGGGCCCTCGACAACTTAGCCACCGCACGACGATCAACCTACTTCGAATCGCAGGAGGTATTGAAACACCTGGCTGAACTCACAGGCGGCATCGCGATCAAAAATACGAACGACGTGAGTGGCAGTTTGGGTCGCATACTTGATGATACGGCCGGCTACTACCTCATCGGTTACCGGCCCGATGAGACCGTACTTGATCAGAAAGGACAGCGTCGTCAGTTGAAGATCAACGTAAAGGTCAAGCGACCCAATCTCCGCGTCCGCTCACGTAGCGGTTTCTACGGCTTAACTGATGAAGAGAAGAGCACCAGGAAACTAACCCGCGAAGAACAATTGAGAGCCGCTATAAACACACCCTTTGCCGGCGACGTTCGTGTTCGTTTGACTTCTCTTTTCGGAGATGAAGCCGGCGGCGGATCGTTTGTGCGCGCGATGGTCCACGTCGACGCGCGCGACCTCCAATTTTCAAAAGCAGCCGACGGAAGTAACAAGGCCGAACTGGAGCTGGTTGTTCTCACTTTGGACGCAGTCGGTAACGTGTTGGATCAGGCGAGCCGTATTGAAACGGTAGCGGCTAAGGCAGACACCTATCAACGCATACTAAATAATGGACTGAGTTACTTTTTGAACGTCCCCGTAAAACAGCCGGGCGGCTACCAGGTGCGCGTCGCTGTTCGCGATGCAGCTTCCGAGAAGACCGGCTCCGCGCGCCAGTACATAGGCGTTCCCGACCTGGCCGCAGGAGCCCTCACGCTGTCGGGTCTTGTTATCAACGGCATGACCCTGGCGGAGGCGACGAGCAATGTTCAGGGCGAACTTAATCCGCAGGCCGGTCCGGTAGTTCGCCGGTTGAAACAGGGGATGGTTCTCGAATACGGCTATATCATTTACAACGCTACCCTCGATAAAGCCACCCGCAAGCCGCAGGTCACTACTCAAATGCGAATCTTCAAGGACCAGAAGCCAGTATTCAGTGGACGTGTTGTGCCGCTCGATTTAGCGAACCAATCTGATATGAAACGACTGGTTGCCGGTGGGCGCATGCAACTTGCCGGAGACATGCCCGTTGGTGATTACATGATCCAGGTAGTAGTGACGGACGCCCTTATCGGTGAAAAGAATAAAGAGAAACGCCGAACAGTCACGCAATGGATTGATTTTGAAGTAGTGAAGTGAATACTCAGGATCGTTTATTTGAAGTAATGAAGCAAAAACCCAGGATCGTTTAGATGCGGCACTTGTGCCCCCAAATGCCCGATCGTTTCTATCCCAAAGCTTCGCTGCGAAGTTCACCAAGATCGGCTCCGCCGAGGCCCGGAACTTGGCGGCACAAGTGCCGCATCTAAAGATCGCTCCACTAGCGCTTCTTAATCACTTCAAACTGATAGTGGAGTTCCTTACCGCGAAAAATATTCGATAGGTAAAACTCCCAGAATTTTCGTGTGAAGCGAAAAGCCGGCCAATGTTGGTCCAGGTTTGTGATCCACTCCAGTCCGAGTGCCTTCCATAGATTCGCCAGTGACACATAAATGCGGATGGGACGGAGTTCTGCCGTGGTGTAGAACGGAAAAGGCGTCCGCTCCGGCATGAAGCAGGTGAAGGAATAGGAGTTGAAATGGTTTCGGTGAGTCGGGTCGGTGGCCCAATCCGGATTTGAGTAGTGAGGGGTGACGATATTGATCAATCCCGAAGGCTTAGTTATGCGATGGAGTTCGCTGACAAACGACATGACATCCGGAACATGCTCGATCACATGCCGGCAGATAATTTCGTCGAACTCGTTATCGGGAAAAGGATAAGGCACGTGACCCAGGTCGTGGATCACATCTGCCTGGGTCCTGGGATTCGAATCGATTCCTATCGCGCCCGGGTATTTGTTTTGGCCACATCCGACGTCCAGAATTTTTCGCGCCGGCTGAGACGCCGATTGGGATGGAGATACGGGAGCAGTCATAGCAGCCGCAGAAAACCGGGTAAAGCAAACTGTTCGTTGACGTAACGCAAACTGTTAGTTTGCGGACCGTTCGACATAAGCCTCTATGAATTCAAGAACGTCTTCAGCACATCGTCCGCAAACTAACAGTTTGCCTTACAAGTGCAATCGACAGGTCAATTTTGCCTGACCAGCAACTCGCCGAAGCCTTTTAAATCAAGTGGGTAGACGGGCAAGTCAAAGCTTCGCGCAAGATCCTCCAGTTTCATTCCGTCCAGCATAATGTCTTCGTCGCTTTTAAGCGTGCTCTTCGGAATCATCACGAAATTACCGCGAATTCTATCGCGGCTGGAAAGAAGATCCCCGCCGGTCAATAAACCCGCCACCGACACATCGCCGCCGAAGTAATTGTTTCCCACGCCTTCAACACTCAACTGAGTTCCGAAGCGACCGTTTAGATCGTCAATGAGAGACTTCAGCGCCGGCGCGAAGAGCGTTCCGGTCAGGATCGTTCCTTCAACGCTACCGGAATTTTGAGGCGGGTTCCGGTCGAGACGTTTCATCAGTGAAGCGAAGCCATTGCTGAATGAACGGACCATGCCGATCCCGTCCTCGATCTGTGGGTAGTTGCCGTAATGCGTTCTTCCGGGAACGGTCTGACCCGCGCGCAAGTAAATCTCATCGCCCAAATACGCGAATGTTGTTCCGAGCCGTTTGCGGAAGTCGCGTTGAATCATCGTGACCTCGGCAATTGTCTGCCGGCAGAAATCAGGCGTGACTGCACTCAAACGGTTATCGGTGTTGTAGCGCGTGAGACCAAGCGGGACTATCGCGACGCTGGTAATCCGCGGGAACTCCGCTGCCAGATCAACGATTGTTTTTTTCAGAATTGCTCCGTCATTAATCCCCGGGCACAACACGACCTGCGCATGAATTTCGATTCCCGCGTCGAGTAAACGACCCAACTTTTCGCTGATGTCGGCGCGTTTTTCGTCGACTCCCAGGAGATAGGCTCGAACCGCCAAATCAGTTGCGTGAACAGACACGTACTGGGGCGTGAGCCTCTGCTCAATTATCCGTTGCATCTCGTCTTCAGTAATAGAGGATAATGTCGTGTAGTTACCGTAGAGAAACGAAAGCCGGACGTCCTCATCGCGCACAAAGAGTGACGGGCGAGCGTCTTCGGGATTTCCTTTGCAGAAACAGAAGAGACATTCGTTGGCACACTGTCGCGGCACTATTTGCTCAAAACTCAGTCCAAAGTCCTCTCCCTCACCGCGCTCGATTTGGAGCTCCCAATCTTCACCGCTCAGTTTACGCACCTCCATCACAAGTTCGGTTTCGCCACCCGTCTGGAACCGGAAATCGAGATAATCGCGGACGACCCGGCCATTTACCTTGATGATCCGGTCTCCCGACTCGAGTTCCAATTCGGATCCAAGGCTGTCGGGGCAAACTTCCGCTATCTCAACGCCGCGGCGCCGAATGCTTGTGACTGCCGGGGTTACTGCAAATTCATACATGACGGAATAATGTCCGACAAACTTCGGTTTGTCGAGCGAGTAGGACATGCAGACGTTTCATCCGAAGCGTCACGAAGAAGCCGGCTTACCCCAGGACTTTTCAATACGAATGACGACAAATCGGCGTGATCAAGTGCAGACCCCGACGCGTCGGGGGTAGCGCCCGATTCTAACCAGCCATACTACGGAATCCGAGATGTCCGCTCCGGATCTCTCGCGTTTTTGCCTCCGTATCAGGGCGGTGCACAGGTTGATTGGACAAAGGATCGGGGTGTTGCGTGAGTAGACTGTGGCATCCGGCGCTACCGCGCTCGGTTTTGTAATGAAATACGCGTCGCAATCGTCAATTTTATTGACAATCCCAGCCCTCTTTGTTAGTTATGCACGCGCATTCTAGTAGACACTCCGCTTTTAAAAACCTGGGTAGGACTGTCCATCGTCAATTCAATCAAGAGAGCACTGATCTAATGAACAATAAATTGAAGCCCGCAATCATCGGCGGCGTTGTGTTAGGCATTTTATCGGTCATACCCTTCGTAAGCTGGGTAAACTTTTGCTGCTGTTTATGGGCAATTCTCGGTGGACTGCTCGCCGCCCATCTTTATGTGAAGAGCTCTCCCACTCCAACATCGGCCGGCGATGGCGCGATTGTCGGCGCGCTTGCGGGTGTGGTCGGTGGCGTAATAGTCATCGTCCTTGGAATACCGATTAGCTATCTGGCTAGTGGCGTTATGAGTGGGATCCTGGTCGGTTTTCTCGAGGGCGTAAATCCTGCCCAGGCTGAACTGATGCGTGCCCAGTTGGAGGCACAATCGATCGTTGGTCATATCGTCAACGGAATTATCCTGGCGGTCTTGTTAATTGTCTTTTCTACTCTTGGTGGATTGATAGGCATCTCGGTCTTCGAGAAACGTAAAGGTACTGCAGCGCCGCAACCGCCACAGAATTTCGGAGGCCCTGGCGGACCGGGCGGCTATGGAGCCGGTGTGTAATGTACGGCGTGGGCCTCAGTTTTACTCTGCAAAATTAGAATCTTAGTTAGGAGAACACTTAATGTCTGAACCGTGGACACCACCTTCCTCCTCTTCGGCAGGAGGGTCGGCAAATGTTCCAAACTACCTGGTGCCGGCCATCATTTCGATTTTCTGTTGTTGGCCTCTCGGAATAGTCGCGGTCATTTTTGCCGCCCAGGTCAACGGCAAAGTAGCCTCCGGAGATATCGCCGGAGCCGAGGACGCCTCAAAGAAGGCGAAACTTTTCAGTTACATCTCGATCGGAATCGGGTTGGTAGTGGGAGTCATATACCTGCTGTTGACGATCCTGGGGATTGGCTTAGGCGCAATGCAGGGATAAGGGCCGCGTGTCGCCTCTGGTTTTGCTCGCGCATGGATTTGAATGCGCTTCGAGCCGTCTAAAATTAATTAAGGTGGAGAAGAGAACTAATGTCTAGATACTGTACAAAATGCGGGGCGGTCAACGATGACAATGCTCAATACTGCACCACTTGCCAGACGCCTTTAAGTCAGGTGAGTGGTTACCAACCGATGCAGTCCGTTAATCAGGGAGCGCAGCAAGGTATGACAGACTACAAAGCCATGGGTGCTGATAAGAAGATCATTGCGGGTATCTGCGGAATTCTGCTCGGCGGCTTTGGCGTTCATAAATTTATCCTTGGATACACGACCGAAGGAATCATTCAGATCGTAATTACCTTCGTCACTTGCGGCATCGGCTCGATCGTGGGTCTGGTGGAAGGGATAATCTATCTCACCAAGTCTGATGAAGAATTCGTGAGGACGTACATTCAGAACAAGAAGGGCTGGTTTTAGTTGTAGGTGTGTCCCTCCGTGGGCACCCCCATGTGGCCTTGCTGTAAGGGGCGCCCACGGAGGGACGCCCCTACAGTATTAGGCCCACATCGATTGCTTCTTCCCGTTTTTCCTTCCCAACATACGCGTGTTAGTTTAGCTGTCTCATGAATTTCGCTGGGATAGTAAATCGCCGTGTGACTGCCGGATTGATTTGGCTGACGATCGCTGCCGGCGCCGCGTATCTTTTTGTTTTTGAGCCCGGTAGAAACGGTCTCTTTCTTGATTGTCCCTTTCGCCTGTTGACTGGCCTCAATTGTCCGGGCTGTGGCACAACGCGCGGACTCCACCGCCTGCTACACGGTGATCTGATAGGCGCCTTTCAATTCAATCCGCTCATGATGTTGCTGCTCCCAATCTTTCTTTTTGCATTGGTGCGCTACACAATTGCGGTTTTCCGCGATCGCCCAATCAAGAGCAACCAGCTTGACCCGAGATTCATCTGGATGTTTTTCGTGGTGGTGATGTCGTTTTGGGTATTTCGCAACACACCTTTTTATCCGTTGGTTTAAAGAAACACGACCGGCGGCGTAGATTTTTCCAGGTGCTCTGCGAAACTGAATTTTAAGTGGGTGGTTAAGGCAGACTGAAAATGTACCACTCTAAATTATCGGAGGTTGAGAGTTTATGCGTTTGTTTCTATCGATAATTCTTGTCCTGGGCTGTATAGCTCCATCTTTTGCACAAGGCACGAGCGCAAAACCTGGAGAGCGGGTTTATCCGGGGCGCCCGATGCACACCTTTTCAATAGTCGCGCGAGATCCTGAAACGGGCGATATGGGTGTGGCTGTCCAATCCCACTGGTTCGCGGTGGGCCAAACGGTGGCTTGGGCTGAAGCCGGGCTCGGCGCCGTAGCGACACAATCGTTTGTTTTGCCCACCTACGGGAGCATGGGCTTGCAGATGTTGCAATTTGGAAGAAGCGCTCCAGACATCCTGAAGCAATTACTCGACGGTGATAAGCAGCGCGACCTAAGACAAGTGGCGATGATTGATTACAGAGGACGGGTAGACGCGTGGACTGGCAAAAAGAATATCCAGTCCGCGGGTCACATTGTAGGCAAGGAGTATGCGGTCCAGGCCAACCTGATGCTGAACGACAAAGTTTGGCCGGCGATGGCCAAGGCTTACGAAAACGCGAAGGGTGATCTGGCCGAGCGAATGCTGGCAGCACTCGACGCCGGACAGGCGGCGGGCGGCGATATTCGCGGTAGACAATCCGCGGCGCTGATTGTTGTCAGGGCCAGACCCACTCCCGGCCAGCCATGGAAAGGCCGGATTTTCGATTTGCGTGTAGACGATAGTCCGGACCCGCTAAAAGAACTGCGCCGTCTTGTGACCCTGCAAAGGGCCTACAATCATATGAACGCAGGCGACGTTGCGGTGGAAAACAAAGACAACGAAGGGGCGTTGCGGGAATATTCGGCTGCGGAGAAACTCATTCCCGACAATGCGGAAATGATCTACTGGCACGCAGTCGCGCTGGTAAACATGGGGAAAGTAGACGAGTCGCTGCCGCTGTTTAAGAAGGTATTCGCGATGGACAAGAATTGGGTCACCTTAACTCCGCGTCTGCCGATGGCCGACCTCCTGCCGCAGGATCCCAAGATAATGGAGCGGATTCTGTCGGTCGCTAAATAGGTATTGTCGCCGACTGGCGAACTTACCTTGATTCTGGGACCAAGGGCGTCTCGCCCGCCTCGTTAGCCAACTCGTCCTCAAGTTTCAGAATATTCTTAGCCACGCGTTGCGGGCGGGACGCCCGCGGTCCCAGTGATACCTCATGTAGTTGGTGGATCGCTTTCGTATTTCGCGCGAACGACTAGATTGGCCTCTGCGCTTATTGCTACCCGCCGCCCTCTGCTATTCTCATTTGTCCAATGTCAGACGCTGGTACAAACCTTAAGGAACGGGTGCGCGCCTTTTGGCAGGCGAATCCCTGCGGGGTAAAGTTTGCCGATGCGCCGCCGGGAACGCGTCGCTTTTATGAGTTGGTCGAGGCGCATCGTTACACGAAGGAGTGGCATATTCCCGGCGCCGCAGAGTTTGATCAAGCGCGTGGTCTGAAGGTGCTGGAGATTGGTTGCGGACTCGGCACCGATGGGGCGCAGTTTGCCGAGGCTGGCGCGGATTACACCGGAGTCGATCTCACGGAAGCCGCTGTGGAGCTCGCGCGTAAACGTTTCGAGCTCTTCGATCTTCCTGGAAGTTTTCGGACTGCGGACGCCGAAAACCTCGACTTCGCAGACGAAAGCTTTGATGTGGTCTACTCGCACGGCGTTTTGCACCACACGCCGGAAACCCGGAAAGCAATCCAGGAAATTCATCGCGTGCTTCGACCGGGCGGTCGCGCTGTTGTTATGCTCTACCACCGGAATTCTTATAACTATCGCGTCAATATCTCCATGATGCGGCGTGCGGGCGCGCAACTGCTGCGTTGGGAATCCGGCATCAGCCTGGTCCACAGGGTTACCGGCGAGCCGCTTGATTCACTACGGCAGCATGCCAAACTATTGCGGACTGAAAAGGAGTCCTATCTAAAGCCAGATGAGTTTCTGAGCCAGAACACGGATGGGGCCGGCAATCCTCTGGCGCGCGTGTATACCCGACAGGAAGCCCGCGAGCTTTTCAAAGATTTTTCGGAAATAGAGGCGAAGACTTACTTTCTGAATAAAAGATGGATACCGTTAATTGGGGGCCTTTTGCCGCGTTCCCTGGAATCGAGCCTGGCTTCGCGTTGGGGATGGCATTTATGGATTTACGCGACTAAATAGATTGCGTGTGAGGCTTTCGCCGCCTTCCGTGTGGAAAGGCTCTGCCTTTCCGAAGGGCCTCCCAAAACTAAGGAGGCTATGCCTCCCAACAGAGGCGCAGCCTCGGAATTCCATCGAGCATATCGGAAAGGCTGAGCCTTTCCGCACGGAAGGCGGCAGAGCCGCTGTTCGCAAACTTTATGAAGAACATCTTAGTCACAGGTGGCGCAGGTTTCATTGGATCAAGTCTCGTCGATCGTTTGCTTTCCGAGGGCGATTGGCAGGTTTCAGTCGTCGATGATTTCAACGACTTTTATGATCCCGCAATCAAACGCGAAAACGTTAACCGGCAGAAGGCAAACCAGAACTATCGTCTGTTCGAAGCAGACATCAGAGACAACGAAGCACTCGCTGAGGTCTTCAGCGAAAACGCATTCGATTGCATAGTTCATCTGGCGGCGCGAGCCGGCGTCCGTCCGTCACTTGAAGTGCCGCTGCTTTACTCGCAAACAAATGTTGACGGTACCGTCAACCTTCTCGAGTTGGCGAGGCAGCATGGAACGAAACAGTTTGTTTTCGGATCGTCGTCTTCCGTCTACGGCATCAACGCCAAGGTGCCTTTCAGTGAAGAGGATCCGATTCGACAGCCGATCTCGCCTTACGCTGCGACGAAAGCAGCCGGCGAGTTGATTTGTCATACCTACACCCATCTTTATGGAATCCGATGCGTGTGCCTGCGCTTCTTCACAGTCTATGGTCCACGCCAACGACCCGACCTTGCGATTCACAAGTTTGCGCGCCTGATAAGTGAGGGCAAGCCGATTCCTGTTTTCGGAGATGGCACCACACGCCGCGATTACACCTATATAGATGACATTCTCTCAGGCGTTCGAGCAGCAATTGATTACTCAGCGAGTGACTACGAAGTGGTTAACCTTGGTGAGTCGCGCACTGTCGAGCTGCGCGAACTGATTGCGCTTCTGGAAAAGGAGCTGGGGGTGGCTGCGACAATCGATCGACAGCCTTTGCAGCCAGGCGACGTTCCGCAAACCTATGCCGACATATCCAAAGCTAAAAACTTATTTGGGTACAATCCGCAAACCCAAATCGAAGCAGGCATCAAGCGATTTGTCGAATGGTTCCAGAAGAGTAGAAATAATTAATAAGTAGTGATCAGGACTCTGCCGTTTAGATTGGGCACTTGTGCCCCGCGTGCGGACAAGTCCGCTTTCTAAACGAATCCCTTCATCGCTAATTGCTCCTCCGATATGGATGCGCGCTTCAATGCTTTACAATGCGCACCTGATAAGATCGCCAATGTCTACAAACACCAGCATTATCGACAAACCACTGCCGCGCGAGATGCAGCAGCATACCTACGCCATCATGCGCCGGGTGGAGGAAAGCCATTGGTGGTACCTCGGCCGGCGTCGAATCATCAGGGATTTTGTCGAATCAATTAGCCCATTAATAAACGCAGCTGCCGCCTCCAGAGATGGGGCAAAGGCCCGTCCGGAGATTCTCGACGTCGGATGCGGCACAGGCGCAAATCTGGAGATGCTCTCGGAGTTTGGCGACGCATCGGGAGTCGATGTTTCGGCCGAGGCAGTGGCTTTCTGTCACGCCCGCGGCCTTGAAAATGTTAAGCAGGCAGTGGCTGAGGCGTTGCCATTTGAAGATGGATCTTTCGAGTTGGTTACCTCGCTGGACGTCGTGGAGCATTTGGATGACGATGTCGCGGGTTTGAAAGAAATGCGTCGAGTGTTGCGCGCCGATGGCCGAGTTTTGCTCGTGGTCCCCGCATTTATGTTTCTATGGGGAGTGCAGGATGACGTAAGTAATCACCGTCGCCGCTATACCCTTCCCCAGCTCCGGAAGGCAGTGCTCGAGGCAGGCTTTGAAATCGAGCGAGCGAGTTATTGGAATATCAGTTTCTTTGTTCCGACCCTCCTGGGCCGCATCCTGATGCGCGCGACCGGCGTGCGCCCAGAGTCGGAAGCGAACATCACCCCTGGGTTTCTAAATGGAATGCTGGGTATGATCCTGGGGGCCGAAAGCAGCTTGCTTCGACATGTTAACCTTCCTTTCGGAGTTTCAATCGTTTGCGTCGCGAGAAGAATTGGTTAAGCCGGGAATCCGCAACCTTCACTGATCACTCGATGAAGATATACGACCAGGAAGAAGCTCTATCGGTCAACTCCTCCACTCCGCATCCGCGGATTGAAAAGCCCGAGCTGTCGGTGTTTCTGCCGGTCTACAACGAAGAGCCAAACCTCCGCCCGTTGCATGAAAAGTTGGACCGGGCATTGAACGAACTGGGGCGCACCGCTGAAATTATTTATGTAGACGATGGTTCAACCGACGGGACTCTGAAAGTCCTGCGCGAGTTGGCCCGAAGCGACGATCGCGTGCGAGTAGTCGCCTTAAAGCGTAATTACGGACAGACAGCGGCGATGGCCGCGGGTATCGATGCGGCGCGCGGGGCAGTTCTGATCCCAATGGATGCTGACCTGCAAAACGATCCGGCGGACATTGTCAGATTATTGGAGAAGTTGGACGAAGGCTACGACGTTGTTTCGGGTTGGCGCAAAAATCGTCAGGACAAAGCCATCACGCGCAAGTTACCTTCGATGCTAGCCAATCGCCTTATCTCGTGGATTGGAGGAGTTCCCCTTCACGACTACGGCTGTACATTGAAAGCCTACCGGCTCGAATCGCTACAGCACGTTCGCCTCTACGGGGAGATGCACCGGTTCATTCCCATACTTGCGTCGTGGGAGGGCGCGCGGGTAGCTGAGTTGCCCGTGGCCCATCATGCGCGGACAATGGGTAAGTCAAAATATGGCTTGTCGCGTACTTTCAAAGTAGTTTTCGATTTGATGACGATAAAGTTCATGGCTTCATATCAGACGAAGCCGATCTACATTTTCGGAACCTTCGGCATGCTCGCTTTTCTGGCTTCGTTGCTGGCGGCCATCTACGCCGTGTTCCTGAAACTCTTTCACAAGGCCGACTTTGTGCAGACTCCTCTGCCGATCCTGGCCATCGTAATGTTTGCCGTGGGTATCCAGTTTTTACTTATGGGTTTGTTGGCGGAAATGCTTGTGCGCACATATCACGAGTCGCAGGCAAAGGCGATTTATGCCGTAAGGGAGCGTATAGAATAGGGATGAATGATGAGTAACAGGCGTATAGAGTACAACCTTGAGGTTGCTGCTTTCGCGATCAGTCACGCGAGCTTTTTCCCAACCACCGCAAGCTCAGCTTGTACTCTGTACTCCTGTAATAATCGTTAGCGCTCATCACTTTTTTCTTATGTGTGGAATAACCGGTTGGGCCAATCTTGATTCATATGCTCAGCCGCCTGCGGGCGCGCGCGAGCTGCTCCACTCCATGTGTGAGCGTATGGTCCATCGGGGACCCGATTCCGAAGGTTTAATGGTTTCGGGTAGTGTCGCCCTGGGAATGAGGCGACTGGCGATCATCGACCTGGTGACCGGCGAACAGCCCACCCGCAACGAAGACAAGAGTGTGGCCGTCATACTCAACGGCGAAATCTACAACTATCGCGAACTACGTCAGGACCTCGAGAAGCGTGGACACTCGTTCCGCAGCCAGTCAGACACAGAAGTGCTTCCGCATCTGTATGAAGAGTTTGGCGAGGGAATGTTGGAACGGCTTAACGGCATGTTTGCGTTTGCCTTGTGGGACGCGAAACGACGCAAGCTGTTATTAGCCCGCGATCGATTCGGGGAAAAGCCGCTTTACTGGGGCGTCTTCGACGGCACGTTGTTGTTTGCCTCCGAGCCTAAGGTGCTGCTGGCGCATCCGTCCGTGACCAGCTCGCTTAGCCTCGAAGCTCTCAGACACTATCTTTCGTTCGACTACGTGCCCGCTCCGCTTTCAATCTACCAGGGCATAAACAAATTGCCCGCGGCCCACATGCTGGCCCTGGAAGATGGCAAGGTCGAAACGCGACGTTACTGGCAACTCAGCTACAAAACCCCGGAGCCACCGCCGTCGGAAGCAGAAGCTGCGGAACAACTGCTCCAACTAATGGGCGACTCGGTGCGCATGCGTCTGGTTTCAGATGTGCCTCTGGGAATCCTGCTGTCGGGCGGAGTTGATTCATCTACTGTTGCAGCGCTCGCTGTTCGCGCGTCATCCGAACCCGTCAAGACGTTTTCGATCTCATTTGCGGAATCCTCGTTTGATGAATCTTCATATGCCCGTGCCGTCGCCAAGTTTCTTGGCACGGACCATCATGAAGAACGTCTCAGCGCGAACCTGGCGGCAAATCTTGTGGGCGAGATTGGCTCATGGATGGATGAACCGTTCAGCGATCCTTCGCTGCTGCCGACCTATTTGTTGTCGCGATTCACGCGCAGGCACGTAACCGTGGCGCTCGGAGGCGATGGAGGCGACGAGATTTTTGCGGGCTATCCGATGTATCAAGGGCATCGACTGGCAGCCATCTACGCGCGCACGCCGAATTTCCTGCGGGCCGGCTTAATCGAGCCGTTGGTGGGCATGCTGCCCGTGAAAACGAAAAACCTTTCGTTTGACTACAAAGCCAAGCGGTTTATTGCCGGGTCGAAATACGAACCGGTTGTCCGGCACCACATCTGGTTTGGCTCCTTCACACCGGAAGAACAAAAGCAGTTATTAACTTCGGAAGTGCTCGCGGCCAGCAGCAGCGACATCTACCGTGACGCGCGCCAAATCTGGAATGAGTGTGACTCAACCGACGTGGTGGAGCGCATGCAAAGTATCGACACACAGCTTTACCTGGCCGAAGACATCTTGACGAAGGTTGACCGGGCGAGCATGGCTGTGTCGCTTGAAGTGCGCGCGCCGTTTCTGGATCCGCGAGTGGCTGAGTTTGCTGCGTCGTTGCCGGCCAGTTATAAGCTGCGCGGCCGCACGACCAAGTACATTTTGAAGCGCGCGATAAAGGATTACCTGCCGCCGTTTGTAATCCGCCGGGGAAAGAAGGGCTTCGGAGTTCCGGTAGCCGAATGGCTCAAAGAAAACCTGCGACCCCTGGCGCGAGATCTCCTTTCGCCGGAACGCGTGCGCCGGGCCGGCGTCTTCAATCCGGATTACGTGACCCGCCTTCAGGACGAACACGAACGCGGCGCGGCAAATCATCGCAAGCTACTCTGGACGCTGCTGATGTTTGAGCTATGGCACGAGAGCTTCATTGAAACGGCGCGGCGAATTGAGACGTCGGTGAGCAGTAGTCAATAAAACCATTAGGCAGTAAGCAGACGGCAGAAAGCACGAAATCAAAACATTTCCAAGCCAGTCCGGACTAATCTTTAGCTATTGCTCAAGTCCCGTTAGGGACCGAATGTTTATAGTTTCAAGTATTCTTTTTGTATTTAGCTCCGTTAGGAGCGACATGTCGCTCCTAACGGAGCTTTAGTTCTGGAGGGCCTGAACGATGCTATAAACATTCGGCTCCTTTGGAGCTGGTTCTACCCACGGTTAATCACGGCGCGGTGAGGAAGGTCATAGATGGATCAGCCCACGCTTAGCCAGGCATTCAACGAACTGCTCCACTGGTGCCGGGTCCGACATTTTTCCGGACACGATCCATTCGATGCCTTGAACAGCCGCCTTTTTCAGGCCACACCTTTGAGGAATTCCAGACTAGGTCGACTCGGTTGGACTCAACTCAATAAACGCTCGCCGTTGAACCTTCGCCGGCTGGCACTTGTTCCCGAGCAAAAGAATTCAAAAGGCATTGCTCTTTTTGCGTTGGCAGCCGTCTCGAACTACCGCCGGTTGAAAACCGCCGAAGCTGAAAACGAAGCTCGCGACCTTGTTGATGAGTTGCTCGGCCTTCAGCTTTCTGGTTACAGCGGAGCAGCATGGGGTTACAACTTCGATTGGCAAAGTCGGCACTTCTTTGTCCCCAAAGGCACGCCCACGATCGTTCCCACAGCTTTTGCTGCGCGCGCGCTAAGGGAAGCCTTCGAGGCCTTTCATGATGAGCGCTATCTGGAAGTAGCGCGTAGCTCGTGTGATTTCATTCGGCAGGATCTAAATCGCACGGTGGAATCTGGCCCAGAAGTTTGCTTCAGCTATTCACCGCTGGACCATACGCAGATTTTCAATGCGAGCCTACTCGCAGCGGAGACTCTGGCCCTGGTTGGTTCAACAACGGGCGAGGTTGACCTCTGTGAAGTGGCGGTGCGTGCAGCCCGTTTCGTTGCCCGTAAACAACAACCGTACGGTTCATGGGCTTATGGCACAGACGGCAATCAGGCTTGGGTGGATAATTTCCACACTGCCTATGTCCTGCGTTCGCTGGCCGCCATCACGGAGTGCTCGGCGGCGGCAGACGAAGAGTTTCGCCTGGCTTTGCTGGGTGGTTTCAAGTTTTGGCGAGATAGCTTCTTTCTTGCAGACGGGTGGCCGAAATACTACCATGACACGCTTTACCCAGCAGATGCACACGCGGCTGCGACGGCGATTGTGACGCTCGTGGAACTTCAGGAATTGGATCCC
>DASQKG010000456.1:0-8327 GCA_035630655.1 Pyrinomonadaceae bacterium
GCCGTCCAATAACCACCCATCCCGACACCGAGTATTGGGTGGGCTGCAAACATTCTTAACGTCACACGCCAGAGTTCATTTCGACTCACACCCTGGCGTGATGCGGTGTCAGCACTAAACTCTTTGGGTGATTCCTCAATCTGGGTTGCCAGCCGATCTCCGCCCATCCATAAAGTTCCAAGGGCGACTGCGACGACCAGGACAAGCAACAGTACCAGTTGGACAGGAAACGATTGCAGGACGCGCAATGCCTTCGATGGCAACTCTGTCGGATGTACCATCCGCCCAACAGGACGAAATAGTAAAACCGCCGCGATTACCTGGGCCATCATCGCCACCAATCCGCCGCGTGAACCTGACAGAACCAGGGCGGTCCAGATTGGCAACAGCGCTGCGAGGTAAATCAACGACTGTTCGCGTTTAGTGGCGCCACCGAAAATCATTCCCAGTGTCAGTCCGAGGCCCATCTCCATCAGCAAAGTGAAATGGTTCTTGTTGATGAATTGTCCATAGCCGCTATGCAGTGGCAATAGCGGCAAACCAAACCCAAGCTTGTGCTGCATTCTTTGTCTCAGAATTCCGAAGATGGCACTGGCGACAGCCACGCCAATTACTACGTAGATGAGAGTTCGCAGCCGTCCTTCCGTGGACGCGTAACGCAGCAGGAGAACTCCGGCGAGCGTGAGAGCCAGAAACTGTGCCGCAAAGAAGCGTGTGTGGTAAGGATCGGCGCTGATCGCATTCCAGGTGGCAAACGAAACTGCGCCAGTTTGCGCGCCTTGGCCGATTGACAGCGTTTGCAGAAACGAAAAAAGCGCAAGCGCCGCCATCGGAAGGACCAAAGACCAGCCATCGCTGATCCAGGATCCGCTCAAGAACCCTTCAATTAGCCAGATAATTGTGAGGGCGAGGAGGGAGCAAACGAGAAGCGCTTTCCACCAGGCTTCCGCTGTACCGTAAGGAATTGCTGTGAGGACGATGAGTCCCAGCAAGCTGGCGAAAATAATGGCGCCAAGAACTCTTGCGACACGAAGCTGAGGTGAGGCGGGGTTGTCCCCTGCCAATTCTCCCTTACCTTCCATAGCTGGCTGCGACGTTTCCGCCTTTTCCGGCCCTCATGGTCATAGCCGATTTACCTGCAGTTGCCGCGCCGGCGTTGATCGGCTTTTCGGATGACTGAAGGATACGACCAACAGCCTCAGCCAGGTGAGTTCTAAAAAAACCAGCCAGGTAGTTCATATCAACCAGCAAAGGCGGACCATCGAGTGTGCGGTAAAGATTCATCCAGCCCCATTCAGTATTGCCGGTTGTCAGCGGTAGACTGAAACGCCAGAAATTCGTGGATTCAAGTACGGCGTCTTCACTAAGACCATTCTGCTTCCAGGACCAGACAACTCGCCCGTTGATAAACTGAGGCGGCCGCTCCGAATTCCGCGACCCGATCGCTTCAAACGCACGCCGGTTGCTCTCCGAGTGTTTCGGCTGCCCCAATTCCAGGTGCGCATAGGCAAATTCTTCAGACTCCAGCATCACCTTCATTGCATCAAATAGCTCATTTAAGTCAGCGGCTTTGGAGAAGGCCACGCTGGCCCGCCGCACACGCAGGTTGTTGGCGATCCGATTTCGCCGGTCACCAACCGTTCGTTTGAAGCCGGCGCGAAGCTCGTCCACTTCGTGGTAGCGCAGATGGCCCAGGGCCAGAATAGTGATTACTGCAAGCACAAATAAACCGAAGCCAATCAGCCGTGAGCTGGTGCCGCTGAATAGTATTGCCGTCAGGCCGAAGGCCGCACACGCGGCATACAATATCAGCACCGCACGCTGCTGCGACCAACCGCGAGCAATCAACATGTGATGAATATGCTCATTGTCCCCCTGAAAGACTGGTTTGCGGCTGACGAATCGCCGCGCGATTGTTACGACCGTGTCGACGACCGGTACTCCAAACGCCAGGATCGGGATGACAATTGCCACCGCCGTGCTCGCCTTCTGCGATCCAACCACGGACATCGCCGCAAGGGTGAAGCCCACGAAGAGGGCGCCCGAGTCGCCCAGGAATATTGAGGCCGGATTAAAGTTGTATCTTAAGAATCCAGCCAATGCGCCACAGAGGACTAGAGAAAAAACAATCATCACGGGTTGACCCTGCGCAAATGAGATTGTCAGGATTACCAGCGACGCGAACAAAGCCGCTCCCGATGCCAGTCCATCCATGCCGTCGATCAAATTGAAGGCGTTTGCAATAGCCACTAGCCAGACTACAGTTACAATGAATGAGACAATTCCCGGCAATTGAAAGGAACCAAGGAACGGTATCGACAAAAACTCGACGCGTCCGCCCATAATGAAGAAGAGTGTTGCGATCGCACCGAGGGCCACCAGCTTTACAGTGGCATTCGTGCCGCGTAGATCGTCGTAGACACCAAACAGGAAAACCAGCGTTGCCGGAATCAAAGCGACCAAAATCTGAGGAGTGTATCCGCGAAGGGTCTGGGTGAGGATGTTGTCTATGAATGGCAACGTCGCTAACGCGAGTAGGCACGAGATGTAAATTGCCACACCGCCGAGCCGCGGCACGGCTTTGCTGTGCATGCGCCGGCCGTCGACCGGAACATCCAACAGGTTGAATCGTTCACATAGGCGACGTACTAAAGGGGTAAGGACCAGCGACGCAAACGTGGCGATCAAAAACAAGCCGAAGTAGGTATACATGGGCGACCTTTCTAGTGAGGAATGGGAGTTGAGTGTAGAGCGTGAACTGCTTGTCTAACGTTCAGCAGACATGTAACTCGAACTTTCCGATTGCGCAAACAGTGCCGTGTCAGCCGTTCTGGATTCCAGTATCTTGATCATGCGTGGCAGAAGCGTCTGCCTCGAAAACATGCCGGCCATCTCAGGAGCAAAGTCTTGCTCGCCCTCCAGTTTACGTTTTGCCTGCTCCAAAATGTTCTGGACCACAGTTTCCACGTCACCGGTCCTTGCTGAATACGCCTGACGGTTGCTGTTTAGCGTTGAGCCGATCGCCGCGGTGATCTCAGTGACGTGGCTGGGCGTTGGTCCAATATAGAGGAAAGAACAGCCAATGCTAAGTATGTTGTAGATTTTGCAGGGGTGGATTATTCCAACCATCTTGTCGCCCATGACGACCGTGTGAAGGTCAGCTGCCGAGAGCGAGGCAGACAACGTTGCAAACGGTTGATAAGGTAGACACAGGATATTTTCTAGTCCATGGCGCCTTGCGAAGTCAGCGACCCTCTTCTGCTCGCTGCCGCCGCCGACAAAACAGAAAACAATTTCCTTGTTATCGGCGAGCCGGCGTGCTGCTTCAACTAAGGTATCGAGCGGGTGACACGGACTGTGGTTACCGGCATACATCACTACGAACTTCTCTTTCAGATTGTGTTGCCGGCGGAAGGCTTCTCTTCCTTTCATGTCAAACGTTACGCTGTCGTCGAGACCCCACGGTGGCAACACTGAGACCGACGTTTCCGGAACACCCTTGGCAACAACCCTCTGCTTCACAAATCTATCCAATGCAATGACTCCCTCAGCGTTCACAAGACTGTACCTTAAGAGCCCCTTGAGAATTCTTGAGGATACGGAATGGTCTTTCAGCCAGCCGGCGGCTATTGCTTCATCAGGGTTAAGATCCATTACCCAGAAGAAAAACCGCCCACCTTTGATTCGAACGAAGAGAGCGCCGAGGAAAGAGATCAGTGGAGGCGAGGTCAACCCTACAACCACATCGAAACGAGAAAGCAGCAAGAGCCTCAACGTACAATTGAGCAGGAAACTGGCAAAGTTTGCGGCCCGGCGCCACCTGGTTTCCTTTCCCAGCGCCAGCGAAGAAATTCGAATGATCTTAATGCCGCGCCACGTTTCACGTCGTGGAAAGCGTTGAGACGGATTGTCATAGCCGCGGTCGCTTGTTACTACTGTGACATCGTGCCCTTCTTCAACTAGCCCCACAGCTAGATCGGTGAGGTATTGAGCTGTAGCCATCACGTCGGGGTAGAAACACTGATTAAGAAGAAGGACTTTCATTTAACGGCCGGGCTTAAAGTGATGAGTGATGAGTGATGAGTCTTGGATAGTGCTTGGTTAGCGTCTAAGTGAATCGCGCTTGCGCTCTACTGAAAGGCGCAGTCCTCCGAGTATTTGTCCGACCCCTTGGCCTGAGTCATTAGCGTCTCGAACACTGAAGTACTTAGGTATCCCACATCCAATGCTACGTACAACTGGGTTCGAACTTCCGCACATGAGCCCATCGCTACGGAGAGAAATTGATGAAATTCTGTAGCTCGCCCACGTTCAAACCCCTCGGCCAGATTCGACATACTGGAAACGGCTGCCCGTCTAATCTGATCCTTGAGGCCAAAATCTCTTGCGAACGGCTCCTTACTGGTAACCCGGTAAATTTCGGCCGTAAGTCTCCGCGCTTTCTGCCATGCTATGAAATCCTCGAACTTTTCAATTTTCTTCGACATCGTGTCCTCCTTTTGGCTTGAGCCCAGCGGACGACTCGGTCATTTGGGTTACGATCACTCATCACTCATCACTCATCACTTTAGGGTGCACTCAGCACTTTATTCCTGCCAGCACGTTCTTTAAAAGACGCAATCGTCTTCTTCAGACCTTCGTTGAGTTGAACGGTCGGGTTCCATTTAAGAAATTCCTGGGCTCGTGAGATATCCGGCTTGCGTTGCTTTGGATCGTCCTCCGGTAAGGTCTGGTAGACAATCGTCGAAGTGGAGCCAGTGATCTTGAGTATCTCCTCGGCCAATTGCTTGATAGTAAATTCAACGGGATTGCCCAGGTTAACTGGCTCATATAGTTCGCCGGTATTCATTAGGCGAATCAAAGCTTCAACCATATCGTCGATGTAACAAAAAGAACGGGTTTGATCTCCGGCGCCATATAGCGTCAGAGGCTCGCCACGCAACGCCTGGACAACAAAATTTGAAACCACCCGGCCATCGTCTTCACACATGCGTGGACCATACGTGTTGAAGATCCTCGCTATGCGGGTATCAACTTTATTTTGGCGGTGGTAATCCATCATCAGAGTTTCAGCCAGGCGCTTCCCTTCGTCATAGCAAGACCTCACCCCAATCGGATTCACATTGCCCCAATACTCTTCTGGTTGAGGATGGACCTCCGGATCGCCGTAGATCTCCGAGGTGGATGCCTGGAGAATTCGGGCGTGTACGCGCTTGGCGAGACCGAGCATGTTGATGGTTCCCATTACACTCGTCTTCACGGTCTTCACGGGGTTGTATTGATAGTGAATCGGCGACGCCGGGCAGGCCAGGTTATAGATTTGGTCCACTTCGAGAAGTATCGGTTCAGTCACATCATGTCGAATTAGTTCGAAGTGGCGGTTATCGAGCAGGCTAATAATATTTTCGCGCCGGCCGGTAAAGAAATTATCCAGGCAGAGAACATCGTGTCCGCTGTTCAATAAACGTTCGCAAAGGTGCGAGCCAATAAAGCCGGCACCGCCGGTTACTAATATGCGCATTGAAGGTTCGGTTTCCTAAGTTGCGTACGGACCGGAGACCGGAGACCGGTGACGGGTGACCGGTGACCGGTGACCGGTGACGGATGACCGGGTACAGGGGACGGGACCGACTCACGACGGTTGTCTTTCGGCGGACGCCGTCGGTCACCCGTCGCCCGTCCCCGGTCTCCGCTCATCCAGACCGAGCTAGATGACTCACGACGGTTGCCTTCGGCGGACGCCGTCGGTCACCCGTCACCCGTCCCCGGTCACCCGTCATCCGTCACCCGTCATCCGTCGCCTTACGGCGTGATTCCCCAGATACAAAACATCCATCCGCGTCTTGAGAAAGCAGTCGATAGCATGGCGCGGAGTACAGACGATTGGCTCGTTCTCATTGAAAGACGTATTGAGTACAACCGGCACACCCGTTAGCTCGTTGAAGTCGGAGATCAACTGATAGTACCTGGGGTTGAGCTCACGCGACACAGTCTGCAAGCGTCCTGAGCCATCAACGTGTGTGACCGCCGGTATCTCCGCGCGGCGCTCAGGTCTCACCTGGTAGACCGTCAACATAGTCGGCGCGGGATGATCCTGTTCAAAGTAGTCGGCGGTGCGTTCTTCAAGTATTGAAGGAGCAAACGGGCGAAATGGCTCACGCTTCTTGATGCGCTCGTTGAGGGTCTCTTTCATATTGGCGCGGCGAGGATCGACGACTATGGAACGATTACCCAAAGCCCTTGGACCAAACTCCATACGCCCCTGAAACCATCCCACCACCAGGCCGTCGGCTATGTCGCGAGCTGCCTGTTTAGTAACGGCCTCATCGGTGTAAGTCTCATACTGAAGCTTACTCGCGTCGAGCTCGGCACAAATCTCTTCACTTGAAAACTCAGGGCCCGTATACGCGCCCTCCATTACGTAGTCAGCACCACCTGCGATAGCGGGTGGGTATGTCGTAGCGGCGCGGGCGTCAGCAGATTGTCCTATCCCGCTTCGCCATCCATTAGGCGCTACTCGACTATATATCTCATAACAAGCACCCACCGCCGTCCCACTATCACCCGCAGCCGGCTGCACAAACATTCTTCGAAACGGCGTGTTGAGCAGAATCTTCCCGTTCATTACCGAGTTGTACGCAACGCCACCTGACAGTCCCAGGTCAGTCAATCCCGTCTCATCGTGTAGATGATTCAGAACGTGAAACGCCACTTCCTCCAAACGCATCTGCAAGCTTGCCGCGATGTCGCGCTCGCGATCGGTTAGCGAAGCGCCCGGCTCGCGCGGTGGACCAAACGTGCGCGCATAGGCGTCGGAATAGACTCTTCCAATCACCGGCGACCCCTGGTCCCAACTCATATCCACGCCTTCTGCGTGGTGTCGAAAGTAGTCGAGGTCCAACTTAAACTTGCCGTCCGCTACGGTGCGGATGATGTTGCGAAACTCTTCGATGTAGCGCGGCTTGCCATAAGGCGCGAGCCCCATCACCTTCCCTTCGTCACCATAATGCGGGAATCCAATAAACTGCGTCGTCGCCGTGTAAACGATGCCGGTTGAATGTGGATACTCCACCTGGTCCAGGACCTTGATTGAGTTCCCTTCTCCCACGGCCCACATCGTTGAGACAAAGTCGCCGAACCCATCGATCGACAGCAGCGCCGCGCGTTCGAAGGGTGAAACATAAAACGAGCTCGCCAGATGCGCATGATGGTGTTCAATGTTATGAAACTGCGCATTCAAACTATTCTTCGAAACACCAAGCACCCTTGCCAGTTCACCTTTCAAGTCACGAACCTTCGCCGCATTGTTTAGGCGGTCCTTAACCAGTGAGAAAATTCCGCTGCCACGTGTCCGTCCGTTGCTGCCGCGCCCATTGGAATCTGTTTCGGCTTCAACTGTCCTTTTGTTCGAGTCCGGTTCAATTATTAGAGTCTCTGCTTCCTGCAACGCCCTTTCTGCCTCGTGGCTCGTGCGCCCGGCTTTCTGCCACCTGTCACCCGCCGCGTTCTTCGCGGCGCGTCCTGCCGCAAACAAGACCTTCTTGTGCAGGTGCGCAGAAGGATCCCGCGAGATGCCGATGTGCTCAACGTCCTCAATTCGAACGCCGGCAGTCTGCAGGCAGTAACGTACGGACTCCGCCGGAAAACCGGCACAGTGCTTCACACGATTAAATCGCTCTTCTTCTACGGCCGCCACAAGTTCACCATCTTTAACAATCGCCGCCGCCGCGTCACCGTGATATGCGTTTATGCCGAGAATGTACATGTTATGAATTTTACTCACTGGGTTGGCTTACGCCTCAATACTTTGGGATCTCTCCGGCAGTCAAGGATGGCCCTGACAAAGATCGTGTCTTTGTCGGTCGTGTAATAAATTGCGTATGGAAAGTGCTTAGACAGCAAGCGGTGAAATCCGAACACTCTTTCGTGAATGCCCGCGTATATTTCCAGGAGTCAACATCGGAAATCAGTGACTCGCGAAAATATTCGCCGAGCCCTTCTCCTTGATTCTCGTAGAAAGCAGCGCCGCCTGCCAGATCATCTCTAGCAGACGGAAGGATGACAATTTTCATGTCATTCCTTGCGAAGCTGCTGCTTGGCTATTTCCCAGTCGATGAAGTTTTCCTGGCCCGACTCTAACCTTTGCTCTCTCTCCTTCAACACTTGTTCGTGCCAGGCAGGCGATTCAAACTGCTCTGTGTTGCGGGTGAGATCGGCCCACAGCGCCTCCATCGCCTGCAGTTTCTCTTCCCTGGTCATTTGATCGAGTGGAAAATTTACGCTGATGAGTTTAGGCCTCTGTGATCGGCTTCTTCGATGTAATGTTT
>DASQKG010000457.1:0-9360 GCA_035630655.1 Pyrinomonadaceae bacterium
CTTATCGAGTTCTGATCGAAGCGATCAAGAACGGCCGAGCGATCTCTCCCGCGGCCGAGTGGTTGGTCGACAACTTTTATATTGTCGAGGAACAGCTACGAGAAATTCGCGAGGATCTGCCCCGGGGCTATTACCACGAGCTGCCGAAACTCACTGAAGGCGAACTCAAGGGATATCCGAGGATCTATGCGCTGGCTCTTGCGCTGATAGCTCACACCGACTGCCGCCTCGATACGGATACTCTCAGACGTTTCATTGCTGCCTACCAAACCGTCTCGCCACTGACGATCGGAGAATTGTGGGCCGTTGCAATCACGCTTCGTTTAGCGCTGGTTGAGAATCTGCGGCGGCTTGCCACTGTGATCGTCAACGCGCGCGCAGAGCGTGAGGAGGCTGACAGGCTCGCGGACAAACTTCTCGAGCTCGCTTCGCGCCAGCCTGCTGGACTAATACCGCTGCTCATCGAGCGCTTTGGTAAACGAGACAAGATACCCCAGTCGTTTGTCGTGCACCTTACGCAACGCCTGCGTGAACAGGATCCGGCCGTCGCCCCGGTGCTCGATTGGTTCGAAAAGCAACTCACCCGTCAGGCCACGAGTATCGAACAAATAATCCATGCAGAGCACCAACGACAGGCCGCAACTCAGGTGACGGTCGGCAATATCATCACCAGCATGCGTCTCCTCTCGACTCTCGATTGGCGTGATTTTTTCGAAAGCGTTTGCCTCATTGAGCCGGTTCTCGGAGCAGACCCGGCGGACGCTTACTCAAAAATGGAATTTGTCTCGCGCGATCGCTATCGGCACGTAATTGAGAGAATCAGCAAACGCACGCGTTCGGATGAACTCGAGGTTGCACGGTCCGCTGTCGAGCTCGCGGAAAACGGGAGCAAGAATGGAAACGAGTCCGGGCCAGAGGCGCATGTGGGTTTTTATCTGGTTGATGCCGGTCTGGCAAAGTTGGAAGACGCCTTTGCTTACCGTCCGCGGCTAATCGAGAGAATCCGTCGCTATAGCCTGCGACATGCGACAGCGATTTACTTAGGCACGCTATCGTCTGTCACTGTCCTGGTCATTGCCGCGCTGCTCACCTTCATGCATAGAGCCGGCGCTGAGTGGCCGCTGATGATTGTGGCCGCACTCTTCGCGCTGATTCCGGCAAGCGATCTCGCGCTGAGCGTACTTAACTGGGACGTCACACATCTGTTTCATCCGCGGTTGTTGCCAAGGATGGAGACCGTTGGAGGCATTCCCGAGGACGCCTGCACGATGGTGGTGGTTCCGACAATTTTTTCCACCGAGTCGCAGGTCCAGGCGCTAGTGGAACGACTCGAGGTCCACTACCTCGCCAATCGGGACCAGAACATTTATCTGGCGTTGCTGGGTGACTTTCCCGATGCTGACGCGGAAGAAACCCCCGCCGATGGTCCACTCCTGGAAGCCGCCCAGCTTGGAATCGAGGCTCTCAATCGTCGTCACGGCGATGGGCCGCCGCATCGATTCCACCTGTTTCATCGCCGGAGGTTATGGAACCCCAGCGAAGAGAAATGGATCGGCTGGGAGAGAAAACGAGGAAAGCTGGAAGAGTTTAACCGGCTGCTACGCGGCGCTGGAGAAACAAGTTTCATCGTTACAACCGCTGACGATGCTTTGCTCGGGCGCGTTCGCTACGTCATCACGCTCGATTCCGACACTCAACTTCCGCGAGACGTCGCCCGCAAACTCGTCGGTGCTGCAGTCCATCCGCTCAATCGACCACGACTGGATCCAAACGTGAAGCGCGTTGTTCGGGGCTACGGTATTTTGCAGCCTCGAGTCAGCATTTCTCTGGAGAGCGCGTCACGATCGAGATTCGCACGCATCTTTTCCGGCAATACCGGGATCGATCCTTACACCACAGCGGTATCCGATGTTTATCAGGATCTTTTTTGTGAAGGAAGTTTCACCGGCAAAGGGCTATATGACGTAGATGCGTTCGAGTCGTCACTGGCCAATCGCGTGCGGGAAAACACGCTACTAAGTCATGATCTCTTTGAGTCGCTGTTTGCGCGCGCTGCACTAGTAACTGACATCGAGTTACTCGACGATTACCCGGCGTCGTATGTCGCATACGCCAAGCGGCAACATCGATGGACTCGCGGCGATTGGCAAATTGCCCGATGGCTGCTCCCGACCGTAACAGATGCTCAGGGAAAGAGAACAGGCAATCCGCTGCCGCTCATCTCACGCTGGAAGATTCTGGATAATCTGCGGCGAAGTTTGGTCGCGCCATCGCTCCTTCTGTGGCTGCTGGCTTCCTGGACGATCTTTCCAGGGTCACCGCTTCTGTGGACCTTGTTTGCAGTGATCACGATCGCGTTCCCCGTTTACCTCCACGTCACGACGAGTCTTTTAATTCATCCGCGCGGAATCCCATGGACCAGTCACTTCTGGAGTGTCTGGGGTGATGTCAGAACCAACAGTGCTCAAGTCGCTCTATCAATCGTGCTGCTGCCACACCAGGCTTACCTGATGGCTGACGCAATTGTGCGCACGATCCACAGGAAACTTATTTCGCACAAGAAATTGCTGGAGTGGGTTACTGCTGCCGATGCTGAAAGATCTACGAGCAACGATCTGCCAGCTTTCGTTCGGTTCATGTGGCCTGCTGAAGCGGTGACTTTTTTCGCCGCGGCGGTCGCCGTAATTTTCAATCCAGCTGCGCTTGGGGTGATGAGCGTGTTTGCCCTGGCCTGGAGTGTTTCGCCGGCAGTTGCTCATTGGGTCAGCAAGTTGCGATCGCTGGAGCGCAAACTCCTTACGGGTAACGATCTCCACTTTGCCCGAATGGTGGCCCGGAGAACGTGGCGCTTCTTCGAAGTTTTCGTGGGCGCGGAAGATAACTGGCTCCCTCCGGATAATTTTCAGGAAGATCCGGTTCCGATCGTGGCCCATCGTACTTCGCCCACAAACATAGGATTGCTGTCACTCTCAACTCTCGCCGCCCACGATCTTGGGTACGTCAGCTCGCTGGAGTTTGTCGAGCGGCAGGAGTTGACGTTTGCAACACTGGCCAAAATGGGCAAATTTCATGGCCACCTCTTCAACTGGTACGACACGAAAACGCTCCAGCCGCTTTTTCCTCAATACATTTCCACCGTTGATAGCGGCAACCTCGCCGGCCATTTGATTGCGGTACGACAGGGATGCATTGAGTTGCCGGACACAAAACTGTTTGACGGGCGAATCACCCAGGGACTCACCGATACGATCAACGCTATTTCCGACGAGGCAGAAAAGTTGGGCAGCGTGCGGCAACGCACTGATGTAGTCACTGTGAGTCAGCTTCGCAACGAGATCGAGGCTTGCCAGAAACTTGTCGGCGTCGCTGAGAGAGATAGTCTGCCTGCGTGGTACCTGCTTTTTGAGTCTTTGGCCAAACGCGTGTCCGAAATTGAAGACATCGTCAGTGCGCTGGCACACGAACATGGCGAGATGAATTTCAAAGAGCTGCGCTGGTGGGTCACGTCGCTCAAACATCAGGTCGAGGCCTGCGGTCGTGACATGGTTACGCTTTCCGGCTGGACGCCCTGGTTACCGAAAAGTGGGGACGAAGAACAGGAAACGGAAGCACCGTGGAAATCGCTGCGTGTTCTACTCGAGGGTGTCCCCACGCTTGCCGAGGTGCCCGAGGTTTGCGACAGGGCGCTGGTCGAACTAGCTGCTTTGCAAGCGGAGGATGTTTCTGCGTCGGCTGAAGTCAGCGCCTTAACCGCTGCTCTCGAAGAGGCAGCACGAGCTGCTGGAGATCTGCTCTCGCGCCTTAGTCGCCTGGCCAAAAGCGCGGAAGAGATGGCCGAGGCGATGGATTTCAAGTTTCTCTTCGATCGAGAACGCAAGCTGTTTACGATTGGGTACAACGTCAGTGCCCTCCGAGCAGACGACTCTTACTACGACTTGCTGGCTTCAGAAGCGCGGGTCGCCAGCTTCGTTGCCATTTCAAAAGGCGATGTGCCGCAGGAACACTGGTTCCGCATGGGCCGGCAGTTGACGAAGGTTGACGGTGGGCGGGCTCTGATTTCCTGGACTGGCACCATGTTTGAATACCTGATGCCGCTGTTGGTGATGCGCAATTATCCCGCATCGCTGCTCCACGAAACTTATGACGGTGTGGTCAACCGGCAAATCGAGTATGGCGAGGAGCGCGGAGTTCCGTGGGGCGTATCGGAAGCTGCTTACAACGTTCGCGACATTCACTTGAATTATCAATACGGTCCCTTTGGGGTGCCGGGTCTCGGATTAAAACGCGGACTCATCGAGGACCTTGTCGTGACCCCTTACGCCACCATGCTTGCCGCGGAGATAAATCCGCGCGCGGCGATGGACAACCTGCGGCGTCTGGAAAAAGAAGGCGCGCTCGGCGCGTTTGGCTACTACGAGTCGATCGACTACACGGCGGCGCGTCTTCCGCAGGGTCAGCGCTTCGTGATCATCCGAGCATTCATGGCTCATCACCAGGGGATGAGCCTCGTTTCCCTAAGCAATGTTCTGCAAGACGACCGCATGGAAAAGCGTTTTCACGCAGAGCCGTCTGTCCGAGCGACCGAACTTCTGTTGCAGGAGCGCATCCCCGTAGGCGTGCCGGCGGCGCATCCACGCGCCGAAGAAGTGTTGACGGGGCGCGTGGTCCAAACACCGTCGGGAATGATTACGCGTGTTTACGACACGGCAGATCAGGAAACACCACGCACTCAGTTGCTTTCAAATGGAACCTATAACGTCATGCTGACGACGGCCGGCTCGGGATATTCCAATAGCGGCGGCAATGCGGTCACGCGCTGGCGCGAAGATGTTACGCGAGATAACTGGGGGACCTTTGTTTACTTAAGAGACGTGCGCAGCGGCGCAGTTTGGTCGGCAACTTACCAACCGATACTCCGCCGGGCACAGTTATACGAAGTGGCCTTTTCGGAGGACAAAGCGGAGTTTCGACGTCACGATGGAGGCATCACTACGCTTACAGAAGTCGTAGTTTCCGCGGAAGACAACGCCGAAGTCCGGCGGGTTTCGTTGACCAACGACTCAACCCGCACTCGCGAAATTGAATTGACTAGTTACGCTGAAGTCGTCCTCAACTCGCCTCAAACTGATGCCGCGCATCCAGCTTTTAGCAATCTTTTTATCGAAACGGAATTCTTTGCCGCGGAAAATGCAATTCTGGCCCATCGTCGGAGACGTTCGAGCACAGACCAGGAAATCTGGGGAATTCATGTCGTGGTTGTAGAAGGAGATTTAGTCGGCGCGGTGCAATACGAAACTGATCGTGGGAGGTTTCTGGGCCGCGGCCATACCACCGCGGATCCGATTGCCGTGATGGAGGATCGGCCACTCTCAAACACCACTGGCCCAGTACTCGACCCAGTCTTCAGTTTGCGAAGACGCGTGCGCATCCGACCGAATGAAACGGTACGTTGTTCTTTCAGCACAATCGTGGCCGGCTCGCGCGAGGAGGCAATGGCGCTGGCTGACAAGTATCACGATCCAAATACTTTCGAACGTGAACTCCGCCTCGCCTGGACCAAGGCCCAGGTAGAGATGAGTCACTTAAAGATTGAAACTGAAGAGGCCCACCTGTTTCAGAGGCTGGCGGCGCGAATCCTTTATTCGGATCCTTCGTTGCGTCCGAGGCCACATGTGCTCGCGCTCAATACCGGGGCGCAATCCGGCCTGTGGGCTTATGGCATCAGCGGCGACCTGCCGATTCTTGTGGTGCGAATTGATAAGGCCGAAGACCTGCCGACGGTCCGCAAGATTGTGCGCGGTCACGAGTACCTGCATTTCAAGGGTCTGAAGATCGATCTCGTGATTCTCAACGACAGCCCTACCAGCTACCTGCAGTCGCTGCAAAGAGAACTGGAAACGATGGTGCGCACCAGCGGCTTGCAGGGTTTGCAGGACAAGCCTGGTGGACTCTACCTGCGACAAGCCGATCAGATTCCGGAACCTGATCGTATTCTTTTACATGCCGTCGCCAGGGCGGTCATCGTTTGTGAACGCGGTGCCCTGGAAGATCAACTCGAGCGTCAACCGGTGGAAGAGCCTCTGCCACCGGCTTTCGTTCCGCGTCTGCCTTCACAAACGTATCCGGAGCCTGCGCTGGCTCCGCCCGAGTTGACGTTCTTCAACGGCCTCGGCGGGTTTCACCAGGGTGGCCGAGAGTATGTGACGTTACTCGGAGCCGAACAATGGACGCCCGCGCCCTGGTCCAACGTGATTGGCAACGCAAACGAATTTGGTTTTCAGGTCAGCGAGACAGGGAGCGGATATACGTGGTCGGTTAACAGTCGTGAGAATCGTTTGACGCCTTGGTCCAACGATGCCGTGAGCGATCCGCCGGGCGAGATTGTTTATCTGCGCGATGAAGACACGGGCACGGTCTGGTCAGCCACACCTCTGCCGATTCGGGAAAGAGAACCGTTTGTGATCAGGCACGGGCAGGGTTATAGCGTCTTTGAGCACACCAGCCACGGTCTTTCGCAGGAGTTGCTCCTGTTTACACCGCTTGATGCGCCGGTGAAAATCTCACTACTGCGGCTGCGGAATCGTGCCAATAGAAGACGACGGCTCACGATAACCCTTTACAACGAACTCGTTCTCGGAGTGCTGCGTTCCACCTCAGCGCCGTACCTGATTACCGAGATCGATAGAGACGCGTCGACCATCTACGTGCGCAACCCTTTCAATAACGAATTTGCAGGCCGGGTGGCTTTCACCGCAACGAGCGAGCAACTCTCCAGCGCTACCTGTGACCGCAAAGAGTTTCTGGGCCGCAACGGCACGCTTGCGCGACCCGCAGCTTTGCGCCGCACGATGCTGGCCGGACGCGATGGCGCCGGACTCGACCCCTGCGCAGCGCTACAAGTGACTTTAGAACTCGCTCCACATGAAGCGCGCGAAATTACGTTCCTTCTCGGCGAGACCGCGTCGAAGGAAGAAGCGCAGGCGCTGGTCGCGAAATTCAACAACATTGGCAATGTAAATAATGCCTTTGAGGAAGTGTTGACGCATTGGGATCGGCTACTCGGCACGATCGAAGTACGAACACCCGACACCGCGATGGACACCATGCTCAATCGCTGGCTGCTATATCAGACATTGTCCTGTCGCATCTGGGCGCGCACCGCTTTCTATCAATCGGGAGGCGCGTTTGGCTTTCGAGATCAGTTGCAGGACGTGATGGCGCTTGTCTACAGCAGTCCCGATATTGCCCGCCGTCAGATTCTTTTGGCCGCAAGCCATCAGTTTAAGGAAGGCGACGTGCAACACTGGTGGCATCCGCCGAGCGGACGCGGTGTGCGCACACGTTTTTCGGACGACCTCCTGTGGCTTCCGTTTGTAACGACGTTCTACATTAGCGTCACCGGCGATTTATCTGTGCTGGATGAAGTAGTTTCTTTTATTGAGCAGCCATTATTGAAGCCGGACGAGCAGGAGATTTACATGCAGCCCGAGATCTCCAAAGAGTCGGGCTCGATTTATGAACATTGCGCGCGTGCGATTGATCGAAGTTTGGCCGTCGGAGCGCATGGGCTGCCGCTGATGGGTTCGGGCGATTGGAACGACGGTATGAATCGCGTAGGCCACCTGGGTAAGGGCGAAAGTGTCTGGGTGGGTTGGTTTCTTTACAGCATCCTCGAGTCGTTTGCTCCGCACTGCGACGCCAGGCAGGAATCGACGCGTGCCAGTCGATACAGGGAACATCGTGAAGATGTTAGAGATGCACTGGCGAAGAACGGGTGGGACGGCGACTGGTACCGGCGCGCGTATTTTGATGACGGCACTCCACTCGGTTCTGTGCAGAACGATGAATGTCGGATCGACTCGATCGTTCAATCGTGGTCCGTTATATCGCAGGGGGCTGAATCCTATCGCGCCGTGCGCGCAATGGCTGCAGTCGAGGAATACCTCATACGTCGCGGTGATGGACTGGTGATTCTGTTTACACCTCCATTCGACAAAGGAAACTTGGATCCCGGATACATTAAGGGTTATGTGCCTGGCGTGCGTGAGAATGGCGGTCAGTATACCCACGCCGCCCTGTGGACGTTGATCGCTTTTGCAACCCTCGGCGATGGTGAACGTGCCGGCGAATTGTTTTCGTTGTTGAACCCGGTGAACCACTCTTCCACGCGCGCCGGACTGCACAAATACAAAGTTGAACCGTATGTTGCCGTGGGCGATGTTTATGCGGTTCCACCTCATACGGGCCGTGGCGGGTGGACCTGGTATACAGGCTCCGCCGGATGGATGTATCGTGCCGGCCTCGAGTCGATTCTCGGGTTCAAGTTGCACGGCGACTCGCTGAAAATTGACCCGTGCGTGCCCAGATGGTGGCGTGATTTTGAAATCACCTACCGCCGCGAGCGCACCACGTATCGCATTAAGGTAGAGAATCCACTGGCCGTGAGCCGCGGGATCATGAGTGTGGAGCTTGACGGCAAGTTGCAATCCGATGATGAGATTCCGTTGGTAGACGACGGGCAAACGCATAGTGTGCGCGTAGTGCTTGGTGAGAAACCAGTGACTGAGCCGATAGAAGAAAAAAGTGAGACATCTCAAAAAGAGCAGACGAAGACAAGCTGACCGTCGACTCCTTGGGCAGAAGGCTCAAGGCGTGCCAGGCACATTAGGTACGGTTCGGGCAAGTGTTGAGATGAGGGTCGGAAACGAAATTCCAACCCATATAGCCTTAAAGGCATTTTCAGGTTTCCAAGCTAAAGACAATCCACCGCTAGCTAGCATGAAAAGAGCAGAGATAAGGAAGTAGGGCCACCTGAAATTGGGGTAATTTTGTTGGTGAGTCGCAATCGTATAGAGACGGACAATTTCTGGAAAAACCGCCCCAGCCGCTCCCCAGGTGAAGCTTGCTTTGCCGCTTAGTTGGTTATCTGCCAAGAGCTTTTACGTACTCCAGAATTCGTAAGAGGAAGCCAGAACTGCCGCCTAGCTCGACGAGAAGAAGGACTATTCCTAAGAGTCCAGTGAAGATTGCTGGTGTAGATTTTAGGGCGTTTCCCATTACATCAAAAGTTGACTTGCTTCTAGCCATAACGACGTAGAGTTTAACGGATAAGGTCAAAAAGCAAAAGGACGCGAATTGCCTCACAAATAATCTACTCGAAAGTGAATCGTTGCCTCAAATAAGAAATCTACTCGAAATGAGAGAGATTAACCCCGCAGTATTGAAGCTAGAGAGCGGGGTAGAAAATGAGGCTGAGGATGAAGGAACGGAAACGAATTGCGGAGGCGACGGCAGGTCGGTACCGCAAAGCAGGCAAACGGGAGAAAGGGATAATACTGAGCGAGTTTGTGGAGCTGACCG
>DASQKG010000458.1:0-32163 GCA_035630655.1 Pyrinomonadaceae bacterium
GCCAGAGTAGGTTTGATCACTCAAGCGCCACAATTTCAAACCGGCGAATGGTCGACGCGTAACGCCGGCGAAACCTTCCATCTCGGCAAGATTATCGGCGCACAGCTAAGTGGTGGAGAAATCATCTTGCTCGATGGGCCACTCGGCGCGGGTAAGACTGTTTTTGTAAAGGGACTCGCAGCCGCTTTAGATGTCGATCCCGAAGAAGTGACCAGCCCATCGTTTACGCTTGTAAATATCTATCCAGGTCGGCTCCCCATTTTCCATATCGATCTCTATCGATTAGAGGAGGGAGCGCGTGCAGCACACGCTGTGGATCTTGAGGAAGTGCTCAGCGATGAAAGCGCAGTCGTCGTAATCGAGTGGGGGGAACGTCTGGGAAGATATCCACTACCTGCCAATGTGTTGCGCATCGTTATCAGTGGTGACGGTGATGCGGTCCGGACGATTTCGATTTCCCGTGACGAACCGACTGGTTGAGCGCGTGTTGGCAACGCAACCAGTTAGCCATGGAAAACCGCAGAGTAAGGCGAGACAAAACATCATCCAGTCAGCCTACTCCTTGACTCAGTACCACGCCAAAGAATATAAGCTGTTGGCCACCGACAAAAATCCCGAGGAGCCGCACTATTGTTAACTCACCTCGAATCAACAGACACACTGCAGTCAAATGATATTAAAGCAAAATCATTTTCACTTCAGGCATTGGTGGAAGCGCTCAAGTCGCAGAAAACTATGCCGGCCCTTGAACAGATCTATGATTGGCTGAGGCGTGTCGACGTTACAGCAGCGGAGATAGCGCCTTACATTGGATTCAAGGAAGGTAACTATTGGCGGCATCGAGTCTTCCGCAACGATTTCGTCGAGATGTTGGTGCTCTGTTGGCGTCCCGGCCATCGCACCCCCATCCATGATCACAACGGCTCTCATGGTGGTGTACGCGTACTCGAAGGCACGCTTTGGGAAACAATCTTCCACTACGACGCGGTTAAGGGTCTCGAGTACAAAACGGCGCGCGAGCATACGGACGGTTCGGTCACGGGTTCAGACATACCTGACATACATCAGCTTGGCAACCCTGACGTAAGTGAACAAAACCTCGTCACCATACATGTCTACGCGCCACCTCTCGGCGTGCTGCATACATATAAGCCTGGCAGTGTGAAAATCGATCTCTACGTTCCCGACGAATCAGAAAGTTTCACCTAGCAATTGCACTGACCTGGTGCCGCCCTGGATATTTTTCCCTCGTTTAGAACGGGCACTTGTGCCCTCGCAAAGCGGACAAGTCTGGATTCTAAACGAGAGGAGGAAAAACTAAACAGGTGTCGGTTATGATCCCCTGTAACAAATATCAGGTGGATCTACACCGAAAACTTAAGCGAAACTTCGCGGAATAACGCCGAAGCGCCGGCTTTACTGTGCGCATAGGCTAGAGAAGCCCTTAACAGCGCAAGTAGTTTGCTCACCTTCCCTCGGCTACAAAACTCTTAACCTGCAAATCCCTTCCGTTGGTTTCGACTGTAATTGTTCCCCTATTTCCCGTCGTCAGCACTTCAGCGCCACTCCCCTTCCACCGTTCAACCACGTCCTTATTTGGGTGACCGAACATTGATGTCTGGCCTACGGATATTACGGCCAGGCTTGCCTTCGTGGCGGCGATGAAGTCAGGCAAGGATGAAGTCTTGCTGCCGTGATGGGCCACCTTAACAACATCCGCCTCGAGCACAGACTGGCTCTTCAACAAAGACTTCTCTGCCGCCGCTTCAATGTCAGCTGTAAATAAAACTGATCGGGTTCCATATCTCAACAGAAGTACGACGGAGTCGTTGTTTCCGGATGACAACTCGGAATTCAAAGACGGCCGCGGCCATAACACACTCAACGACACTTCGCCGAATCGTATTTCATCACCGGCGCCGACGAAGCGAAGGGGTATTCCGATCAAAGACAGCGTTTGTGCGAACTCGGAGTACTTAGGATCGCGGCCGGGATTTCTGGCTGCTAACGCAGCTCGCACCGCAAAATTTCGCGCCACGTCATTTAGCCCGTCGATGTGATCCGCATCCGCGTGGGTCGCGATAAGGTAGTCGACTCGACCCAGGCCTCGCCACCAGAGATATTCCGACACGACCATCTCACCAACACTTCGCGTATCACGCTCAAAATTCGCATCGCCTTCGTCACCAGGAGTTGCTCGATTGCTGAAGGGCCCCGGCTGTCCCCCGCCATCAATCAAAATAGTCGTTCCCTCCGGAAGTGTAACTAGCGCCGCGTCACCCTGACCCACATCGAGAAAGTCGATTCGCAGAGTGCCATCGGGAGTAGCTCCACTCCCGGGATGGAAAACTACCAAAGCAATCAAGATCAGTTGTCCGGTCGATACGGCCCAAGGAATTCTCATTGTGCGACGCTTGTCGTTTCGCCCTGGAAGTTGTAGAGGCTTCCACTGGAACATCAGGACCGCCAACATCGCGATAGGCAAATAATATAAGACGTAGACACCCACCATCCACTCCGTATATTCCGGCAGACGCAGGGATGCGAGCCCAAGCGATTCAAATGGATCTACGCTATGGACCATAAGCCAATTCAAAGCATTGGCGACGCTGAATAAAGGTTCTGCGAGCGTTGCACTAATCTGTGCAACCACCAATCCGGCCAAAGCCGCTGCGGTGACTCCAGCCATTAGCAGGCCGACCGTAATGTTTAAAACTAAAGACGCCGGCGACAGCCGATGGAAATAGATTACGAGAAAAGGCAGCAGCATCAACTGGATAGCAACTGAGACAACGACCGCGCCAAACACGTATCTCAATACACCTTGAACGTACATTCGCTCCAAGCGTTGCGCGAGCGGAGTTTTAAAAAGGCGATAGCTATAGTTTGCTAATTCGAGCTCGCGTTGTCCCTTCCGTTCACTCCAAAAGAGACATTCCGAAAGACTTCGCAGCCATGGCGGACACGTTGGTGGGTATGGTGTGGTCCGGGTCGGACGCCAGGATCCTATCTCTGACATCTTCTCGAGCAGTGGCCAAGCCAAAACAACGATTGCCAGGACCGAAACGAATGTCAGTTGAAACGACGGATCGAGAAGATTGCTGGGACGCCACAAAAGCAACGCGATGGCCACACCGCCAAGCGCATTCAATGAGGTAGCGCGACGCGGGACGAGCGGCGCCAGCACCACGACCGTAAACATTAAAGCAGCACGAACTACCGACGCTTCAGCTCCGACGGCAATCGAATAACCCCAAACGACTGCGACCGGAGCAAGAAACTGCAAGAACCGATCTTTTGTAATGCGCCTGGCCACGAAAAAGATCAGACCGCCGAGCAAGGTGATGTGCAGTCCACTGATGACAAGAACGTGAAAAGTCCCACCCGCGCGAAAGCGTTCAGAAGTCGAGTGCGAAAGGTTATAACGATTTCCCAACAGCGCCGCATCAAGCACGCCTGCCGTTTCCCTGGACAGACGTGAGTGGAACTCCATCTGCAACTGGCGCCGCCATTCGTAAATCCACGCGAGCGGCAGAAAGACCCGTTCATCGTCCAAACGTTCAATCAGCAGAGGACTCTTAACGAAGGCGGTGGCATCGTAGCCTTTGCGATCCAGATACTCGGTAAACGAAGAAACTCCGGGATTGCGAAACTCATCGATGCGACTGAGCGTCGTCATTACTCGTATACGCGCTCCGTAGCGAAGATCGAGTTGATCAAACTCCTCCTCGATCGACCGCGTTGGCACAACCACAAGTATTGGGACAACCGCCGACACTTCTCTTTCCACACTTCGCGCTCTGACGCGCTCGACGCGTAAATTCAGATAACGTCGGCCGGGCGCGATTTCCGGTTCGCGATGCAAGACTCCTGTCAGCTCGACAGGCTCACCAACCCGGATCGTTTCCAATTGAATCAATTGCTTCAAACTGCCGCTCGGTATGTTTTCTATTTCGAGGACCGCCAGAATCACTCCCGACAAAAGAAAGCTTAGCGAGACGAGAGCCGCAGCAATCTTTGTGTGGCGTCTAATCAGTGCAATTGTCGCGATACAACTACAAACTAGTGTCGTCGAAACTGTGAGTAAGCGCGGGACGTTCACGTGCAGACCAATCAGCGTTCCAACTGCAAATGCGGCCGCAAGCAGCGCAAGCGGAAACATGAACGCATGCCGATTAGATCCGATTCGCATGACTCGAGCAGATCCTAAACGTGTGCGAGACTTAGCGGTTTGAGGGTGACGACTGGCAGGACAGACATTCTGGTCTGTCTACCGTGAAACAGAGACCAGTATGCTGTTTGGCGAAGGCAACATCAGGCCTGTGTCCCTTTATGAGTTGGCGGGAACATATCAAATTCATCGGCAGAGTCAAGGGACCTATTATTCATCGAAAACGGTCGCTCGTGAGTGGAGAGCCTCGAACTACCGACACGCGTGCTCCACTATGACGTGACCTATACGGACCTGGCACAGCTTCGAGTCGGACAATAGAGTGCGTTAGTGAACTTAACAGCACTCCGTATCGTAGTCCCTAAGGAGGGTGAAAGCGGATGTATTGTTCAACTTGCGGTGTGGCCGTCGCGCAGAACTTGAGTTACTGCAATTACTGCGGCTCGAAATTGAGTTCGGCAAAAGGCGATAGTGCCAGTGAAACACCAGAAGTTAGACCCGAACTTCTCGTGAGCGCGATGGCAGGAGTCTTCATCCTCGGACTTGCTGCTATCGTAGTTTTAATGGGCGTGATGAAAACGGTGCTCGAGTTACCTGCAGACCAAGTGCTCGGTTTCACAGTGTTACCATTTCTAATAATGCTTATGCTCGAAGGCGTGTTCCTTAGGCTGCTCTTCCGTCGCAAGCGTCGCGCGGAGAAAGCCAGTGATGCCGTGATGTTGAAAGGGCAAGCAACAAGAGAGCTCGATGGGGCACAGGCGGGAGCGCTGCCAGAAGCAAGGCCTAGTGTGACCGAACATACCACCCGCGTGTTGGATCCAATCTATGATGAGCGAAACTCAAAATAGCAGCCTTCTTAAGCCACGCCGCGTATTACAAAACTCTATTCGGTCCAAAACTCAATCTTCGCGCATGCTGCGAAAGGTGATTGAATAGCGTAACCCTTCCATAGGCGAGATGCTGTGTTGCCACACCAGTCGCGCGGGCCCGCTTAAGTGGTAGGCAGATCGCGGCTCCGCCAGCACGTTTACGCGCTCCCACTTCCCCTCCATCTTCCTCCTAAATCGCAGCACGCATGGCGTAAGAAGCGAAACGCCGATAACTTGTCCGAACACCGCCTTGTCAAGATGCCAACCAATTCCTGCGCCTGGAGCGTATTCAGTCACGAGTGCGTGCTGCAGCACGTCCGGCTCCATGGCAGCAAAAGCCGCGGCACGAGCGCGAAGCGGCAGAAGAAACTCAGGGATGTCTTCCGTCTTTCGCAGCTGCTGCCCAGAGAAATCGTAGTGGTATCCGAACGAGACGACGCGACGCTTGCCCTTAAAACCGTGAAAGTCGAACTCACGAAACGGTAACTCACGCACACGCGCGATGAGCGCGTCCTCCTCGGCCTTATCGATGAGTGACGACCGATACCTGAAGCCCTCCAGGACTTGCGACGCCGTTGCGAGTTCGTCGTCTGCGACGTCGAATAAGTTGGACTGCACCCTCATGATCCCACTCGCACTATAGACCGGAGCGTACGCCCTTACGGATTTACAAACCGCCTCACTACTCTTTCCAAATAGCTCCTAGTCCGAGTTCCCACAGTCGTTTATTAAACGACGGAAGATCCTTATCGAGAATTTCCGCCGCCCTCGCTTTCAACGCCGCCCATTCTGTGTTCAGTTGCTTCATCCGATCGAGCGACGGCTGGTTAACTCTGGGAATATCACTTTCAGTCTGGTTAATCAGAAACAAGTAATTCGCTGTGAACTTTTGCGGAAAGTTTTCAACATCGTCGTAGGCCTTTGATTTTCGCTGCACCATATCCTCATCCCAGGCCTTCATTTTCTTTAAAAGTGCATCACCTTCTTTCCTGGCGACGTTGAATTTATCGCCGGCAGGTAATGAACTATGAAGCGACTCCAACTGTTTCTGTTTTTCATAAAGGCTGTTTACCATGCGATGCATTGAAGTCAACTCCGTTTCCATACCCAACATGGTCTGATGATATTTCGTGTAAGTTGATGCACTCGTGGGGTAAAGAGGATTGGCAAGTATCTCCGTTTCGGTTGAGACGGTCTGCTGGGCCATTTTTACAGTGATGCTGTATTTCCCCGGCGGCGCTTTGTGTCCGGCGTAACTGCCTTCGATGCGAACCATGGGCGCTCCCGGCATGCTTGAGTAACGCATGTCCCAGACAAATCTGTTCAGTCCTTTCACTTTGGGCAAAAGCGGTTCTGCCCTTGGAGCGCCGTCGTATTTCACAAGCTTTTCATCAGCCTTTGAAGAAAAGCTGCGAACGATATTGCCTGCCGCGTCTTTCATCTCCATCGTGATTTCATCAGTTTTCTTCAACTCAGGCAGTTGATAGTAAACGACCACTCCGGTTGCGGGATTAACGCCCCTGAATTTGTTAGCTCCGGTAAAGTCCTCCCCCGATTGATCTATAGCCTGGTCCATTTCGCTCGACCCATTAACCAAGTAAGCATTCTCCGGTCGATAGATGGCGAAGGAAACCGCGTCCCTCTTGTACTGACGAATGACATTCAAATCGTCCAATATCCAAAACGATCTTCCCGAGGTCGCAGCGATAAGGTTTCCCTTGTGTACGCGAAGATCAGTTATTGGAGTAACGGGCAAGTTCAATTGAAATGGCGACCAATCTCTCCCGCCATTCCAGGACAAAAATAGACCAAGTTCCGTACCCGCAAATAAAAGGTCCTTCCGCACCTCATCCTCCCGCACAACGCGGGTGAATGCATTGGCAGCTATGCCCTTGTCGATCCTGGTCCAGGTGTTTCCGTAGTCGGTTGTTTTATACAGACCTGGAGAGTGATCATTAAACTTGTATCGGGTGGTAGCGATATAAGCAGTTGCTTTGTCGTGCGGAGACACTTCAATGGCGTTGATCAAACACTCAGCCAAACCTTTAGGGGTTACGTTTTTCCATTTAGCCCCACCATCTCGAGTCAGGTAAACAAGCCCGTCATCACTGCCGGTCCAGATCACACCTTTTTCATGAGGCGACTCAATGACGTAACTCAGCGTGCCATAATTTTCCGCGCCGACTGCTTCGTTTGTGTATGGCCCACCACCTTTCCCCTGCTTCTCTTTTTCATTGCGGGTCAGGTCCGGTGAAACTTCCTGCCAGGATTTACCCAAATCACTTGTCTTCAGCAGGTATTGAGCTCCATGGTAATAAGTGTTGGGTTCGTGTTTGCTCCAAATGATAGGAGCGTTCCAGTTGAATCGATATTTAAGGTCCTTCGCATCCATACCAAGGTATTGAATGGGCGCAGCCATTATGTTCGTGCCGGCGTGCGCTCTAACATCGAGTACTTCGATCGTTCCCTGATAACTTCCTCCCAACGCGTATCTGGGATCATCAGGATTGAATGCGACGAAGGCGCTCTCACCGCCGGCAGAGTACGTCCAGCTCGCTGTAGTAATCCCGCCGCCTCCCAGCTCACGACTGGCAATGGAAACACTTGTATTGTCTTGCTGTCCTCCATAAATTCGATAAGGAAACTGGTTGTCTACGTTGATGCGATAAAACTGGGCCGTCGGCATGTTGCTTTGCGTGCTCCAACTCTTTCCGCCGTTGAAAGTAATTGCCGACCCGCCATCGTTGGAGATGATGAAGTTGTTGGGATTATGGGGGTTGATCCAAAGGTCATGAAAATCACCGTGTGTGCCGGACAAGGTCTCCCATGTTTTACCGCCATCGGTTGAACGCAGCGCCGGCGCGCTTAAAACATAAATGGTATTTTCATTCTTTGGATCGATGAACAGCTCAATGTAATACCAGGCTCGCTGCACCAACCTGTGGTCATTGGTGATGCGGCTCCATTTCTTGCCGGCATTCGTCGAGATAAATAGTCCGCCCGCTTCTTTATCCGAATCGCTTTCGATCAGTGCATATACCGTTTCAGGATTCGAACGGCTTACTGCGATCGACATCTTGCCCATTTCTTCAGGCAATCCGTCTTTCAATTTTTCCCACGTCTCGCCCGCGTCGGTAGACTTATATAATCCGCTGCCCGGACCGCCGCTAATAACCTTCCAGGGAAGCCGGCCGTGTTCCCACATCGCTGCATAAAGGATTCGCGGATTGTTCATGTCCATTGATAGTTCCGCTGCGCCGGTCTTATCGTCGACAGATAAAACTTTCTTCCAATTTGCTCCGCCGTCGATGGATTTATAGACGCCTCTCTGCTGTGATGGGCTGTATAAAGCGCCTTGGGCTGCGACCAGGACTATGTTGGAATCCTTCGGATCGATGACGATGCGCGAGATGTGCTGGCTTGATTCCAATCCTGCTCTCTTCCACGTCTTTCCAGCGTCGGTTGATTTGTAAACGCCGTCGCCATGATGGGTCATCACACCGCGCACCGCATGTTCTCCCATACCCACATACACGACATTCGGATCGCTTTCGGCGACAGCTATGGCGCCGACGGAACCGGTCTTGAAATACCCATCCGAGATATTCCGCCAGGTGATACCCATGTCATCGGTCTTCCAGAGACCACCACCAGTCGTCCCCATGTAATAGGTTTTCGGATCGCCTACTACACCGGTGCCGGCAACTGAACGCCCGCCCCGAAACGGGCCGATGGATCGCCATTTAACTGCTTTGAAAATCGCGTTGTAATCATCCGCCGCGCTTTGTCGGACTTGCGCGGGCAGATGACCCACAGCGAAGCATGATAAAAATAGTGATAAGAGAAGTTTTGACATGGGGAAACCTCAGCAAAGAATTTGCGAGATGATACACGACCGGATCAAAAGTTTTCTAACGACGACGCTTTTGATAGCGCCTGTTCTTGATCGGTCGGGGTCACTGTAAACAGAACCTGACCAGCTTGTTGAACCAAGGACGTGTTGGCGTTTACGCCTAAATCTCTCAGGAACTCCGCAAAGTATTGGAGATATTGTTCACACGGCAGGCGAACTTCTTCTGGAAATTCGAATAATGCTGATACAGAATCGGAATCTTCGCCAAGTAGGGTATTCCGAACTGCAATCTGATCGATGTTCGCTAGGCTGCTGAATAACGGGTCAAGCACCGGGACGCCCTTACGGACATTCCGATTTAATTTTTGACGGGTCTGCCTCGACGGCTACCCACGTCCCGTTGAAGGCTGCAGTCCCACAAAGAGCGTCAATGGCTTGATTATCTGTTACGTCATTGATGCTCTCGCCGGCATGCTCCCGGGCCACGGCTAATTCAACTCCAGGTCGCTCATGCCCCCAGCCGTGCGGAATACTTACTACACCAGGCATCATCTCCTCAGAGATCTCAATCGGCACCGCGACGGATCCGGCGCTTGATCGTACCGTGACCGTTTGCCCTGATTTCAGGTCGCGTCGCGCAGCGTCCGTCGGGTGCATGAGAATTGTGCACTGCGGCTTGCCCTTAACTAATCTTTGACTGTTATGCATCCAGGAGTTGTTACTGCGCAGCTGTCTTCGTCCAATCAATAATAGATTGCCATTGGATTGATCTGAAGCATCACCTGATGACGAGTTGCTGGCGGGGCGCCCGGTCCAATTAAGCAATTTTTCTTTCACACGCTCGACGTCTTTGACCAGTACTTCCGGCGCTAACTCAATGCGTTTGTCCGCGGTACGAAGGCGTTCAGGTAAACAAGAACGCAATGGCCCAAGGTCGATCCCGTGGACGGCTTGCTTGAGCTTCCGCAAAGTTAAACCTTTTGAAAAAGGGTTGGCCTTCGCGCCGTATGGTCCCAAACGTAAACCCAAATCCAGAATTCGTTCAGGCCCGAAGAATCGTTTCCCTACCTCACGTTGCACACGTCCGAAAAGATTTCCAAAGACACCATCGTGTTCAATCCGCGTTTGCAATTCGAGCAAGATCTGCCAGTCGTGTCGCGTCTCCGCGTCTGGTCGAAATAAGGCAGGCGAGAATTTGGCTGTGTTACGAACCGCCAGCACATTAAACGCAAGATCGTAGTGTGTACGCTCGAGCGAAGAGCTTGGGGGCAAGATAATATGCGCGTGCCTGGTTGTTTCGTTGATATAGCAATCGATTGCTGCCATGAACTCGAGCCCGGCGAACGCACGATCCAACTGACGGCCGTTGGGCGTCGATAACACAGGGTTCCCGGCAACAGTCACCAAAGCCTTAATCTGCCCCGGACCTTCGGTCAAGATCTCTTCAGCAAGCGCGACGACGGGCAACTCTCCGGCGAACTCGGGGAGCTTTCTTACCCGGCTGTGCCAGCGAGCAAAACTACCTCGCGGCGATACCGCCTGGGGCGCTGTCACCGGGTCAAACGCCGGCAGCGTAAACATCGCGCCGCCCTGGCGATCTAAATTCCCGGTCACAATATTCAAAACATTAATCAACCACTGACAGACGCCTCCAAACTCCTGAGTGCTAACACCGATCCTTCCGTAACAGACTGCAGATTGAGCCGACGCAAACTCTCTCGCGAGCCGGCGTATTTCACTGGAATCAATTCTGGTGATTGATCCGACTTTCTCAGGAGGAAATTCGGCCACCAGATTGCGGATGGTTTCTACACCTTTAGTAAATGACGCCAATGGGCCAAGGCGCGTCAACCCTTCTTCAAAAACAACATGAAGCAAAGCAAGCAGCAATAACACGTCGGTACCGGGTTTGATGAACAAATGACGGTCTGCCAATCGGGCGGTTTCGTTGAAGCGCGGGTCAATCAGTATTACCTTACCTCCCCGCTGGCGAATTTCTTGTAACCTTCGACTCATTCCGGGAGCCGTCATCATGCTGCCATTTGAGACTGCCGGATTAGCACCCAAAATCAGAAAGAAGTCTGTGCGATCCAGATCAGGGACCGGGAGCAGGAGTTGGTGACCGAACATAAGGTAGGCGGACAGGTGATGGGCCAGTTGGTCCACTGAGGTTGCAGAAAACCTGTTCCGCGTGTGCAGGCTGCGGATGAAGCCTGGCGCGAATATCATTGCGCCATAGTTATGAACGTTGGGATTTCCGAGGTAAGTTGCGACCGCGTTTCTTCCGTGGTTCGCTTGAACGCGCTTGAGGTTGAACGCCACTTCATCAAGTGCGTCGTCCCAGCCGATTCGTTCCCAGCCGCCAGGAGTGCGCCGCACGGGATACTTCAACCGGTCTTTGTCGTAGTGAAGATCCTGCAAGGCAACAGCCTTCGGGCAGATGTAACCTCGGCTGAAAGGATCATCCTTGTCCCCGCGTATGTCTAAATGTTCGCCGGCTTGAACAGTGATCTCGATGCCGCAGATAGCTTCGCAGAGATTGCAGGCGCGATAATGAGGGGAGCTATTGTTCGCAGTTCTCATGGCAACTTCGCAGTCAGCTTTGCATAATATCCGCAGACTTCGTAGATTCAACCATAAACCGTTACAGGGAACATAATGAAAGTGAGTCGGGTCATGAAGTCAGTACCACCTCGCGGGTAGCGGGTGGGTCTTGGGATTGCCGATTGCCGACTGCCGACCGGCTTCTTGTCCAAAGGAAATTGGCAGTCGGAAATTGGCAATTGGCAATGTAAGAGACCCACCCGCTATGATCCACGCGCTCACGCACGTGGCTATTAAATGTCGGCCCTTCGGGCCACTGGTTGCGGTTCTGCCGCGACGCGTTCCAAATCTCAACGACGCAATCCGACCAATCATGGACACCAGCTTCAGGAGGAAACATGCGATGAACATTGAAAGCGAACTCTCGCCTGGATGCTTGAGGACAACTCTTTTGAGCCTCGCACTCTTATTGATCGCCGCCACTGCGATGCCGAGTTCGGCGCAAAACCGCCCGCGCGGCCGCGATTTAGGAATTCCCTTCCCTGGCCAAACTGGTCCAATGAACGCGATCACAGACGTTGCCGGCGTTGCTGTCGGACATGTCACACTCATCGACGGCGACGGCAAACTCGTTACCGGCAAGGGGCCGATACGTACAGGTGTGACAGCGATACTCCCGCGCCCGCGCGGCAACTGGGATCCCGTGTTCGCTGCCACGTTCAACCAGAACGGCAATGGCGACATGACAGGCATCAACTGGATCAAAGAATCCGGTTTTATGGAAGGACCGATCCTATTGACTGGAACGCACAGCGTAGGAACAGTGCGCGACGCTGCGATTCAATGGCAACTAAAGCACGGCCGCGAGTTTGTTTTCACTTACCCGATCGTCGCCGAGACTTTTGATTTTTTGAATGATGCAAACGGCGAACACGTAAAGGCGGCGCACGCGTTTGAGGCGCTCGATCGTGCCCAGCCCGGTCGCGTAGAGGAAGGTGCCGTTGGCGGCGGGACAGGAATGGGATGCAACGGATTCAAAGGCGGAATCGGCAGCTCGTCTCGGGTGCTGACCGCCTCCCAGGGTGGGTACACGATCGGCGTGTTAGTCCAATGCAACTATGGCGGCGACCTGCGAATCCTCGGTGCCCCGATTCGTTCCGAGATCACCGACCTTCGAACTTGCACAACACTTCCGCCCCCATTGAGTAGGCCCTGGAGCGTCGGGATGCCACCCTGCCCGTCAACCGGACGCGGCGCACGAAACGACGGTCGACTCGACGATCACGAAGGTCGCGGGTCGATCATCGTCATCGTTGCTACCGACGCGCCTCTGCTGCCGCATCAACTGGAACGCATCGCGCGTCGCGTCATGCTTGGAATGGGACGGCTAGGAAGTTTCGCAGGCAATTCCTCAGGTGATTTGTTTCTTGCGTTTTCAACCGCAAACGCCGGCGCGGCGAAACCCGAGGGCACACCGTCGTTAACCATGCTGCCAAACGATCGAATTGATCCTCTGTTCGTGGCGACGATCGAGGCGACCGAAGAAGCGGTGGTAAACGCGATGCTGGCGGCAGAAACGATGACCGGCGCGGACGGCATCCGTGTCTTTGGCTTGCCGGGCGATCGCGTCGTCGCGGCGTTGAAGAAGTACAACCGAATGAAGTAGCGAATGTGTTCTAACAATGAAGGAAAACCACCCTACGCTAGCAACAATGACACGCAACCGATTCAAACTCTGGCTTCTTTTAGTGTGCGCACTTACAGCAACCATCGGCTGTTCCGGCCGATCGTATGCGCAGGCGAACGATTGGACCGAGCCGTTTCCGCCATTCAAAATTGCCGACAATCTCTATTACGTCGGCAGCAAAGGGCTGATAGAGAAAAGATCAACGAGATCATTTTCAAAGAGTTAGTCAACGGCATCTTTCCGGAAACATCACGGCTGTACTTGATGAAGTTACGGAGAAACTCAAGAGGCGTGGTTGTGATGCCGTTGTTCTCGGTTGCACAGAGATACCCTTAATCGTTCGCCCGGACGACACTCCTCTGCCCACATTAGATTCGACACGACTGCTCGCGCGAGCCGCGTTGAGGCGCGCTCTTGAGCTGTAGGCATGCGCCGCTAGTCGGTCCAACACTGTCTAATACAAAAGCATTATTTTTAGTTCCGGAGCACTAAATCATCGGAAATCACCCGAAAGGATGACGACAGAACTCCGCCAGCAGTCTATGTTCCAGATCGCAGCGAACACACATTGAGCCGCAGCGCTGGGTGCCAAACAATGATGGAAGAGTCATGGGATGAACGCCGAGGAACTCAGCCGCGAAGCGGCGGCAGTCAGTAGCCCCGTGCGTAAGCGCGGGGACCGGGCGAACATGTCGGCCCTTTGGGCCTCATTCACTAAACGACATCAGGAGGAAAACATGGAACTAGGAAATTTCTCTGTTAGCTTAGCTGTAAAAGATATTGAGGCCTCGAAGCTATTTTATGAAAAGCTGGGGTTTGCGGTTTTCGGAGGAGATCAATCGCATGGTTGGCTGATTATGAAGAATGGCGAAACCAATATAGGGCTGTTTCAAGGCATGTTCGAGAATAACATTCTCACCTTCAATCCCGGCTGGACCAGCGACGCTAAACCACTCGGCAAATTCACCGACGTTCGAGAGTTGCAGCGCCAGCTCAAAGCGAGCGGCCTAAGCATGATCGCAGAAGCAGACGAAAGCTCTACCGGTCCCGCTAGCTTTATGATCGCCGATCCGGATGGAAACACGATTCTGGTAGATCAACATGTATAGGTGGTGTAATCGATAAAATTGTTCGTGAAACGGGGGTACGTCGAGAGCGTTGAAGTCAGTACCACCTCGCGGTAGCGGGTGGGTTTGCGCGATTGCCAAATGCCGATTGGACTTGCGGGATAATTCAATTGGAAATCGGCAATGGATACGACCCACACGCTACCCCGCGAGGTGGTACTGGCCTCAAGTCCCAACGACCCTCCAAAGCGAAGCCCAAGACGCTTTGGCCACGCGCTTTTCGAGTTGCTGTGTAATAGAATGGATCCTCGTGCGTGGCCAGTCTCCAATCGTAATGATAGGTGGATTGCGGGAAGTTGCGTCCCTGCGACTCGCGTTTTTTGTCGCGGGTACACTCGCCGGTTTGTTTTCGCCAGCTTTCGCACAGCAGCCTGAGCCTGCGACACCCGTTATCGTTCAGCCTGGCGCGCCGGGGCAACCGACTCAAACGCTGCCGTCGTCAACAAGGCCCACGTTGCCGCCGCCTTCACCGGCGGATGTGCAATTTATGCAGTACATGATCGTGCATCATGCCCAGGCGGTGGAGATGACGGCGCTTCTTCAAACGCGCACGGCGAATAAAGAGCTCCGAACGCTGGGCGAACGAATCAGCAGGTCGCAGTCAGACGAAATGAGGTTTATGAAACGGTGGCTCGAGGCCAGGGGCCAGCCCACTTCGGGAGCGATATCACATGGATCGCATGGCCATGAAATGCGTGGCGAGGAGATGCCCAGTCATAACATGCTTATGCCCGGGATGCTTACTGCAAACCAGATGGACGCGTTGAGAAAAGTGAGCGGCAAAGAGTTTGACCGTCTGTTTTTGTCCGGGATGATTCAGCACCACAATGGCGCTTTGGTTATGGTGAAGGATTTGTTTAATACTTCCGGCGCGGGCGAGGACGCCGAACTCTTCAATTTTGCAAGCGATGTCGATAGCGGCCAGCGCGCTGAGATCAAAGTGATGCAAAACATGCTGGGTGGAAAACCTTAAGCATACGAAGCCCGCTACCGAGGTGGGCGACTCCTCGCAGCGCGCCGGCTCGGACGGCGCTGAGGTGGGCGCCTCCTTGGAGTGCGCCGGCCTGGCGGCGCTTTGGCCCGCGGCGGCCTGGCGCCGCTTCGTTTGACAAGAAGCCAGCTCACAAGTTCTAAGTATCAATGAGAAGGCGCCTTTTTCGTGTGACTTCGTGTTTATTCGTGGATCGTCTTTTATCCAGCCAATATCAAAAGGTCCACGAAATAACACGAACCCGCACGAACTTTTGAATTGAACTAACTGAGGTTGAACAATGAACCAAGTACACGAAATCATAGCTCGCGTCGCAACCCACACGCTATCGCAGGGGGTACTGACCGCGTTGGTCTTGTTCTGTTGTCTTGCTGTCACGACCCTCGCCCAAACGTCTACACCTTCACCGTCTCCCGAGGCTGCCGCGACACCTGAAAATCCATTTGCTCCTGAAAAGGCGGATCCGCTCCCTGCGGGAATGACGGGCTCAGATGTCAACGACCCGCGCGCCAAACTTACTCCAGGTTTTCACGACGCGGGCGAAGCAGCGATGGGTATTAAGCATCTCTTGCTGGTCAAGAAGCCTGACGCTTTCCAACTCGGCTCTGACAATCCTGATGATCCGAAAGTACAGAAGACGCTAGACCTACTGAACGTCAACACAGCGAAGCTTGCAAAGTCAGCACAGTTGCCTACCGCACAACTCGCGTTTGCAAACTCTGACCTGGCATTCCAGGGCAATCGCGTGTTCATGGGAAATTTTTATGGCGTGACCATCTACGATATCTCGACGCCTGCTCAAACCCGTTTGCTGACGTCGATGATTTGTCCGGGCGGACAGAACGATGTCTCGGTTTACAAAAACCTGATGTTCCTCTCGGTAGAAATGCCAAACGGCCGGCTGGATTGCGGTACCGGAGGTTTTCCGCCTGCACCTCCAATACCCGCCGGGCAGGAAAAGAACCCGCCTCCGCCGCCGGCGCAAAAAGATCGTTTCCGCGGCGTGAGAATCTTCGACATCACTGACATCAGCAAGCCGAAGCAGGTGGCGGCGGTGCAAACTTGCCGCGGCTCGCACACGCACACCCTCGTCACCGACCCAAAGGACAAGAACAACGTTTACATCTACGTTTCGGGAACCTCTTTCGTCCGGCAGGGTGAAGAGTTAGCGGGGTGTTCAGGTGAAACGCCGGATAAGGATCCGAATACGGCGCTATTTCGCATTGAAGTGATTAAGGTCCCTTTGGCAAAGCCTCAGGATGCAGCGGTCGTCTCAAGTCCTCGACTGTTTATGGACGCGCGTACCGGGGTCATCAACGCGCTGAGTAGCGGCGGCACCCATGGCAAAGAGCCGGAACCGAAGGACACCAACCAGTGTCACGACATTACGGTCTACTCACAGATTGGTCTGGCTGCCGGAGCCTGTTCCGGAAATGGAATCCTGCTGGACATCAAAGATCCTGCGAACCCAAAGCGCATCGACGCTGTCAACGATCCTAATTACGCCTATTGGCACTCCGCCGCGTTTTCGAATGATGGCAAGAAGGTCGTGTTTACCGATGAGTGGGGTGGCGGACTCGCTGCTCGCTGCCGCGCGACTGATCCGAACAAGTGGGGCGCTAATGCGATCTTCAACTTGCAAGATCAAAAACTGAAGTTTGCGAGTTACTACAAATTGCCGGCTGCGCAAAGCGACAGTGAAAACTGCGTGGCACACAACGGCTCGCTCGTCCCTGTTCCCGGCCGCGACATCAAAGTGCAAGCGTGGTATCAGGGCGGCATCTCCGTAATGGACTTCACCGATGCGGCGCATCCAGTTGAGATTGCTTATTTCGATCGCGGGCCAATCTATCCGGAACTGCTCGTGCTCGGCGGCCCCTGGTCGGCTTACTGGTACAACGGTCACATCTACGCTTCAGAGATTGCCCGCGGACTGGACGTCTTTGAATTGACGCCGACGAAGTCTCTTTCGCAGAACGAGATCGACGCCGCGAAAACGGTTCGATTTAGTGAGTTGAATGTACAGAACCAGCAAAGGATCGAGTGGCCGCGAAAGTTGGTCGTTGCCAAGGCGTATATCGATCAACTTGAGCGAACGCAGTCACTGACATCTGATCTAATCACATCGCTGCGGCAAGCGATTCAAAACGCCGAGAGCTCACGCCTGAATCGAGGGGCGGTGGCAAAACTCAAAGGCATGGCAGCGTCGGTGGAAAAGAGCGCTGGTGAGGCTAAGAATTCTGCTGACTCAACTCGATTGCAAGCGCTTGCGGACATCCTGAGGGGACCGGCGCTTTAAAGAGGAAACCCGCGCTTTAAACAGAGATCGTAAATCGCGAGCGCAATTGGTTCTTAGTCCGCGGAGCGGACGTCAGCATAAAGCCTGGGGTGTAGCGCAGCGAAACCCCAGGAACGGTCGGTAATAATATCCAAAGCCCGCGGAGCGGCCGACGGCCGAATCATCACGAGATGTTTTGTAATCGAACCGCTATCGGCCGCTTCGCTTTTGCCTTGGATATTGTGCGCCTTGGTTTGGAGTTCGCCGGGTGTTCTTCGCGGCTCGTGATTTGGTTTGCACGCTTGCGGACGTCTGCTGCGATTGCGTCTCCTCGGCGGAGTTTGGTTGCTTCACGGGCCGACCGGCTTCATTTAATGACGCGTTGATTAGGTCGTCGCTGGGGCGCTGTCCGTCGATGAACGCGAAGACGTGGTAATTGGCGCCGCGTTCGCGGAGGGCTTCGATGCGGCCCTCGCCCTTCATTCGGGCAAGTTCGTCCATAACGAAATTCTGCTCCTCAATACTCATGTAGCGATAGTTGATGTCGAACGCGAGGCCGGTGGAGTGTGGCGGCGTATCAATCGTCACGGCATAGCGGTTAACTCTGCGTAAGGCGCGCTGGTATTGTTCCGGTCGTATCAAAGAGCTTACCGGGAGTGGGCGTGCAAACTTATCGTGGTACCGCTTTGCTATTTCTTCAAGGACCTTCAACGCTTGCGGTCTTAGTGAGCTAAGCAGATAGACTTTTAAAGTCTCGCGGTCGGCTGAGTCGTTGACATTGAAGGAGCGTCCGCCAAAATACTTTGCCAGCGCTTGCAACGAATCGTAATCGCGCAACAGTTTCGGCCCGCTCCCCTGCGAACCCGAGGATAGCCCGTAGTATCGATTGATCAACGCTCTGCTCGCCTCATTTGATCTCAGCTCCTGCTGTTTCGCCAGGACTTCGATTTCCAGTTCATCTTGTTTTGTGGCGTCACCGTTTTTCACCGCGGCCAAATGAGACTGAGCTGGGTGAGACTGAGCCTGGGCCTGCAATTCCGAAATCTGCTTTTGCAGTTGCGCGCGCTCCGATTCAAGCCGCGTGTAGGCATCGCGCAGTCCGCCTTCATCATTCAGTTCGAGGTTCTCATTAGCGACATACCTGGTGAACGCGTCACCGTCCACCCTGGCCCCGACGCCGAAAAGGATATAGGTGCCGGTGACGGCCGGGAGCGGAACCATTTCGCCACGCTTAATCGTCGCCGCCAGATCCACAAAATCCTGGACGGGCTGCAGGTTGAATTTTTTGACCTCAGCGACCTGCGTCGCCAGGAACCAACGTCGCTCTTCGTAGTGACGCAGCTCTGATGGGATTTCCATTGCTACGTTTCCGGTATCGCCACGAGCCTCCTTTACCTTTTCCATGCTCCGTGCCCACAAATCGGGATCCGAGGCGTGTGGTTCGGGTGCATTTGAATATTCGACAGCGGTGGGAGATTGCAGCCTGGCGCGCGTTAGAGCCCAGACTGCGGCAGCGAGCACAGCAGTCACAACGATAAACAGAAGGGAGTTCCGCACTTTTAGGTTCATCATGGCAAACGAAACGAAAGCTTAGGATCACGCTAAATAGTTTCAAAATGATTATGCAAATCTACCCAGTTGAGTTTTTCCGCAAATTCAAGAACAAACCACGTGGGGTGAACGTACTTACCCCCATGAGCATCCCCTTCGATAATCAAACCTCCGCACTTCCTTCTGAATCCGATCAACGCTCGACACGCGAGACCCAACCGCCGCCAACCGCGGCGAATCGAAAGCCATTTCGCCTCTGGCCCGGGGTGGCCGCGGCGGTTTTGCTCTTGCTTGGGCGGTACATCGTTCCCAGCTTCATACCTGAGGCGATCCTGTACGGGCTGATGGTCGGCATGTTCGGAATAGCGGCTATCGTCGTGTGGTGGGTTCTATTTAGTCGGGCTCCCTGGATTGAACGTCTGGGTGCGATCGTTCTAATGGTTGTGGGGGTGGTTGCGACGTCGCGCATCATCCACATATCGATTAGCAACGGCTCTATGGGGTACTTGTTTTACGTCCTGATTATTCCAATACTCTGCCTCGCATTGGTCGCCTGGGCGGTAGCCAGCCATCGCCTTTCTACCAAACTTCGCCGCCTGTCGCTGGCGATCGTCATACTGCTGACGTGCGGAGCTTTCACACTCATTCGCACCGGTGGCCTTACAGCCACATTCGATAACGATTTCCACTGGCGTTGGTCCAAAACTCCGGAAGAGCGGCTTCTGGCCCAGGCCGAGGAAGAAGCGGCGGCACTCGCATCAGCTCCGGCGGCAACTTCATCGACTTCATTAGCAGCTAAGACATCAGATTGGCCGGGCTTTCGCGGAGGTAATCGTGACGGCATCGTTCACGGAGTACGGATCGCCACTGACTGGACCACCTCACCGCCGGCGGAAATATGGCGCCGCCCGATTGGACCAGGCTGGTCGTCCTTCGCGGTGCAAGGCGACCGAATATACACACAGGAGCAGCGCGGTCCCGATGAGGTCGTTTCCTGTTACAACGTCAACACGGGCAAACCTATTTGGAAACACGGCGACGCCGCCCGGTTCTGGGAGTCGAATGGCGGAGCGGGTCCACGCGGAACGCCGACGCTCAGCAACGGCCGCGTCTACACGCTTGGAGCCACTGGCATCCTAAACGTGCTCAAGGCCGAAGACGGCTCGGTTGTGTGGACACGCAACGCGGTGTCCGACACTAAGGCGAAGCTACCGATCTGGGGCTTCTCAGGCTCGCCGCTGGTCGTTGGCGACATAGTGGTCGTCGCTACCGCGGGCACAATGGCCGCTTACGATCTAGCCAGCGGACAGCTCCGCTGGATCGGACCAAACGGTGGAGGCGGCTACAGCTCGCCACAACTGTTTACTATCAGCGGCGTTCCGCAGATCCTGCTGCTGAGCGCAATTGGCGCGACCAGCGTCACGCCAACTGACGGCAAGGTGCTCTGGCAGCACCCTCTGACGACTAACGCTCGCATCGTGCAGCCGGCCATGACCGCTGAGGGCGATGTCCTGGTCCATGAGGGCGAGGGTAACGAGATGCGTCGTCTCGCTGTCGCAAACGGCCCTGCCGGTTGGACGATCTCTGAAAGGTGGAACTCGTTTAGCGTGAATCCCTACTTCAACGACTTCGTGGTCCACAAAGGTCATGCTTTCGGATTCAACGGCAGCAGCATCGCGTGTATGGATCTTAAGGACGGCGCGAACAGGTGGAAGGGCGGACACTACGGCCAGGGGCAGCTGGTTCTTTTAGCCGACCAGGACATGTTAGTGGTCCTCGCGGAAACGGGTGAGGTGGCTTTGGTCGGCGCGACGACGGATCAGTATAAGGAGTTCGCGCGAATCCCAGCGATCAAAGGCAAGACGTGGAATCATCCGGTAGTGGCGGGTGACGTGCTGCTGGTGCGCAACGCCGAAGAGATGGTTGCGTTTAAGCTCGCACCCGCGCGCTGAAGCTTACTTGAGTTCAATGCTACCGCTGCTCCCGGCCGTTGCCGAGGTCGCTCATCCGCGTGCGGTCCCATGCACTCACTATTGTTGGGCGGCCCCGCGTCGCACTCGCTTTCCTCTCGCCGTCGCCCCACTACCGGCGCGCGCCGTCTTCCTTCTTGCTTTGGGGGCGGACTTCTCGCTCTTCTTCTTTGATTGCCGTTTTCCACTGCTTGCTGTTGCTGCCCCGCCCGTGCCCGTGAGAGCTTCCTTATCAAAGAAGCGCAGGCGCGGATTACCGTAGTGCTGGTAAGCCCCCCAGGTTTGCAGACCGTACTCCCGCTGGGCGATTTCCAGTCGCGCGAGGTGCATGGCGCGGTGCATAGCCTCCGGTTCACCGGGCACAAACTCTCCTTTCTCATTCCTCTCGACGCCGAGCAGTTTGGAGTAGAGCTGAAGGGCGAACTCACGCGCCGCCGCATCATCAACCAGCCACGCAGTGCAGACGAAGTTGGCAACGCCGCGCGCGAAAAAGGCTTCAGCGAAACTTGGCGCGAGCGAAGGTGAGCGTTGCGATGCGCGGTCGGGTGTGATGCCTGATTCGCAGGCGTTGGAGAAGACGAACTTGGGTATGTGGTCAACGCGGTTTAGCTCGTTAGCCGAAAGCACTGCGCCTTTGCTGAAGAGCCAGCCCGACGCCGAGGGCTCGTTCTCATCGAACATGCAATGGCCCGCATAGTGCAAGATGTCGTAGCGGCTTTGCGTCAGATGAAAGAGGACTTGGTTGCGCGTCGCCTCGTCAGGGCCAAACAGGGTGACCACTTCAACCTGATTATCAGCCTCTTTCCAAACCTTGTTGAAGGAACGGAATAACTCCGCGATCTCTCTGCCCTCCTGTTCGGCACCGGGGAGACGCTCTTCCTCCTGTGGATCGGCTACGACCAGCACTCGCAGAACCCGGCTCGGTGGTGGTGGCGGCTCCGCCGTCGGAGCGAAGGTGTTACGCAACTGCCTCGTAAAACCCCTGCTCGTTCCGAGGAAGGAACCGAGCTGAGTGTCCCTGGACTCTGAGGCGGCACTCTTTCCCTTGTTGGACTGAGAAATGTCAGGCTGTGCGATCATCTCCCAGTGTATGCGTGCGGTGCTGGCGTCGAGAGTCATCACGACTGGCGCGGGCGTCGAGAAGACAGGTCGCAGGTCCTTCGGCATGAGCAGATTCTCCATGTATCTGCCCCATTTTTGTTGTTCCCCTATATCTCCCAGGCCGGGAAGCTTCTGGTTTGCCTCCATCACGAGCACTGGGTCGAGAGGAATCTCACGCTCCGGGATAGAGGCGTTTTCTGTGATTGCGCCGAATCTGTACTTTTTGCCTTCCAAGCCGAGCGTAATCCGCACAGGAACAGGATCGTTTTCCGAACCTTGTTCCTTTGCACCCTGTTTCTGTTTTTCCTTCCTCTTTTCCTTTTGCTCTTCCCAGCGCTCCTTTTCACGCCGTTCTATTTCTTCGTAAATAGTAAGACCCGCCTGGTTTTTTACCTTGGCGAAGTCAAGCGGTTGGTAATTAATCCTCAGTTTGGTCTCACCGGCAAACGACTGCGAATTTTTTTGAAAATCCATGATGGCGTCTTCTATGCTTTCAACCTTGCTTGGATCAATCTCTACAAAGGTCACGCGCTGAAGACGCCAGTCCTCGTCATGCCGCGAGCTGGTTACCGCCTGACCAATTCCGCGCAGCCAGGCTGTGACCGCCGGGCCCCTTGGGAGATTACCTTGGCCCGCGCCGATGAGTACGGTGGCGAGATGCTTTTTGCCCAGTCGTCCGAGCGACCAGCAGAGTTCACGCGCGAGAACGGTCAACTCCGGTGCCCCGAATCGCCCGGCCTCGCCCATTCCCGCGAGTACGATGAGGCGACCATTATTCGAGCGCGGGTCAGGGATGAAGAAAGGTTGGCCGAGAGACCCACGGACAATGTTACGGTCAGAGTAGAGAGCGAGCAGCTTTTCGACATCAGGAATTTTATCCTTCGGCCCATACTTCCTGCGCATCAACGCCCGGCTGATCGCTTCATCTAGTTTCTGCTCGGCCATCAGGGGTTTACCAACGCCCGCATAATGGCCTACTGAAATGGCATCAACGGGCGGCTGGGCATCCCGACGGCGACTGGCGCGGGTAACTCGCTCCTCGCCTGTGCTTTCTATCCCGCCCCACTCGAGTCGTATCTCTATATCTATCCCAACCTCGCCATCAGTTCGCTTCTTTACTGCGCTCATGCTTAACCTCCCATTGTCTTGCGCCTGCTCGCGCTCTAAAACGGGACTCCCCAATAGGCCCTCGCGCACCTTTCGTTCCTCACGGGAAACCGTCAACTGAGGCTCTCCACCGCGGGACCACCGCAACGGCGCGACCATCAGACGAAAGCGTTCGAACTCAGCCTCCTGTTCGATCACATAGTTCTCCCGCTCGGCGGCAGCGGCGGCGCTGCGCGACTGCGCCGCGCGAACGCCTGAGGCAACGCTCCTCCTAAGCAGAACACTTTTAGTCGTGCCTTTTTCAAGCAGTTCGTCCATCACGGCAATGACGTCGCTGTTTCTTGGTAGCTCCGCATGCGCCTCGTCGATGTAGAAGACGTTCTCAATCTGTTTGTCATCCTTGGTTCGGGGAATGCCGAGTTCATGCGTGACGCGCCCGTCTCCCAGTTTTGTCACCTCGTAAGCGTTCGCCGAGGCAACCTGAGACGGGTCCCGGAGGTCGCTGAGGGTGTTCTGGTTGTAGCCTGCGATGTAGATCATGCGCTCCGGCTGGTCCACATATTGAAGTTTTTCCTGGAATTTCAGCGCGCTGTCCAGATGGTGCTGCGGCACGCGAAGGTCGCCGTAAAGGTCTGAACGATAAAGCCGTCGCATGCGCTCAGACCACTTCACGTCCTCGTCTCTTTTAATGAACGGCGAGGGCAGCATCTGATATGAGCCAGGAAAAGTGTTGACGATGCCGAGGACTCCGCGCAGGTCGTGACTGCCGTCAAGTAAAGCGAGCTTGCGTACCATCGGCTCAAGCCCCGTGATGACTTGCGGGATGATGAAAGAGCCATAGCTCGGGGTGCCCAGCATTACGAGCCTTCCACCACGGGCGCCCTTCGCCTCGGGCTTGTCGTCCCACATTGATTTCCAACGCGCCACGTGATTTTTGATAAAGGCTTGGGACACGACGCCTCCCATGGAGTGTGCGACGATGTGTACCGGCGTGTCCGTGCCGAACCAGCCGTTGATCTGGGTGTGAAGCTCACGGGCAGCGGCGTTGATGTCTTTACGCCAGTCGAACCAGAAGGACTGCGCGTCCCAGTTCTTGACCAACAGTTCGAGGACCAACTCACCATAATAATCCTGCATGATGCCGGTGGCCCGAACATCGTATGGCGAGGTCAGCCCATCCGCGTTGAGCAGAAGACGCTCGACCCAGCCGCGAAAAATGCGCCAGTAGTGAACCCATACCTTGCTCGACTCGGGCGAGGAGGGAGAATCGAAATTGCTCAATTCGGCTCCCATGATGCCGTGTATTACGACGACTCTGCCCTTGGACGGAGTGGTCAGTCCCCGACGCGCTGCTGTCGCCTGTAGCGCAGTGTTGTGCATGCGCGTGTAGCGGCTGTCGCCGAGGTAGAGGCGCAGCGCGGTCTCCTGCTCGCTCGTGGGGCGTGCCAGTGTGCGCGCCATGGATTGTGCATCTGCCGCTTCAAACTGCTTGATGAAAGCACGTTCGTCGAACATGTTGTCTTTACCCTCTAAAGAGCAGGCAAGAGAGATTTCTTGCGCGTGGGATTAGAGAAAAATAATATTAAGGTTCCGCGCTTGTGAGTACCACCAAGCGAAAAACAGCAGTGCCGCGGTTCGGGCGTTTATTCTTTAGTGAGGCTAACGGGTGGTAATAGAGTCTCCCGCTAGCAGGAAATCAACGATGAAGAATGCGGCCACAATATTCTTTTACAAGAGTGTATGTCAATAATTAGGCGACTGGGTTTAGCCGACTTAACGGCTTGCGCCTCCAAAGAAACGACCTCTGATCCAGAGCTGCAGTGATTTTGTCATAGACGGTCCAACGTGCTCTTCTGCACAATCAGCCCTTCAGCTTCGAAAAATCGACGTATCGTGCGGTTGGACCAAAGCGCCGCCGGGCCGGCGCACTCCAGGGAGAGACTCGTCGCCGCACTCACAGCAACAACTCTTCCTCTTCCCTGGCCGGGAGACTCAAGTGCACAACAGTTTCGACGTGATGAGTTTGTGGAAACATGTCGAAGGCTTTGATCTTGTCGAGTGAGTATCCTGCGGCCATGAGTTTCTTGAGATCGCGGGCGAGCGTCGCCGGGTCGCATGAGACATAAACGATTCGGTCCGGACGCAGCCCGATGATTCCCGAAATTACCCTGTTCTCAGCGCCCGTCCGCGGAGGATCAAGCAATAGGACGTCGATGGGCTCAAATGAACGGTAGGACGGCAACCATTCACCAACGTCTAAGGTAACGACTTCGGTATTCTGCAAACCGGCGGAATCAACATTGCGCCGCGCAAACCGCGTCGCCAGCTTGTTGGATTCCACCGCGATCACCTCCTGAAAACGCCTGGCCAGCGGCAGTGTGAAAAGCCCTACGCCACAATAGAGATCGATGGCGATCCTGCCGGTATCTTCACCAACTGCCTCCGCAACCAGCGGCGCCAGCAGTTCGTGATTGATCTGAAAGAACGCTTCTGCGTTGAAGTGGTAGATCTCATCTCCTACCACGCGCATCACTTCTCTTGTTTGAAACCCGGCGATGGCCGGCGAAAGTGAAATCCCATCGTCACCGGCGACGACTTCGATGTCCCTTCGATGAGGCGTTGACGCGGCTGTGTTGATCTCGGCTCTTACTTTTTCCAGAGTGTCCTGCAACGGAGGGATGAGTACCGCACAATACTCGACGTCACAAACGTCGCGCGAACCGCGAACAAAATATCCGAGCTTGCGCGTGCTCGCATCTACTTGCCACATTGCACGCGCGCGATAATGCCACTCTTTCGGCGACCCTTGAATTGGAATGTCCAGCGGGCCGTCTATCCGCGCGATTCGATGCAGGCAATCTCTTATGATTTCAACCTTCGCCTCGAGTTGCGCTTCATAAGTCAGTTGCTGGAAATCGCATCCGCCACATAACCCGAAATAAGGGCACGGAGGTTCCACGCGCACGGGCGATGGTCTGACGATCTCAACTATTGAAGCAAAGCCGACCTTGCCCTGGACTCGATCTACTTTTACTCGCACTAAATCTGCGGGCGCCGCGAGTGCAACAAACAAGGTCAAGCTGCCGGCATGGGCCAGACCAACGCCGCCGGGCAGCAGGCGCTCGATCTCAACTTCAAAGGTCTCGGTTAATGGTTTTTGGTCAATGGGATCCATTAGATATGAATGGGAACGGTGGCGTAAGCAAATGGTAGCAAAAACCCCGGGTCTCAGCGCCAAAGGCGCGAAATGTACAAGCCTGGGGCAACGCCCCAGGTTGGAAGTGTCTGAATCCTGGAGCGCTGAAGGCGCGAAATACAGAACCTCGATTCCACGGGCTAGCAACATTCCGCGCCTTCAGCGCTCGGAAGATTTTAACCTATTCCACCTGGGCCGTTGGCCCAGGCTGTTGCATTTCGCGCCTTTGGCGCTGGACCATGAAACGTGGGCCGTCCTATAGATAAAACAAACTCAAACGTGGTACCCCATACTGCTCCCGTAGACGCTTCATCAAAAGGTTATCAAAAGTTTGCTGATAAACTGCGGGCTCCATGTGCTTTCGATAAGGCTTCAGCTGCTCTTTTACTTCAACTTCGTGCGCAGCTAAATGTTCAGAGCCCACTAAACGGACCGCGTCGCCAAGCATTCGCTCCACGCCCGTTAACGACTGCTCGAGTTTTTGTGCGTCGGGAGCAGCCGCAGTTTCAATTTCCGCTTCCAGGTCGGCAAGCAATTTTTCAGCTCGCTGGAGCGAATCGGAAAAGTCGTCTTCCGAAAGGCTCGCCCTCCGGTTTCGAGCCGATCTCAACTCTGCCCGTCCCCTCTTCAGGTGATCAAGAATAGCGGCCCGTGAAAAAGGTAGTCCCTCGCCATTTTGTTTAGCCCTGTCAGCATCGCCAGCCGGATTCTCGTTCGCGCCGACACGCGCCTCAAGCCACTCAGCGTATTGCGCCTCCACCTCTTCCTGGCAATAGAGCAAACTCTTGACAGTTCGTTTGCGCGGCTTGGATTCCCAGGACTCGAAGGCCTTCTCAATGCCGCGCAGGGCCACGTGCAGCGGAATCTGCATTTCCTTCCAGCTCTCGATCAAAGCCCAATCCATTGGGCTGACGAGCAAATGCTTTCCGCGGCGACGGATAAACGCGTCTTCGATTTCCGTGAAGTAGTTGAAATAGTTAAGGGGTCGGACGGAATCGGCCTCGGGTTTGAAATGGGATTTATCCTCATTCATAGATTAATGCTGGCCCAGCACCAAAGGTGCGAAATGTAACAGCCTGGGGCAGCGCCCCAGGGGACGCGGATGGAATATTCATAGCGCTGAAGGCGCGAAAGATCATTGGTCGACACCTCCCTATCTCGCGCCTTCAGCGCTTCAAAATCTCCTGTACCTTAACCTGGGGCGTTGCCCCAGGCTGTCACATTTCGCGCCTTTGGCGCTGACTCTGCCCGGTGCGTTCGTAAATAAGTCGCAGTCCTTCAAGCGTCAGCGTGTCATCAACCAATTCAATAAATTCAGAACCCGTGGCAATCAGGGAGGCGAGTCCGCCGGTGGCGATCACTCGTGGCTTTCCGCCCAACTCGTCGATCATCTTTCGTAGTACTCCATCTACCAATCCCACGAAGCCGTGGTACAAACCGGACTGCATAGCCGTGATCGTCGATGAACCGATAACCTTCTGTGGCCTTCGGATATCAACTCGCGGCAACTTGGCGGTGCGTTCAAAAAGCGCCTCGGAAGAAATCATGATCCCGGGGGTGATGATGCCGCCCACGTATTCCGCTTCTTGATTAATCGCGTTGAAGGTTGTCGCCGTTCCAAAATCCACGACGATGCAAGGCGCGCCATACTTTTCAATTGCCGCCACCGCATCGACGATCCGGTCGGCCCCCACGTCTGATGCGGGCTCGTAAAGAATCGTGAGTCCCGTGTCTGTAGTGTGGTCCACGAAGAGCGGCGTCAGGTGGAAATAGGTTTCCGCCATCGTCTTAAGTGTGTAATTCAAAGGCGGGACCACTGACGCAATCGCGATTGCATCGATGCCCTTGAAATCCAGGCCAGCCAGCTCGAAAAGGTTGCGAGCGTGGACGCCATACTCGTCTACCGTGCGCGAACGCGCGGTAGTCAGCCGCCAGTGTGCGGCGAGCTCGGCGCCTTCGAAAACGCCCAATGACGTATTTGTGTTTCCCGCGTCAATAACGAGCAGCATAGTCGAGTTCCGGTTCTGCTAAGGTGCGCCTGTGAGAGGCTCCACGCGACGACGTACAGGCGTACAGAGTACAACCTTTAGGTTGCTTCTTAGCTACTACTCAGATTGGCTTTCAGAGTTCACCTGTGCCACGACGCAAGCTAAAGCTTGTACTCTATACGCCTCTTGTCAGCGCTTCTTCGATTGCATCGGCAGCGTTAGAAGCGCCGCTCTCTTTTTGAACTAGCCGGCCGATTTCGGCGGCTCTCGCAAAGTAGTCTTGGTTCTCCAGCAAGGCTTTCAACTCGCGGGTCGCAGTTTCGGCATTGTATCGCGGCCGGGGGATCGCACGCCCGCAGCCGATGCGCACCACGCGCCAGGCATTATCAAACTGATCGTGAGCGTGCGGAAGAATCAACGCCGGCCGTCCCGACCGCAGTGCCTGGCCAGTCGTTCCTACACCGCCCTGATGGACAATCGCGAGGGCGCGCGGCAAGACTTCTCCAAACGGCGCATACTCAAATGCAGCGATGCCTTCAGGCAAAGGCCCTTCCGGCCTATTCCGCTCATGTCCTATCAACAATAGTGCTCTTTGACCCAGGGCCTGCGCAGCTTTGATTGAGTCGCGATAGAAATCTTCGGCAACCCAGAATGCAGACGACCCGAGTGTGAAAACAATCGGCGGTGGTCCGTCGTCCAAAAACTTCGTCAGCTCAGGTTGCGTTTCATTATCACCGAAGTAGTCGCGCCGATCATAAAACGGAAATCCTGTGACACGTGTGTTCTGCGGCCAATCCGGCTGCGGCGCCCCCAGGACTGAAGAGAATAACGCCAGCACCATGTGTGGCGAATGCTGACCTCGAAGCAGTGGCGATTCACCGCGCGACAGTCCTAGTTTGGCGCGCAGACTGTAAACCGGCTTCATGATCTTTTCCAGTCTAAGTACGGCGGCGCGATAAAACAGGCGGCCAAGTATTGGACTAAGCCTGAGTAGCTGATGCAACGCAGGGATTTGAGGCGGTACCGGAGGTTCATACGCGGAGAAAAATGTAATCGGGGCCAATATGCTCGAAACCCAAAGAAGTCCGCGCTTTTGCGCCACAATTGGACCAACCAAAGGCAGCGTATGAGTCAGCAACAGGTCAGCGCCCTTAACGGCAGCGTCGAGGTCTTCGTAAACTTCCGTCAGGTTCAATGTGAATAGCTCGATGACTTTTTCAGTACCACCCTTCGCCTGGATCAGATCATCTGCGAGCTTGGTGATCTCATCTGGCTGATCGTAGGAGGGCATATCCGGACGCACCGGAAAAAACTCGATGCCGATGGCATTCATCTTCTCCCGGTAAACTTCTGCCGTCGCTATTACAGGCGTGTGTCCACGCGCCTTTAGCTCGAGTGCGATTGCGACGTAAGGATGGATGTCGCCGAAGGAGCCGAAGGTGGACAGAACGATACGTTTGCCGGGAGTCATCTAGGTTCAGAGATAGTAAGCCTGAAAGAGAACCGTTGCATGCTCTCATATACAGTGATCAACCAATGCCGAACCTGCCGGGAGCGAGACCAAATGTCGCTTCCTCAAACCGACGGTCTTACGTTAGTGACATCTCCCGTTCGCACCGTCTTGATCTCGCCAGTGTCTGTTTCGATTCGCAAAGCGCCGTCTCGCTCCAGCCCGCGCGAGGTGCCTTCGAGAATCTCATCGCCGTTTGCAATGCGTATTCGCTTTCCGTTGGCGTAAGACGATCGCGCCGACCACTCACGAACGATCACTTCCGGCCCGGCTGCTAGTTGCAGTATTTCATAGTGCCTGACAAGTGAACTAACTAATGGTTCGATAATCATCTCCAGATCGGGAACCCCGCCAGTGGCCGACTCCACCGAAGTAGCAACTTCTTCAAGTTCAACCGGAAATGAACCGTGTTTCAAATTGACGCCAATACCGAGAACGACAGCGCGCCCCATTGGCGTCTCAACTGTCTCCGCCAGGATCCCACACAGTTTTCTTTCGTTCACCAGGAGATCGTTGGGCCACTTGACGTCGGTTTCAAGTGCGTAAGCCTCCACCAATGCATCCCGGACCGCGACTGCAGCCATTAATGTGAGCAGCGGCCAAACGCTCTGCTCAAATTGCGGGCGCAAGATGATACTGAAATAGAGGCCGGCGCCCTTTGGCGAGACCCACTGGCGCTCGAGCCGTCCGCGTCCTGCAGTTTGCTCTCCGGCGATTATGCACAATCCCGCCGGCGCACCTTGACCGGCTTGTCTGGCCGCTTCGAGATTTGTCGAAGGTAGCGATTCAAAACGGAGGATTCGCGGCGTCAGCATTGCTAAATTCCCGAGCGTTGGGCCAGATGGAGCGCGTCCCGAGTCACCTCGCTCACCAGCAAATCAAAATGGCGGAAGCGCTGGTCGCGAGTTTGTCCCTTCACGTAACGAAAATAGATTTGCTGAATCACAACGGCAACCTTGAAGCGAGCAAATGTTTCATAAAAAACTATCTGAGAAAGATTCCTCCCGGTGATTTTCTCGTAACGCTCGATGATCTCCTCGCGCCGCAACCACCCCGGCCCATTCGTTATTGCGCGCAGCGAGCTATTGTCATCGCCTCCTCCCTTCATGGTCCAATAGCTAAGAAAAAGGCCAAGGTCCACCAGCGGATCTCCGACGGCACACATCTCCCAGTCAAGCACCGCGACTACCCGCGAAGGCTCTTGCTCGTCGAGCATCAAATTATCGAGTTTGAAATCGTTGTGAACGATCGTTGTATCCCGGAGAGACTCTACGGGAATTCGTTGGTTCAGCCATCCAATCACTTCATCCATCTCGGGCAGTTCACTTGTCTTCGAACGCTGCCAGCGGTCGGCCCAACCTTTGACTTGTCGAGTAACAAAACCTGCCGGCTTCCCCATCTCCACAATGCCGGAAGAGTGGACGTCGACTTCGTGCAGAGCGACAAGAGTGTCAACCGCGTTCTCACTTACCCGTCGCCGCAGATCGAGGTCCTCGCCAAAACCCTCCGGCAGTTTTGAACGGATGATGAAGCCGCGGCGCCGCTCCATCAGGTAAAACGGCACGCCAATGATTGATGTGTCCTCGCACAACAACACCGGCTTGGGGGCGAGTGGAAAACGCGGATGGATTACCGCCAGCAAGCGGTATTCGCGCGGCATGTCATGAGCAGTAGGCGCGACTGGACCAACCGGAGGACGACGAAGAACAAACTCGTGAGGACCGTAACGAAGGAGGTAGGTAAGATTGGAATGCCCACCGGGAAATTGTCTGAGTTCCACCGTTGGGTTCGGAACACTGCCGGAATATTCTGCGGAGAGCGCGGCCTTCAAATAACGATTGAGTGCCGTCTCATCCAGCTCTTCGCCTTTTCGAACGGGTGTGCTGTCGTTAGCTGTCATCGATCAGGGTAAAGAACTAGCGCGGTCCACGGATTTTGCGAAACATGAAAGTCGGGTCTGTCTTTGCCCCAACGGGGCTACGTCTTACAGCCCAGGGTTGCCGCGCTTTGGCGGCTACCCTGGGAACAAAAACGATTTGGTTAACCAACCGCAACGCGGTTGCGTCTGCTTCATGGATTCTAGGAGAGCCGCAACCGCGTTGCGGTTGATGCCTTTTACCCTTCACCTTTCCCAGGGTAGCCGCCAAGGCGCGGCAACCCTGGGCTTTACAGACGTAGCCCCGTTGGGGCATTAGCATGATGATCGGTATTCCGTTCCTA
>DASQKG010000459.1:0-5723 GCA_035630655.1 Pyrinomonadaceae bacterium
CCGGCCAAATAAATGTTGGGCGTCAGCTTTTAGGCTCGAAGTTGATTGATCCAAGCCGTGTCGTCGAATAGCCTTGGCGTTGAATGGACTGTCCGCCATGCGGCTGGCGGGGCAACCCACGGGCGATATTCGACCAAGGCAGCTAGAGACTCGACACAGGTCGGCTGCACCAAGTCTTTGGCCTTCAGGCCCTGATTGGAAAATCGCCTTGGACCGGGAACTCGATGACTGGGCTTGCCGCCGGAAATGGCAACGAAAAATGCGCCTGCCCAAGCCAAGAAGGAACTTCAGACACGCTTCGACTGCACAATATTCAACCGGGTAAGTATTTGTGCGAACAGATCCCGGCCAGTCAGCCCAATCATATAGCCGCCTTGGACGGAAACCGCTGCCACTACGATTGCAAGAGAGGTCGCCCCAAACCCGTGTTCAATCGACAGCGCCGCATAAGCCGCGACTCCGAACAGAAACAAGGGAACCAGGATCACGGCCTTGAAATTCAGGCCGATAAAAATTCCCACGAGAGATGCCAGAACGATTAGCATTCTTCCAGTTCCCTGCCTCTCCGGGTCCATGCCACGTTTTTGTTGCCCAAAAATGTTGCAATGCACACGGCGCTAGGCTATCTTGGCTGCGTTAACGAAAAGTTACTTTGGGAGTTGGAGGCAATCGATTTCTATGCTTCCTGATTAGGTGTTTTGAATAAAATTGTGTTGAAAGTGCCGATCCGATGTCGCTTGGGTCTGAGGTCCATAACAAGCACAGCCAAATCGCGCCAGCCGTCGAACGGCGGCGCGCGACGTTCCCCTGTGAATCCATCCCCTACGTGCTTTCGACGGCAGACGCCGCGATTATCGTTATTTCGAGCCTGATCAGCGGTACCATCTACCAGTGGTCAATAGGAAACCCGACCCCGAACCTTCTGCCGCATTGCGCGGTGGGTCTGCTTGCGAGCTTCATTCACGTATTGAGGATCAGTGGCAGCGGCTACTATGATTTTCAATACGCCGCGAAGCCCCGGGTTGAGGCCGTAGATATCATTGTTTCTTGGATCGCGACTGGACTGCTTCTGGCGTTCTTTGCATTTCTGATCAAAATCGGAGTGGCCTATTCGCGCGGCGCGTTCGTTGTTTTCTTCTTCCTGGCGCCGGTTGGATTGCTTGGAGTTCGCAAAGTTTCCAAGGTTATACTAAGCAACGCAATTGCTCGAGGCTTGATAGGGCGCCGCGATATCGTGTTGGTCGGGGATCAGGACGAGTTGTCCGTCCTCGAGCCGAGGGATCTCCTGGCGTTTTTTGGCGCGGGCGACGTTAATCGCTTTGCGCTCAGCAAGGAAAGCGATCCCCTATTGCGCGTGTCGGATGATATTCGTGTCATCAGTTCAGTCGTCAATTTCGTGCGGGAGCGCAATTCGCGCGAGATATTGCTGGCGGTGCCGTGGACCGATGCAGAACGAATAGAATTTCTGCGCGACCATATCAAAGCGCTACCGGTTTCGGTCCGATTGTTGCCCGACATGCGCGTTCGATCGCTGACCGATTATTCCTCCTCCGCGCGCCAAAACGTCATGTCCGTTGAAATCCTGGGAGCGCCGCTTAGCTCTATGGAACAGGGTGTCAAGCGAGCCGTCGATATTGCATTGGCTTCAACGGCGTTGGTATTTTTTATGCCGGTGATGCTGCTGACGGCTATCGCGATTAAGCTCGATGGACCTGGCCCAGTAATATTTAGACAATCCCGGAAGGGATTTAATCGTAACCGATTTATCATGTTCAAATTCCGCACGATGACTGTGCAGGAAAATGGCGCGGAGATCATTCAGGCAAAACGGAATGATCCACGTGTCACAAAAATCGGGAAATTGCTGCGCGCCGCAAGCATCGACGAGCTTCCGCAATTGATTAATGTGTTGAGCGGCGAGATGTCCCTGATAGGGCCGCGCCCCCATGCTTTGGCCCATGACAATGAATTCGAAAAGCTTTTAGGGGATTACGCCTTTCGTCACCACGTCAAGCCTGGAATGACCGGCTGGGCACAGTGCAATGGAGCGCGGGGTGCCACGCCAACTCTCGATCACGTGAAGGAGCGGGTCAAACTTGATCTCTGGTACATAAATAATTGGAGCCTATGGTTGGATTTTCAGATCTTGATAAAGACGTTCTTCGAGGTTTTGCGTAAGCGAAACGCATTTTGAGTAGCGCGCATTATGCCTAGAACTGAAAATCGCATCCGCCATGCTGTGCGCATGTTGCTCTTCTGTGCAGTAAATTAGCGACGAAACTGGCAGCAAAGAGCGCGACCACGCTCTAGTTGTCCGAATTTCTCACCACAATTCAGCCGACTTGAGTCGAAGCAGCGTCGCTGGGTCATTGCAGACCTGGGAGCGGCATGGGCGCGGTCGTCGGTGGCTTCGATTCAAGCGCATTTGCGTAAATGTGAGGATCATCCGGCACGGGTAGGCCTATCACCTAGATATGGATTTTACGCGCCGAAATGTATCGTTAGGTACGAGGCAGTAACGACGCCTTCCCGGTTGGCAAGGGTGAGGTCCTCCATCCCCCGCAGAGCGGAGGGGCCATACGCATCGCCGCGCCCGCCCCCTTCGAGGGCGGCCACAAGGTCGGTGAAAATTTCTGGGCTTTCGGCTGGAGATGCATGCCAGTTTGGGTGTGGTCCGCGGCCAGCGCAAGGCAGAACCATCGCGAACTCAACCAAGTTTCCTTGGTGGTCTTCGTTGCAACAGGAGCGTTTCTAGCAAGATAGAGCGGCCAGGTGAGATGAATTGGGTATACGAACAGTGCGATTAGGGTCGGGTAAAGCGACGGGCGCTGCCGTGGTCTCATAGCGCTTGTGCTTGGAGATACCCGACTTTAGCGAGAGCCGCACCATCGTGTCGAGCAGAGGCTCGGCGTTCGTCCGTATCCTTTCGAAATACTTACTTCTTCTGTCGCGGAGCTTCCGCCGTAGATTTACAGCAGAACGACCGGTCAGAGACAGCGCGTTGATCTTGCTACTCAATTGTGAGTGGATAAGAAGGGCAACGCGACATTTCGCCTTCACCCTGCCCACTTCATAACGCAGGAGCCCGATAACAGGCGGGATTTAGACGGCATTACAGTTCGCTTTTGGATATTCGTGTTGGAAAGTACCGAAATCCCCTATATTTAATGTAGTGGTTACGAATGCAGGGTCGAGAAATGCGATGAGCAAGAAATCAACAAGCCTTGATGCGATGTCCATTGACGAGATGTGGCAGCTGCACGAGGAAATCAGCCGGGTCTTGTCCGTTCGCTTAACTTCGGAAAAACGCGAGCTCGAAAAGCGTTTAGCGCAACTTCGCCGCGACCAGGAGACACGCCAATTGGACCTGCCCGATTCGCAATCCTTGAGCGACGCGCGGCGGGAAAGACGAAAGTATCCGCGTGTTCTTCCGAAGTACCGCAATCCGGAGGAGCATTCGGAAACCTGGTCGGGGCGGGGAAAGCAACCACGTTGGCTCGTGGCTGCCTTGAAAGATGGCCACAAAATCGAAGAGTTTGTGATCCGTAGCGATGACGAAAGGAAAGGTCGCGGACGGCGACGTGGCGTGTGAGAGCGTGGTCCCATCGTGGCGATCGAGATAGAAATAAATTCGCCTCAACTCGAAAAAATGTATGAAGATTGGAGGCCCGTTATGCGAGCGGCTTTATGCGTAGCATTCTTGATGGTTTTGGTCGGAGCTGCGGTTGCGGAGTCCGGCGCTCTCTCAAGGAAGAAGTTGCTGTTTGCGGATGCCGCATCAGATGCGTGTTTTGCTAGTTGCGCCGACCAAAATGCATCCTGCAAACGTGTTTGCCCCACAACATTGAGTACCCCATGCCTTAGTGGGTGCGACATTCAAGCGCAAACTTGCCGACAGAATTGTCAGAACAGATGATAATTGGCGAGAAAGCACCAAGACGCTTGGATCGCTGACCAAAGCCGGACCGCACATTTTTGCCAACGAAACGGAAAGGGAGTGGTTATATTTCCGCAAGCAATATGGGTGGGCGGATCTCTTGGCGGACGTTCTGCTTTCGACACTCGCGGATACTATATTTGCACCCAACGTGCCGGGATCGTATCGCGATAAGGAACAGTTCCTTAGATTGGTCCAGCAGATCAAAGTAAGGGTAGCCACTCTGCTTCGGACAAGGCTCTGAAGCAGGCCAACCTGATAGCGGGGATTGCCGATACGCGAAAGCCGGGCTCTATACAGAGACAAGAGTTTGTCGGATGCAGCCTTGGCGCGCGGGCGGTCCCCGGTCGCTGAGGCAAAAGCTCAAGATCGCCGGCTCGATGCGAAGCGTTCGGCGTGCAGACCGAGGCGCGCTTTTCCGGGAATGCAATTGTTTCCGCGTTCCTTTGGGTGCCGTAGCCGCCCTGGAACAATCTGCTACCGGTCAGCGCCCGGTTTTGAGCAAGATCGCTTTCCGGCGCTCAACGTAAGTTACCAGGCCGGCGCCCATTGCGATGAGGGTGAACGTAGCCAGCAGGTTGGCGGGCATTGTGCAATTGATGCACGACCGGACCAATGAATAGGCTTCGATCGGGGAAGTGGAAAAAAGGTCCATCGCGTCCTCTGAGGATAGCGCCTGCCGGTAACGGGGCCTCGTGGAACTGGTCCTGATTTGTAGCAGACCGGGGCAGCTGAAGCCAGTCCAACCCTTTGATCCGGCGTAGATCTGCCGGCGCAGATCTGGCTCGCAGGGGCAAGGGGGCTCGTACGTATAATTGCCCCCATCGGCGCAGCACGATTTACGATCAATTAACTATAATGATTTACCAAATATTTACATAGAATTTTATTTTCGGCGCCGTGCCGTTGGGGTCTTGGCCTTGTTGTTTTTTCGCAGCCTTGCGATGAGGTTTGCCGCCTGTTGGCTGGCGGCAACCGTCGTTTCGGGCTGCAATATGCGCAGCGGCATCGGCCCCACCGTTACCTCCTCATCAAGCAACATCGGTCCTACCGTCGCTTCGTCGGCGAAAGTCGACGCTGTCGGACAATCGGAGGCGCTCGAAGCATATGCCCGCGACCCGGGTCCCACTGGGGCAATAACTCTGCCCTCGCCGTCATCCCAGGCCGTTGCCACGCAGGATTATGGCAATGGTCGGATGATTGGAGGGGCCCTGGCGGGGCAGAAGGGCGTGGATCCCGATGGCAACGTCGTTCTCAACCTGTCAAGCGTGCCGTTGCAACAGGCCGCAAAGACCGTTCTGGGCGACATGATCGGCGTCAATTTCGTGGTGGATCCGCGCGTCGACGGTGTGGTGACGGTGCAAACGACGCGCCCTGTCAACAAGGCCGACGCATTGGAACTTTTTCAGGCAGCCCTCGCGCCGCTCGGCGCGGTTCTGGTGCAAAGCCGCGGCATATACCGGATCGCTCCCGCCGACCAGGCCGCGACCGGCGCCATCGCAACCGGGCGCGGCCCCGGTGACGGTGCGATCGGGGGCAACGGGGTTCGGGTGGTGCAGCTGAAATACGTATCCGCGACAGAGGTCGCGCGGGTGCTTGAGCCCATGGTTCCGAAAGGCGCGATCGTCCAGGCCGATGATGCGCGCAACATTCTTGCCCTCAAGGGATCGCCGGGCGAAATCGATGCCATGCTTGATTCAATCTCCATCTTCGATGTCGATGTCATGCGCGGCATGTCATTCGCGGTGGTGCCGGTCAAGACGTCCCAACCGGAGAAAATGGTCGA
>DASQKG010000460.1:0-4639 GCA_035630655.1 Pyrinomonadaceae bacterium
TGGTCCAGCGTTACGTGTTCATGGAAAACTGCGTCGTGGTTGGTCGCGGGCTGGCCTATGCGAACGCCTACGAGCTTGCACTTAAGTTAATGGAAACGTGCTACGTCGTCGCCGAGCGTTTTTCATCGGCAGATTTTCTGCATGGGCCGGTGGCAATGGTGGAGCGTCATTTTCCAGTGTTTCTTTTTGCTCCGCCCGGCGTAATGCTACCGGGAGTAAAAGATCTAATTAAGCGTCTGCGTGAACTGCGCGCCGACACGTTGGTGTTGACCAGCGATCTCGAGGCTGCCGGAGATTGCACGCGCGCGGTGATCATGCCGAAAGAAATAGATGAGTTTTGCGCGCCGATTCCTTATATAATCCCCGGCCAATTATTCGCAGCGCTTTTGGCGGACGCGAAAGGCCTGGATCCGGACCAGCCGCGCTCGCTATCGAAGGTGACGAGAACGGTCTAACTTTGAGATCTGAGATCTTGAATTTGAGATTTAAGTAGTTTGAGTTTGAAGTCAGTACCACCGACTTCATCGATACAATGCCCATGAACATCGAACTAAAGGATTTGTCTGAGGGTCCTGTTTACGCGCAGGTGCGTGAGCATATTGAGGAACAGATTAAGAGCAAGGCTGTGGCCTCGGGAGAGTCTCTCCCTTCCCCGGCAGCGTTGGCCCATAGACTCTCCGTCGACAAGGGCGAGATCCAGCGGGCATATTTTGAACTTGAGCATTCCGGTCTTATTACAAAGGAAATCGGCAAAGACTTCCTCGGACATTCCAAAACAACCTACCGGGTAGTTTGAATACAACGTCATTACAGAAGCGAGCGCGTTAATGTGGTTTCGTTCCCACATCGTGAGCCGCGCTTCGCTTGAGTTGGTGCTCGCTATGATGAGAAATCCTCACGTGATATTCTTTTTTGGTTTTGATAACACGCGAAAGTGGCGGAATTGGCAGACGCGCCAGACTTAGGATCTGGTACCGAAAGGTGTGGGGGTTCGAGTCCCCCCTTTCGCACCAATTAGTCAGTTGTTCGTTGTTAGGCCGAACACATTGCTACTAACAACGGACAACTGACCACTGACAAGTGACAGCTTTCAAGGAAGGACGCTCGCGCGATATTGCAGGAGCGCACAATTAATGAAGACAGAATCCGTGGATGTATCTCCAACACGCAAGGAGATAACGATTGAAATTGAACCGAAGGTTGTTCGTGAGGCTTACGATCGGATCAGTGACAACTACGCCAAGCAGGCGAAGGTACCGGGCTTTCGCCCCGGGCATGCGCCGCGTTCGGTAGTGCGCTCTCGATTCAAGAGCGAGATTCGTGCCGCCGCGCTACAGGAACTTGTTCCCGACGCGGTCAATGAAGCCATAACCAAATATGCTCCCGGCGCCATCGGCGAACCCAACGTCCAACTCGATAACACGGAAGCTCTCGAGAAATTCGGCGAGGAGCCTATCTCCGTAAAGGTAAACGTCGAGGTACTGCCTGAAGTCGAACTGCAAAATTACAAGGGCCTGGGAGTAACTCGTCAGACGCGTCCAATTACCGATGACAACGTGAACGAAATGCTCGAGGCCCTCCGGGAAACATCGGCTGCCATGCAACCGGTTGAAGATCGCGGCGCAGAGATTGGCGATACGGTCACGATAAATGTCGATGGCACGTTCGTCGACAATCCTGAGGAAGAAAACATCCAGGCGGATGAGGTTGAGGTAACGCTCGGCGGCAAGGGCGTGCAACAGGAGTTTACCGACAACTTAACTGGGGTAAAGGCGGACGACGAGAAGACGTTTCTGGTTGAATATCCTGAGGATTTCACTTCAAAAGGCCTGGCGGGAAAGAAATTGGAATACACGGCAAAAGTCACTGCCGTGCGCGTGAAAGAACTTCCCGAAGCTGATGACGAATGGGCCAGGAGCCTGGGTGAGGACTTTGATTCGATCGACACTCTCCGCGCTAAGATTCGTGAAGACCTGGAAAAGCGTGCCCTCATGGAGGCCGATCATCGTGTGCGCGCCGAGGTGATGCGAAAACTTCTCGAGGGCCATCAGTTTGAGGTGCCGCAAAGTCTCGTGGACCACCAGACAAGTGTTCGTCTCGAGAGCGTGGTGCGCGACCTGATGGGTAGAGGGGTTGATCCGCGTGGCCAGGAGATAAACTGGGAGGGCGCGCGCGAGGAAATGAAAGGGCAGGCGGAACAGGATGTGCGGGGTTCGATGCTGCTCGAACGTATAGCTGAAGAGGAGAGAATCGACGTCTCAGATGAAGAGATTGAAGAGGAGATTCAGGCGATCGCGAGAGGCTCCAAACAGTCGGTAGAGCAGGTGCGTAGCGTCTTGACAAAGGATGGGGGCGAACGTAGCATCGCGAACAGGTTGAGCAATCGTAAAGCGCTCGATCTTCTGGTTGCCAACGCACAAATAACTGACGAAGAGTGGCGCGAAGAAAAGGATGAAGTATGAAGGTTGAAGGATGAACACGAGAAGAGTTTTTTAACTTCTACTGTTTCATCCTTCATCCCTCAGCCTTCATCCTTTTTATCGCCAGCTAAGGAAGGTTAACAACACATGGCCCTGGTCCCAATGGTCGTAGAGCAAACGTCGCGAGGCGAACGCGCCTTTGACATCTACTCGCGGCTGCTGAAAGACAACATTATTTTTTTAGGTACACCGATTGACGATCAAATCGCGAACCTGATCGTGGCCCAACTGCTCTTCCTCGAAGCTGAAGATCCCGAGAAAGATATCAACATCTATATCAATTCCCCGGGCGGCTCCATTACTGCCGGGATGGCGGTTTACGACACCATGCAGTTTATCCGTCCGGATGTCACCACCATCTGCGTGGGCCAGTGTGCTTCCATGGGTGCTTTGTTATTGGCAGCCGGCGCCAAAGGCAAACGCTTCGCGTTGCCAAACTCTCGCATACTTATTCATCAGCCTTCCGGCGGTTCCCAGGGGCAAGCGACCGATATTCGCATCCAGGCCGAAGAAATCCTGCGCATGCGCGAACTGACGTCTCAAATTATTGCTAAACATACCGGACAAGCGTTTGAAACTGTCGAGCGCGACGTCGAGCGCGATAAAATAATGTCTGCCGTGCAAGCCAAGGAGTATGGTTTAATAGACGAAGTTATTGCGCACCGCGAATAGCCACGCAGCAACTGGAGATGCTCCGATGATTTCAAAAATGCAGGCTCGCGGATTTAGCTGCTCATTTTGCGGCCGCTCGAAGGGAGAGGTTGCAAACATCGTTTCCGGAACGCCGCAACGTGCGCCCGGAGTCCCAAAACAGATGATTGGTAAGACAGCTTTTATATGCAACGAGTGTGTGGAGCGCTATCGAGAGACGACCGGCGGTCCGGAGATTCACAGCAACTCACCCGTTCTCAGCAAGTAACCGGGTTCGATCGAAGCTTGAAGGAGATCCCCTAAACACATGGTTAGACGAACCGACGACACGCTACGGTGCTCATTCTGCGGTAAGTCGCAGAATGAAGTTAAGAAACTCATTGCCGGGCCGACCGTTTACATCTGTAACGAGTGCATCGACATCTGCAATGAGATCATCACGGACGATCAGCAGGCGGAGTCAGTTGCCACGCGACCACCGCTGCCAAAGCCCGGTGAGATCAAAAACTTTCTCGATGAATATGTGATCGGCCAGGACGAAACCAAGAAGCGCCTGGCCGTTGCCGTGTATCAACACTACAAACGCATTGAACTCGGAAAGCGTCGTTCGGAAGTTGAAATCCAGAAAGCTAACATTCTGCTGATTGGGCCAACCGGCACCGGCAAAACTCTGCTGGCACAAACGCTCGCCCGCATGCTCAGTGTTCCCTTCACCATCGTGGATGCGACCACGCTGACGGAAGCAGGTTACGTCGGTGAAGACGTCGAGAACATCATTCTCAAACTCCTTCAGGCCGCCAACGGCGACGTCGAGCGCGCTCAGCAGGGGATCATCTATATAGACGAAGTCGACAAGATCTGTCGCAAAGACGAGAACCCTTCGATCACACGTGACGTTTCCGGCGAAGGTGTGCAACAGGCCCTGTTGAAGATACTTGAAGGCACGGTTGCCAACGTTCCTCCGCAGGGCGGACGTAAACACCCACATCAGGAATTCTTCCCGATTGACACCTCAAATATTCTGTTCATTTGCGGCGGCGCATTTGTCGGCCTCGAAAAAGTCATCGGCAGACGGTTGCGCAACAAGTCGCTCGGATTCCAGGCTGAAGTGAAAAGCGGCAGCCATCGTCACGCTGAAGCGCTCGCAGCAGTGCAGCCAGAGGATCTGATTCGCTTCGGCTTGATCCCGGAGTTTGTAGGACGCTTGCCTGTTTGCGGCGTGCTCCACGAACTCGATGAAGGCGCGCTGATCAAGATTCTGACCGAACCGAAGAATGCGCTGGTGAAGCAGTATCAGAAGAAGTTTGACTTCGATAACGTGAAGCTGAAGTTTACGGAAGACTCCTTGAAGTCGGTCGCCAAACAGGCCGTTGAAAGGAAGGTCGGAGCTCGCGGACTGATGATGATCCTGGAAGAGCTGCTTTTGGACGCGATGTACACGCTGCCGTCGCAGAAAAGGGTCAAGGAATTTGTCATTACCAGTGAAATGGTGGAGCGGCGGCGGGCTA
>DASQKG010000461.1:0-5670 GCA_035630655.1 Pyrinomonadaceae bacterium
GGAGATCATTAAATGTCGCAAGCAATGTCGCAAAAATACGAGACGCTCTTATTTGAAAAACGAGGCCGTGTAGGCGTCGTGACGATAAACCGGCCGGATAAGAGAAACGCTCTGAACATCAAAACACGCGAAGAGGGCGCCACGCTTTTGGAAGAACTTCGCAACGACGACTCGGTCGGAGTGGTGGTGATTACTGGCGCCGGCGATAAGGCATTCATTGCCGGTGCAGACATTGCGGAGTTTGCCGGACGCACTGCCATGATGCAGCGCGATGTCATGACTGCGCGATCGTTGTTTACCGCCATCGATACATTTCCCAAGCCCGTGATTGCAATGGTCAACGGCTATTGCCTCGGCGGCGGTTGTGAGCTGGCGTTGGCCTGCGACCTGCGAATCGCGAGCGAGACTGCATCGTTTGGCCAGCCCGAGATCAACCTCGGAATCATTCCCGGAGGCGGCGGCACGCAACGACTGACGCGTTTGGTGGGCGAAGGCAAGGCGATGGAGATGATCCTGACCGGCGAAATCATCGACGCCAAATCAGCGTTCGACATTGGACTGGTGAATCGCGTCGTGCCCGCGGGCGAGTTGGAAGCGAAGACGATGGAGATTGCCAATCGAATCGCTGAGAAGAGTCCTATCGCGCTCAGCCTGGCGAAGGAAGCGGTCAAACTCGCCTCGCGTTCAACTTTGGATGAAGGTCTGCGCCGCGAAGTGGATCTGTTTGCACTGTGCTTCTCAACGGAAGATAAGAATGAAGGCGTGGGCGCTTTTCTGGAGAAACGGAAGCCAACGTGGAAGGGAAGGTGACGACCGACCGGTGACCGAGGACCGGAGACCGTCGCTTGATGTGAAGTGCTGATTTAATACCGGGTCGGCCGTCGCCGGTCTCCGGCCAGTCATGTTAAGACCAATCTTAGTAATCTTTGGCGTGGTGCTCGCTGCTGTGGGCGGCGTGATTGCCTATCGCGCCTATTATCTCGAGCCGAGTGCGGCTATTGTTATTACCAACACAGATGTTCGCGAAGTGCCCGATTACTTCCGCGTGATAAGCGGCATCGTGCTGTTGATTGCGGGCGCCGCGATCGCTTACACCGCTGCGTTAAGGAAGAGGTAGAAGGACGACGGGAGACCGACGACCGGCGAACCGTCGTCAAGCAAAAGTTTATTCTGGGGTCCACCGTCGTCGGTCACCAGTTGCCCGTCAGACCGGCCTTGGCAATGACACCGGTCGATTGAGAATCACGCCAAACTCTGTTCCCGACTTAACGTCAGCTTCCGATTCCCTTTCGTAAACTCTCGCGCCGGTGCCGAGGGCGCCGCCCAGGATGGCCCCGATAGCCGCACCTTTACCTCCGCCGGCAATCGCACCAATCAGCGCTCCGCCCGCTGCGCCGCCGCCGATGAACACCGCATCACGTTTTCTGTTGCCGCGTCCTTTGACCGTCCCTTCATTGTCGGAGTTAACGTCATCTGCTTCAAGTGTGGTCAGAGAACCGTTGATCGGATAACTCCTGCCGTTCGGAAGTTGGACCGAAGTGAAGCTGACCGTGATGTTCCCCGGCGTGCGCCGTCCCGCCGCCCTGACTGACGATACTCGTCCCCAAATCCTGCTGCCCACAGGAATCACTTCCGTTCCGCCGTTGGCGTAGACCGGCTCAGTCACGTTCGTCGAGAAGCGATCCCCAATGCGAGCTGTCTTTGAATTGAGATGTTCGTTCATACGAACGCGAATCACTGTGTTAGTAGGCACCGTGTAATAAACGACCCTTGGAGCGACGGCGCGGCGCCGTGGCGTGCGACGGCGCTGTGCGCTGCCAAATGTCGTAACCACACTGCCGGCAATTAGGGCGATAAGAATTAGACAACTCGCAGCACGGTAATAGAGTTTGAAATTAGTCTTCATTTCTCGATTCCTCCAAAGTTAAAGTTCTCAAATTGTGCGGCCGGGAGATCAGCCGGATGGTTAATGCCAGGGTGTGTGCAAGCCTGGGCCAGTCTCGGGGCGTAACGGGGGTTTGATAGTCTCTTAATTACTCGCTTTCTCACGACGTTGCAAGCGTCAGGGTGCGGCGACACGGGCCGCTGAAGCGCGACGTTAAATAGTGGGTTGAGTAAAATGGCTATACATGGCTTCCTGGCAGTTTGTAGTTCACTTGATTCCCCGATCACGCCTGATTGAATTGTATGGCACGAGATATTGAATCCGACCATATTGAGGTTTCGAAAGCTGAAAGCGGAGTCGATGGGGTATACGCTCGCATAGATGCCAGAGAACGAAATGATAAGTTCTTAAACGGTCTGGTCGGGTTTGCCGTGAAGTCTGATTGCGTCTCCTGGTTTTCGGAAAATCAAAGGATCGTTGAGCCAGCTTTCGAAAATCTTTTATCCGAGATTAGTGAATCGAGGGCCTTTCATTTTGCTACAGATCCGGTTGGCTTCTTTCAGAACCTGGAAAGTCAGGAAGATCATGAGCGATAGTCTTCGCGCGAAACCATGCCACGGCTTGACTCTGTTTCAAACGCTAGGCTAGTCTGCATCAGCGTTTAAGACTTAACGTCACGCCACCAAACGGGGCCGTAGCTCAGCTGGGAGAGCGCATGACTGGCAGTCATGAGGTCAGGGGTTCGATCCCCCTCGGCTCCACCATACAATCAAAAATTTAGGGCATCCGAGATGGATGCCCTTCGTCGCTTTGGTGGGCGATCTTACTCACTGCTATGGGCGGTTTGGAGTTTCGTGGTCGAGCGCGTGTTTAAAACGTGGCGCGATATCGTCGAGCCATTTGTCCAGTTCCGTCTGCGCGAACCAACGGCCTTTGAGCATCACGCCCGTGCGGCGTTCAGTATTCGCGATGTTCTCGAGCGGGTTGGCTTCCAGCAACAACAAATCGGCGCGTTTGCCTTTTTCGACGGTGCCCGTCTGTTCAATCGTTCCGAAAAACTCCGCCGGGTTGCGCGTAGCACTGGCGAGCGTAGCGTAGTTCGACAACCCGGCTTCATTTAATGCCCTCAGCTCGCGGTGCAACGTGTAGCCATAAAGCATCAGCCATTCGGGTGTGTCGGAGCCAGCCAGAATTTTCCCACCAGCGTCATGGATAGCTTTAACGATTCTATTTCTTACGGCGACATATTTAGCTCGTCTTTCGAATGAAGCCGCTGTTGCCCAATATCTCTTATTAACGCCCAGCCAAAGGTCTATGGTCTTCGGCGGATAGAAGCGAATGTCGGGTTGGGCCCTAATCGAATCCTCGGTTCGGCCGATCCCAAATGTGTATTTGAAAAGGGTCAGCGTCGGGGTTGAGAACGGATTGGCTTCAACAGTGGCCCGGGCAATTTCCGGAATCTTATTTTCGTCAATGTAATCGAGGCTGATCCAGTTTTCCGGTTTGTAAAGATAGATGTCGGAGACCGAACCCTGGATGGGCGAATCTTTGGGTAAGAGCGCTTCGAGATATGAATCGAGATGTTCGATCTGCTGTCCGGCCTTGAACGCGCGCGCCAGGCCGACCGTGCGACTGTCGGCGTGTCCGACGACGCGAAGCTTCTGGCTACGGGCCTCTTCAATTATCGCTTCGTAAACCTCCGGCTTGAGATTGGTCGTCAGTTTCAAGTAATCATATCCGTCCTGCCTGGCTTTGCGAACTGATTCGCGCGCTTCGGTTTCATTAGTAACCACATAGGCGTTGCTCGATTTTCTCCCGATGAATTGGGGACTGGCTGCGTAAATCATCGGCGCGATGATTTCGCCTCGTGCCGATTTCGCGCGCCACACCAGTTGCTCCGGCGTTCCGTTCATCAAGCGTATTGTCGTGATGCCATTCGCCACCATGATTTTGAACTCATCTTCTGCCATCGCATCAGGGAATTCATCCTCGTCCGACATCAAATGGACGTGCATATCCGACAATCCGGGAATCAGAAACTTCCCTTTGCCATCAATTCGCTGTGCGCCCTTCGGTACTTTCACGCGTTTCGCGTCGCCGATTTCGGAAATCACTCCATTCCGGACAATCACGGTTTGATTTGATAGCAGACGCTCTCTGTCCATCGGGATAACAGTGACGTCGACGAATGCAACGGCGTTTACGTCCGTTTTGATCTGCGCCGAGGCAAACGATGTAAGCGTTAAAATCAATAGTAGAAGAATGGATTTTTTCATCTGTTTTCAGCCAGCGTTGGTACTGCGTAAGTTGGATCGTTTGAGCAATTATAGTCGACGATGGCCAAAATGAATTTGGGCAGAACGTCTTTAGCAAGGGAATGCTAAACCACTAAGGCCGCCTTTACCGAGATCCATGGGATGAACCGGACTAACGGGAGGATAATCTGGCTTCATAAAGGACAATTCACCGAAGCAGAACGCATTCTCGCCCGAGTCCTGTTACGCAAGCTGTTAGTTTGCGGACGGTGCATTTACCCGAAGCATCGTCTAAGTTCACGATCCGCAAACTAACGGTTTGCGTTACGACGACCTGTGATCGGTTCCGCAGGAAGTTGCTCAACCTAATCGATTTGAGTAGCATCGCGGCGGTTTCGTCCCAGCACATTGTGAGGTGAACACGCATAGACAGACCTAGTCGTCTGTCTCAAAGGCATATGACTACCAAAACTGAAATTGCAACCGGCGAGATGTCAGGCGAGGAGATTGTCGAACTGTGTCGCAGGCACACGCTCTTCGAGTGGTCCGCCCAAGCGGCGGTGGATCCGATTCCTGTTGCGCGGTCCAAAGGCATCTATTTTTGGACGCCGGAGGGAAAGCGTTTCATCGACTTCAATAGCCAACTGATGTGCGTTAACATCGGGCACGGCGACGAGCGGGTGATTCGCGCAATCCAGGAGCAGGCCGCAACGCTGGCCTATGCCAACCCTTTTATGGCGACCGACAAGCGCGCTCGTCTCGCGGTGAAGTTGGCGGAGATTACACCCGGCGACATCGACGCCTTCTTCTTCACCAACGGCGGCGCCGAAGCAAACGAGAACGCGATACGTATCGCGCGAATGTTTACTGGCCGCCATAAAATCGGTGCGCGATATAGGTCATATCACGGTGGGACGGCGGGCGCGCTAACATTGACCGGCGATCCACGACGCTGGGCGGCAGAACCGGGCATCCCGGGCGTGTTTCGTATTCCAGACTTCTACCACGGCATTCAAAAAGGGTTGGATACTACTGAAGACGTGCTGGCCCGGACAGAGGAGATACTAGAGCTGGAAGGCCCGAAGACGGTCGCCGCGATCATCGTCGAACCGGTTGTGGGGACCAATGGAGTTCTGATACCGCCTGAAGGTTACATGCAGGGGCTGAGAGAGCTGTGTGACAAATACGGCATCCTGCTGATTGCCGACGAAGTGATGGCCGGTTTCGGCCGCACCGGCGTTTGGTTTTCTGTGGACCATTGGAAGGTGGTGCCGGATCTGATAACGATGGCCAAGGGACTAACGAGCGCGTATGTGCAGTTGGGTGCAGTGGGTATGCGGCGGCAAATAGCAGATCACTTCGCGACGAACGTGTTCTACGGCGGCCTTACTTACAACAGCCATCCGCTCGCCTGCGCAGCAGCACTCGCAACAATCGCGGTGTATGAAGAAGACGGGCTGATCGAAAACGCGCGGCAAATGGGAACGGTGATGAGAGGACTGCTCAAGGATCTGCAGAGCCGTCATCCAT
>DASQKG010000462.1:0-10010 GCA_035630655.1 Pyrinomonadaceae bacterium
ATGTAACCTGGAACCTCTACAGGACGATCGTTCTCGAACAAATCTGCTTTCAGAGGCGCGTCACGGCCTGCGGTGTGCTGGTAGTAGTCAATGTAACCGCTCTTGAACCCGAAGAAATAGTCGAACCCGTGGGCGGTGGGACTGAACTCATTTTTCCACCCCAAGTGCCATTTGCCGATCAGCGCGGTTGCATAGCCGTTGTTCTTCAGGAGTTGTGGCAGCGACCGACCGGTCGGTGAGAGCCCCCGCTCCGCGTCCTCCGCGCCCCGAGCGCCGAGCGGAAGCTCCAATCCAAAGCGCTGCTGATACCGTCCCGAGATGAGCCCCGCACGCGTCGGCGTACACGTGGCTCCGTTCGCGTAGAAGTCCGTCAATCGGACGCCGTCACGGGCGAGCCTGTCGATGTTCGGCGTCTTGACGTCCGGTGCGCCATAACTGCCCAAATCACCGTATCCCACATCGTCGGTAATAATCAGGACGATGTTCGGTCGTTGGTTGTTGCCTTTTTGCGCCGACGCCGGTCCGGGGAATATGGCGATGGCGGCGCAGACTGCGGCCGCGATGACGATTCGTAACATAACCGCTCCTGAGAGTACTGATTTATTTAGTTCTCCGTTTAGATGGGCACTTACGCCTCCGCCGAGCGGACGAGTCCACCTTCTAAACGAGGAAGGGGACCCGAGAGAAGACTTCTTTGCTGCCACCTCTGACTTCATTATGTCTGTTGAGTCGCGCCGAGATTGTCGCACGCCGTAGTGGTTGTCCAATACTGGTTCAGCTGCAGCGCGATCACTATACGAGCCGAGGGACGACTGCCAGGTGCGCGATCGCTTCATGCCGCGGTCAGGCCGAAAAGACTTCACGCACACGCAACTATTCACTCCTCTTTGTGAATGTGTGCTTTATACTCCTGCGCTTCCTCTCTTTTTGCCATAACCGCTAACAGTGCCGTTGGTACCTTGGGAAAAGCATGGTGAAGGTGATGATAGGCAAAAGATGAAATCACTGGTGTCCAGATTTGAGCAATTCGTCCGGCTGATCTTACGGCTGGGTGCTCCGGCGCAAGGCGGTGTGGAAGATACGCTGCCCACAGAGGTATGGTTGCGCTCAGACTGGCTGCCACTGCCCAGTAAACCAATCCCACCCAGGACTTCAGAAACACATATAGTGCAACCGCTAATATAAGTAGACCGACTGTGGCCGCCGTCTCGACGACCTGGAAACTTTTGGTGTGCGACGCCCTTCGAAAGGCATAAAAGCGCATTGTGAAAATGTGAAGCGGCCCCTCAAGCAGAACGCGATAGAACGGCCATGTGGCACAAACGCCTTCTGGATCATCATGCTCCAAACAACGCCCATGGTGCCTCAGATGTGTTATCTGCAACCCATGTCCACTCTTGAGCAGAAGCAGTCCGCTGCCCGATATCACAAAGTCATGAGCCCTTTTGGAGAGGCCAAGTGACCGGTGGATGGCGTCGTGCATCTGGATAAATCCTGCGAGGCCGGTGGCGACTGCAAGAGGGAGAGCTAACCACCACCACCCTGCCGCCGCTGTTAGCAGATATAACGTAAATAGGAGCCAGGGGCGGAGCAACTCGACGACTTGTTGTGCAGGCGTCAACTGCAATACTAATTCAGTTTCTTTCCTTGCTTCTTTCATGACCATGTCCCCAACTGCGTGCATGAGGCCGAGCCGCTATCACTCAAACCGAACCGCCAACCATAACAGCCAGGAACGTAGCAAACCAGCGCGGATCCCAGAACTCGCCACTCCGATAGTAACTGGATAAATTGATTGCCAGCAGAACCAACAGAACGGGCCAACCTTGAAGAACTTGCCGTCCGACATACCGAAGCTTTCCCTGTTGCTGGATGCGTTCCCATCCATGCCTTCTCTCTTGCTCAGTGGCGCGCAAATCGAGGTGGGCCATCACCACGACTAGGGCGAACGCACCCTGGAACGCAATGAGCCCAAACCAAAACTGTGAGTGCGATCCGAGCCACAGGCCGAGGAGTCCCAGGAGGCCGATCAGAACCAGCGGCGTAAGAAGGGGCTGCCATGGTTGAAAAGAAGCCGTCCGGATTGTCATCGAGCGCCCGCGCACTGGCCTATCGCTTTGCTTTCGACGACTGAAATCTCTTCCACGATCGATAGTCCTTCGGCAGATCCAGCGCCTTCAACGTTTTCCAGGCCCTGATCGCGTGCTGTCTGGTAGAGTTCGGTTCCGCAGCCAAGAAGTCGCTCATGAAATTGATGTATCGGCCGTGGGGAATCTTCGCAAATGCTCCTGCGGTCTGACTCAGTCGGACGTATTCTCTCACCAAATCTCGGTAGCTGATCTTGACGCCATTGGCGATCCGGTCCTCCCTCCAGCGATTGAGCCGGTAGCGCGCGCCAGACTTTCTCTTCAAACCCGGAGCAAGTTTAAGAGCCTCTCGCTCGAGAAATTCCTTGGTTGTCTTGTCGTTAGTGTAGACCACCACTTGAAGGCCGAGAGTCAGCCCTCGTTCGACATCTCTAACTCCTGACGTCGAAAGGCTTCTCTTGGTAGGGTTCTCGATCCGGCCGGTCCGCAGAAAGACCTTGATAGCTTTTTCGAGTTCATCTTTGCGCAACTTGCTTGCGGATGGAATCCCGATCGCCTGCGCAAAGCCCTTGAGCTCGGTCGCGTACCAATAACCATTGTCGAACTGCGTCGAGGTAATCGATGTGGACAGCTTCGTCTTCGGTTTCAAGAGGTGGCCTCCACCATCGCGGCGACGATAACCTCAGGGCTTAATCATCAGAAGCTCTCGCTCTCAACAAAAAGACATAACGCTGCGGCCAGGATATGAGCCAGAGCCAATCCGATTGCAAGTGGGACAAGTCTTCTTCTTCCCTTAGCAACGCCTAAGGATGTACTGACACGCTAAGCTGAGTCCCGTCGGACCCGCCCCGATGATAAGCACGTCCGTTTTGCTTGTTGTCTCCATAAGTTCAATCCCAACCAGCAAAGCTTATCTAGCCGCCGAACCTATCTCATCCCACGCACTAACCAGCCCTGGCCCTCGACGCCGTAAAATGGTGAGTTCCATTTCACAGCCTTGCGCACCTCAGGCACGTTGCGCACGATGAGCGCGTCGACGCGCTTCCCCACGTGGCTCTTCCAGCCGGGCATCGCTCGAATGTACGCCTGCACCCGGGCGTCGCCATCCGCCTTGGCGATTTGCGGATTGCCGCCTGAAAGACGTTTCACCGGCTTGGCTTTCGTCGCACCTGGATTGCCCTTCAAGTCCGCCCTGCCTTCTTCGCCGGCGCGCTATTATGTGCCACCGCGGCCTTCACGAGCGCCTTGAACGCGCGCCCGTCGACCTTCTCGCCTTCGTGAATGTCGATAGCCCTTCGCGTGTTGCCTTCCAGGCTGGAATTAAAGAGGCGCGAGGGATCCGGAATCCTGGCCCCTCCCGCAAACGTAAGCTTCACGACATTCTTGTACGACTCCCCAGTGCAGACGATCCCGTTGTGCGACCAGACCGGCACTCCCGCCATCATATTCGACGGCTTCTTCCATTTCCGCTCTTCGATCATCTCGGGGTCGGCTTCCACGATTAGCGCCCGCATGCGGGCCAGGGTGTCCTCTCGCCAATCCCTCAGATCGCGAAACCGCTTGGCTTCACTTGCAACGGGCTTGGCCCTCGTGCCTGGCTTCAGCGGGGACTTGGACTTGGTGGCCGCCTTGCGTGGCTTGCTTACGCGCGACGTGCCGGTGGCTTTCGGCTTCGACGGTAAATCTTCCTCAACTGATTTGAATTTTGTGGATTTCATTTTTTTCGGACTCATCTGGGATTCTCTTTTAGTCTTTTGCCAAGGGCTTGAGTACAGCCGGCCGGCAACTCTTCGTCATTAATGACCTTATACACCCGTAACTCATCAGAGTTCCCTACAAAAAGAAACACCAAACGTTGCGCTTCCGCGACGAGTCGAGCGATTGGCTTAATAGAAGTCCTCATCAGTGGGTGTAAGAGTGGATCCTCATCTGAAATGACTGAGACTGTGGCTTCGCTCCAGCCGTTTGAAGTCCTGATACCCGAAACCAAGCCGTAATTGTCAAACGCGAGAACTTCGGGTTCCTTACGGTCTAGCAGAGCCTGCCGGAATTTGCTGGCGAATCCGTTGGCCTGAAAAGCTTCTAATTCGATCGTATACCCAAGGCTCTCCGCCCGTCGCCGCAACTCGGAAGGCACGACGGCTGGCGGCAGTGCCCCCGTGTGAGGCGAACCGACAATCCAGACTCGGATCAGATCAGACTTTTGAGGCAAAGCTGATGTTTTGTCGATAATTTTAACAGTCAAGACTCCTTCCAGCACATAAAATGCTTCGTCCGTATGGGACCGGCGGCGTCCCGCCCGCAACGTTCGGCCACTTAAGATCTCAGTACGCAAAGCATTGTTCGCGCTTCGCGTCAGTTGCGGGCGGGACGCCCGGTCCGACTATTAAAGCAGCGGGCCGAGTATCGTCCGACTATTTCACAGCATACCTGCGCGGGCTTTTTTCGCGCGTGCTGCTCCGATAGCTGTTTCGACTTCTTTTACTTCTTCAGGCGGCGGCAAGACGGCCGGCATTCCTAACGATTCGATCCAGAGTTCCCTGGTCCAACCAGTCGTGTGATAGAGGTGTTCGTCCTCTTGACCTTCGACCTCTTCATGGGCTTCCTTGAGCGCCTTCCACTCTTCGCCTTTCGTCTTCTTCGCTACTTCCCCAATCAGTTCCCAATTGAGGTGATCTTTTGTCTCCGCTAGTGTGACGCACTCCGCGGCAACCAGTTGGGCCGCCGCCGGATCGCCCGCTTGCATCGCCATTTCCATGGCCTTCACTAATGATTCGCCAATGTGCCGCACAACGCCGCGTCCGGGCGTTTCGGTCTCCGGGTCGAGACCCAGAGTTTTGATCGTTTCCTGCACAATCTCGACGTGGTTCTGCGTTTCTTCCAGATACTTCTGCCACTCCTCTTTTAACTCTTCATTCACGGCGCACTGAATCGCCGTCGTATAAACCTGCACGCCGCCGAGTTCTGTTTCCAGCGCCTGATACAAGAGTTCATTAACTTGTTCCTGTTTCATATCCGCCCCCTCTTTCCTGAATGTTAAGAATTAGTACACGCGTACGGAGATTCCTGTCGCCGCAATGGCCTCTCGTACTGTTTTCAGCTTGTTCGCGAGTCGTACTGATAACAAATAGCAATCAGAGAGCCAGACGAGCTGGCTGAATTGCCTCTGGAGTGCGAAGCTTTAGCCATCAGCCTGAAGGCTGAAATCCAGCGCCTTCGCGCCGATCTCGGTAATACCTACTTCGCCTTGCCTGCCAGGCTCTTCTTGAGTACGGCCATCAGGTCTATCACTTTCCCAGGCTGGCGCGCTTCGCCCTCCGCCTCTTCTACTTCGACAATATTCTTTCGTTTCGAACTCTTCTTTTTTACTAATTTCAGCAGCCGCTCTGTTTGATCGTCCTTGAGCTTTGTCGTTGACAACTGCTTCTTCGACCTGCTGCCGATCAACTTCTCAAATTTTCCGACCGTGGCCTTAGGCACCTTCGGCTTTTTTGGTAAACCGATATCTGCTGGCGAACGAAGTTCATCCGCAAACCGCATTGTCTCCGCGCGGAGAATCCCGTGCTCCGAGAAAATCGCCACCAGATATTCCTTACCGCGCATTACGAAAGTGGCAATGCCAGCCCTACCTTCTTTATCCAGGGTCTCGGCGAGTAGCTTGTAGGCTTTCTCTGAGTTTGCCGCGGGGACCATGAAATAACCGCGATCGAAATGTACGGGTGGAATCGACTCCGCCGGAACAAAAAGCTTGAGATCGATATCGCGAGTCTTCTCAGGAGCGAGCCGATCCAGCTCCTCATCGGAGATCGGAATATACTTTCCCGGCTTGATTTCATATCCGCGGATCACTTCATCGGTGTCGAGATCGCGTTCGGTTTTCTCCGCATAGTATTTACGGGCCAGGGGCACACCGTTCGGACCAAGCATTCGCAGGGGAGCGCGGTTGGTTTTATTCGCGGGAAACAAATTTACGGGAACACTGACCAGGCCAAACGTCAGAGTGCCTGACCAGAACGGTCGTGGCCCGGACTGTTCCTGCTCATCATCGTCTCTTTTTCGTGTTCGTTTAGGCAGCGCGTTTTCCCTTTCTCAAAGATTGAATACTCTTTGCGAGAACCGCGTCGAGTGACCCAGCTTTGCGTTTGGTCTTAACTGCCCGCAATCGCGGCGCCTTACCTTTCGCTTTACGTTCGATAAACTCCATCACCCGTTCGCGATATTCATCTTTGTAGTCTTCCGCATTGAACTCGCCCTCCAAAAGCGCGATCAGTTGTTTCGCCATCGCCAATTCTTTCTGCGTGGGCGCTCGGCCGGCAGGCTTCGGAAGATCGCGCGCGGAAATCACTTCTTCTGCATTTCGCAATGTCAGTAGCACCAAATAATCACCCTCGGCCCGAAGTGCTCCGACATATTCCTTGTTTCGCATTACCCAGTGTGCGATGCCTTCCCGATCGCTATTCTTCAGTGCTTCAACCAGAGCGAAGTAGGCCTTCTCATCACCATCGGGCGCGAGATAATAGGGTCGCTCATACCATTGCTGACTAATCGCTTCCGGCGGCACAAACTCAGTAATCTCAATATCGCGCGAGGGTTTAGGTTCCAGACTCTCTAATTCTTTCTCGGTGACTATGACAAACCTTCCCGGCTCGAGTTCGTACCCCTTCTGAATTTCCCCCGTCGCCACTTCATCGCCGGTGTCCGGGTTTATCATGTGTTGCTTTACACGCTTCTGCTGGCGGTCATCGAGTATGTGAAAACGAACGGTGCGGTCAGTCACACCGGAATATAGCTTCACCGGAATCCTGCTGGAACCAATCTTCAATTCGCCTTTCCAAATTGCGCGCGCCGCCATTGACTCAGACATCCTCCTCATCGGTGCATTCGACACAACCGGGGCACGAAAATCCCGTCGTGGTTACCTGCACGCAGATTGGGCACATCGGTCCATCGCAATCCAGACAACGAATTTCCGTGTGATATGCGTACGCCTGACTGCATGCCGGACAGATCTCCGACTCCTCAGTTAGCCACCAAGGCTGTATTCGCCGGGGTTTTGCCATAGCTAATAAACGTTAAGCAGTTTCAGTTCCACAGTTGGGTAAACAAGGTCTCACTTTGGGGACAGACGTTTTGTGCTTCGTGGGCAGGATGGGAAACGGGAGTACATGAACCTTGACCGTGAATATCTTTATGGAAACCTAAGCATGGTTGACTTGAGTCACTTTCAAGGCTTTATAAGTGTTGGCAAGCGAGTCAACGTCGAGTTTTATCAATGCGGCGCCGCGGGGCGAGTTTGGGTTGCAGATAAAATTAAGGTATCAGCCTCTGCAAAACGCCGCCGCTCCTAAGTTTGCGAAAAGATTTTCCAGTTGGGAATCAAGGAGAGAATTCATGATTGCTAAATGCACGCGATGTGGACACGGACATGACCTTCAGCTTAAAGGCGAGCAAAAGCTGGAAGAATTTAGATGCGAAAAATGTGGTGGATCCCTTGAGGTTGGCGATTTGCGCTGGTGTGCCGCTTGTGGAACAACAACCGAGGATGTTCACCTTATGGCACCTTCATTCGGTGATATTGAAAGTTCCGTCACCATGGAAGCTCAAGAAATCCCGGCGGTTAGATATTTCGTCGAGCCGGGCGCGACGCACTGTCCGCAAGGTCATGCCTTTCGCGCCCTCAAGCCTAAAGAGTGAAGATAATTTTGGATGGCGCCTCCTTCGCCGCCGCACAACAAAGCCTTGCAGCTGACGGCGCGATAGCATGCTTCTCAAGTAACTTCTTTCCTTCAGCTCGGATGCTGTTCGCGCGCCGCAGCTGAAGGCCGTCGTTAGGCATCTTCCTCTGATTCAGCAAAACAGCTTATTATTCTCCGCGTGAAAGTAAGGGATGTCATCAGGCTTCTTGAAGAAGACGGCTGGTATCTTGCGAGGCAAGAGGCAGCCACCGTCAATTCAAGCATTCCGCGAAGTCTGGTGCCGTTACAGTTGCCGGCAAGGCAAGTATTGATGTCCCGCCAGGAACTCTCAACAGTATTTTGAAGCAAGCTAGCTTAAAGCAAGAGAGGGGATCAGAAAAATGAAATATGCCGTGATTGTCGAAGAAGGCCCCAACAGCTTTGGGGCGCATGTGCCTGATCTGCCAGGCTGCGTTGCCGTGGCAGACACGAAAGAAGAGGTCCTTGATCTAATCCAAGAGGCTATCGAATTTCATATCGAAGGCCTGCGCGAGGATGGCCAGCCAATTCCCGAGCCGTCTTCGAGTATTGAATATGTTGAGGTACGGGCCGCATAACAAAGCCTTGCAGCTGACGGCGCGGTAGCATTTCTCTCAAGTAATCCTGTTCCTAGCGCTTGAATGCTGATCGCGCGCCTCAGCTGAAGGCACTCGTTATGTTGCAAAGCCCATGATCTCGATTAGCATAGCCACACCGTGGCACATAAGAACTCCGAGCATTTATCGCTATGTGCCGAAAGAGTTCGTTAACGAGTTCTTTGACCTTGGCCGAATACGGTTAAGCTCGTTTGCCGAATTTTCAAAACATAAAGACGAGGAAAAGGGCGATGCCGGAGAGGGCAAACATATTCTTGTGGGTAAAGGTACTAAGCAAACTGTTTTCGCAGTTACCGGTCATGGTCATAACGCTTACATACTGTGCGGAACGTCAATTTTGAGTCGCCAGTTGATGGAAAGATTCAACAGCGATTCTGGAATACACATCAAGGATGCGACGGCGTTTGGTTTCTCAGTAGGGCGCAAGCTGTCGCGCGCCGCAGCTGAAGGCCGGCGTTCGGCGGCTTTCATTCTTCGGAGGAGAACATGGCAATCGAATCCAGCCCGCGCATCGTTTCTACAACAGTACTGGGACTGCGGTAATAATGCGTGGCAAGAAGATATTGGTGATCATCATCACGCTGGCGCTGCTGCTTGCCTGTATCGTCGCGCTGAGACTGCAAAGGGACGTGCCGGTTGGCCCGAGTGTGTCGGAAACTTCGCGATTAATCGGAGGCGCGGCCTTCGAGGTTCAGGTCGAGATGCCTGCCTTCAATTCAGGGCGCGCACCTTGGGAGATTCCTGGCGTCATCTTGGGTTACGATCGTGGACCGCGGTTCGATCAGGCAAGTGCTGGCGCCCAGGTCGGCAAGATAGCGCCGGATCATATCGAGCTTAGAGCCGACGGCGGCTGGGACCTTTTGATCGAGACCGACGGCGAAGGACGGCTCGCTCAAGGAACACACGTCGCATTTCCGGTAAAACTCGGGGGCAGACCGTTGAAATTCAACTGTCGACCCGCAGATCCGACCGTTGGCTATCTTCACACCACCGTGCGCACGGGCTCGGATGAACTCGAAGGGAGCTTCCAACTGGAAGTCGCTATCTGCAAGAATGCTGTCTCAGGAAAAACTGCCGCGTGGCCCTACCAACCGCTCAAGGTTCGTGGGAACTTTGCAGGGTTGAAAAAGCAAGGATGAAGGATGAGTCGCGCCGAACAAATCGGGTATGAAAGTCGGAGTCAAGCGTAGAGATCTCCTATGCCGCCGGAGTTAGTGTTTGGCTCCGGAGGGCTGGTTACGACACGCCGGCTGGCGGTACAAGTTAGTCAAAGAGTTCGTAGCAGTACCCGAGCTGCTTGCCGGAAACACCATCTTAAAGACCGCTTTTGGTTTTTTGCTTATACCAGCCATTCAGGTATGTGAGACTCACGCCTTAAGACGAGGCCTATGGTCCAATCGGGCTTGGAGAGACGGTGCGGGCCTAACCATTGGACGGGACTCAAGCGAAAAAGATTCACTCGGTCCACGATTTAGTTTAGAGACTCCGCACCGGCCCATAGGGTTAAAGTTGGCGACCACAGTAACTACTAACTCGATCAGTTATCAACCTGGCTCCAAGCGGCGAGCACATGTCTGCCGAGTTAACGGCTC
>DASQKG010000463.1:0-7069 GCA_035630655.1 Pyrinomonadaceae bacterium
CGCTGGGGCGAACCTGGTTGTGACGCTATTGTCGCTCTCCGCGTAGCCGTGCTCAATGCTCGCTTAGACCTGTTGCTCCCGAAACCTAAGTTCCGCTTACCGCGGGCTGCTTGAGTTACCTACTTTTTCTTGGCGCACTGATGTCATGAAAAAGTGTTGACACCCTCGTACGGCAGGAGTAGACTGCCCGGCCTCTAGTATCGTTAGCAACCTGACGGACCTAAACTGTAGCTTCAGAAACTAATCCTTCGGAAGACTCCTCTCGGTCCCTCAACTCATATTCTATTGACGTCGCGCCCCACTGGTCCTCGCCATGTGTGTGCGTCTCTCGGTCCAGCCACAACTCGTTTCCTTTTGAAACATATTCTGCCCTCGAGCAGTTACGGGGTTTTCAAAATAGTATGTACTCGTTTCGGCGCAAACTTCTGCCGTTGGTTGGCGGCATGGTCTTCGTGATACTCCTGACTGCATGCCCGAAAAAGGTCCCTAACATTGTGCGCAAAGTCGTGCCCGGGGCCTCTGGCGAGAGCAAGCTCGCCGTAAGATTCCATGTATCCCCGACGGCAAACAAGAAACATCCTGTGGCGGTTGACCTGGTCTTCGTTTCCGACAAAAAACTCCTGGAAGAGTTGAAGAAGATGACCGCGCGCGAATGGTTCGAGAGCAGAAAACAAGTCCAACTGGACTACCCAAAAGAAATTAATCTGTTGGCAGGAAGCTGGGAATGGTCGCCCGGGCAGTTCGTCGAGCCTCAGTGTTTGCCGGTTAAGCTTGAAATTACCGGCGGACTCGTGTTTGCCCGCTACTTCAATGATGGTCCCCATCGAGCTGTAATAAACCCTCGCAAGGATGTTTTGATCACATTGGGTGACGACAGTCTTTCTGTCCAATCCGCTAAGACGGCGGCCAAGCCATGTCCGCAACTAAAGAAATAAGTGTTTGAATTGGAGGCGTTTTGAAATGAGAACCTTGATGGGCGTGCATGACATCCCGGACGCGATTCAATGGCACGACGGATTGTTGCTGACGGCGCAGCATTTCCAGCAACTGTCATCGCGGCACGAAGCGCTGGTTCAGTACAGCACCTCGCTCGTTTCCCCCTTTTGTTGGGGAATACGGCGCCTTACCCATGATGCCTTAAGTCTGCCCGCCGGAATTTTCCGAGTTACTGAGCTCGAGGGTCTCATGCCTGACGGGCTTTTAGTTGCCCACGGCCTTCAGTCATCGCACCGCGACCATTTGTTGGAAGTGGATCTCGCGAAACACGCGAAGGACGGGATGCATCGTGGCCTCATGGTTCACGTCGCCGTGGAGGCGAGCGGCAATGCAAACGGCAATCGCTATCAATCGTTCAAAGGCGCTTCTGCCGATGGCGTAACCGCGGAAAGGCCATGGGAGATTCGTCCGCTTAAGCCAGAGCTGAAACTGATTGTCGCTGAAAGGATTTCGGCCGAGTATATGGGTTTTCCACTGGCGAGGGTGATCAAAAATAAGGAGGGCGCCTTTGCGCTTGACGATAAATTCATCCCGCCCTTTCTGCGACTTCCCTTCCTGACTGCAACCGGCCGTGCCTCCGCCGACTCGATTGAGCGCTTAGCCGAGACGTGTTCAGAGGTTGCAGAACACGTGCGAAAACGGGCGATATATGTGGTCGATGCGGAAAAGAACGCAGCCGAAGTATCCACGCGTGATGATCCGACCACCAAGAGTCTATTGCTCAGCCTGGTTGGAAGTTTGCCGTATTTCGAAGCTGTGTTAAAGACGGGTGTTGCCCATCCTTATAACGTGTATCTCGCGCTCTGTTCGATGGCCGGACAAGTCGCTGTACTCGGAACTGAAATGGTTCCGCCTGCCTTTAACCCCTACAATCACGACGACCTCTATTCGACTTTCACGCCGATCATCGATTTCATCAAGACTACGGTTGACCGCGCATTTCCCGTCAAATACAAAACGTTCCCCTTCCAATATCTTGATGGCGTTTACCAACTTCATTTTGATGGCCCATGGACGAAAAAGCGATTGGCAATTGGAATCAAGGGCCAGCGGGGCATCCCTGACGAGGATGTGATCAAGTGGGGCGAAAGCTGTCTGATTGGCTCACAAAGCAAAATCCAGCCGATGCGTGAAAAGCGAATAAAAGGCGCTGGAAGGACATTGGTCACACGTGTAGGCGATATCGTACCCGCGAAGGGTACAGCTCTCTTTTCATTGAACGCTATCGAGGTCGACGACGCGGGAGGCAGCTTCATTGAACCAGATAAGGTTTTACAAATACTAAATCTCGAAGGGGAACGGCCGGCTGAGATTGTCTTGCACGTAGCAGACAAACTTATGTCGGATTGAATTTAGCGTCGGTCGCGAACCGGGCGTACCACACCGCCAAACGGCTGTTACCGCTGAAGCATTTCCCCACCGGGATCCTATAGAAAAGTCATGAACTTGATTCCCTATAACGAGTCGTTTCTTCTCTGGCAGTTTCGTGATTTTTACAGCGAAATTATTCGGCTCAAGCAGCTAATCAATAGTCGAAAATGGGTTGCCCCGACTCAATTGGAAGGCGGTAATGGCAACGGCAATGGGCATGGCAACGGCGACGAAGCCGCAGCGGAATCGGGCACATGGATTTATTACCCGCCGCTCGATCAGGTAACGGGTCCGTTTCCGTTTCGCTTAAGCGGCACCGCTACGTCGCTTGCGGTTCGACCAAAGCAACCATGGAGTCTGACTGAAGACTATGCGAGCTCTCCCGCCTTGTCCGAACAGTCCCGAATAAGTCTAGTTGTTTGGCAAAGCCTTCTCGCTGCCTTTCATCGCAATGACCAGCAAGCCTTGCGCTATGAAGGCCCGAGTATAGAACGCTACTACGAAGCCAGATATGTGATGGCGGCCTTTGCCGATGAAGTTTTTATCCGGATGGACTGGGAGGGCAAACAGACGTGGACCTCCAATCTTTTGGAATCCACCCTTTTTCAATCCCACGTAGCCGGCGAGCTGTTCTTCGAAAAGTTGGACCAAATGCTGAGAGACCGCGATCCTGCATACAAGAGCTTGGCGACTGTTTACCTGACCGCTTTATCGCTGGGGTTTCGTGGAAGATATCATGGCGCAAACGATCATGGTCGACTACGCCGCTACCGTCAGGAGCTCTTCGCCTTTGCCTTCAGCCGCGAAAGCAACCTAACCGGGGAATCCAAAATCGCTTTCCCTGACGCCTATGTTCAGAATTTACGACAAGAAGCTACCAAAAAGCTTACGAATCCAAGGTTATGGCTGGGTGTGCTCGGAATGGTACTGCTGAGTTATCTGGCCGTTTCGCACATCCTCTGGTCGGGCCTGACTTCCAGGTTGGAGCAAGCCCATAGCCAGATCGTTGTAATAGAGGACCGATTAAGCACGACTCCGGCAAGAAAGCCCTGAACTAATCCCAATGCCTTCCCCCAATTGGCTAATTCTCGTCGTTATCGCTTTGCTCGTGTTGGGCACCGCGTTGTTTCTCTACGTAGTGTTGAAGCGGGCCCGAAAGGTTTCTTTTTCACCAGACAAGAATGCGAAGCCTGACAGCGGCAAGAACAAGTCAGCGCCACTTGAGTTTCTACAATATGCTTCGAACCTCGAGCTGCGATTGTCTTTCCGCCGCGCGTTAAGAATCCTCAAGACGTATGTAACGCGACGCGACTACCGCTACCAGGTTCCCTGGTTCTTAGTGGCCGGGGAAGCTCAGTCTGGAAAGACAACCCTTCTTGACAGCAGCCGCCTTACGTTAATTAGTCAGCCGGGTCAAGAAGACAACCAGCTCAATTGGTATTTCTTCGATGAAGGGATCATCCTCGACGCCGCGGGAGACTTTGTCTTGCGCGCGGATGGAACTGCAAATCACCGAGGCTGGAACACTATATCCCGCTTGCTGCAGAAACATCGGCCGCGTCGCCCGCTGGATGGAATTGTGCTGACCATCCCTGCCAATGACCTCATGGGTCGCGGTGAGTTGACTCCCGAACGCAAATCCAAACTGGAACGGAAGGCTAACGCCCTTTACAAGAAACTCTGGCAAGCCCAGAAGATACTGGGAATGTGCCTGCCGGTTTACGTACTGGTCACCAAATGTGACGAAGTTACAGGATTCAAAAGCTATTGCAGTCAACTGCCGCCACGACTTCAGACACAAATGTTGGGATGGTCCAACCCGTATACTTTAGAGACTTCTTACCATCCCGAGTTGGTGCCTGAAGCATTCGAGAGCCTTTACAGGTATGTTTCCCGTCTGCAATTTGAGATTTACACCGAACGTGACGAAATCCTGGATGCTGACGATCTCTTTCTCTTTCCTTCGTCAATGCAGGAGATGCGAGCGCCGCTTCAGGTTTACCTCGACTGTCTTTTCAAGCAAAGCGCGTATCACGAATCTTATTTCTTCCGTGGCCTCTATTTCTCTGGTGAACCAGCCATCGAAGCGGCACCGGAATTTGTCGCACAAAGAGAAGAGGATGGTTGGGCCGACCCCCTGGAACCATTTGACGCTTCCCTTCCCGAGGCGAGCCCAGCCCTTTCGCGCCAGCCTATTTTCCTGGCGGATCTTTTCAAAAAGAAGGTCTTCTGCGAAGCAAACCTTGCGCAACCGATACAAAAAACCGCGCTTTCGCGAAACCGCATGGTGCTCGCAACCCAGGCCCTCTCTCTTGCAATTCTACTCATTGGAGGAGGCGGTATTGCGGCAACCTACAGGGGGCTTGCGCGTCACGAGGCCGGACTCCACGAATTCCTGTTAAGCGAAAAGGCAGACTTGGAAAAGGTCGAGAGGCTTCGAAACGAACACGGACTTCGGCCTACGGATTCCTCCTATGCACCAGTCGTCGCAGGAAGTAACAGCCGCAATGTGTCGGCCGATCTGAATCATGCCGCGCTTGATAACAAATACAAGACGGCAGCGTCTGACCCCGCGGAGGCCCAGTACACACCCCCGCCTAATCCACAGTCGTTGCTCAACGGCGAAGCTAAGTTGTTAGCCGGGATGGCAAAGATGAATGGCAACCGACTCTATTCTGTCTTCATGCCCAGTTCGTGGTTCAGCGGCATTAACAGGCGCCTGGAGCGCTCGGTCACGAAGGCCTTCCAGTATGTCGTCTTTGATTCATTGCGAATTGATCTCGAAAAACAGGGCAACAAGCTGCTCGACTACACCGGGGACCACTCGTCACAACTCAATCCCAGTTCTTATTCCGATCAAAGGGACCCACTCGCCGGGGACCGTTGGATTGCCCCATCGACTCGCCTGCTTCAACCGAATTTTCAATTGCACTTATATGTGGAAGAACTCGGAAAACTGCGTTCGAACCTCGAGAGCTATGATCGGCTGATTAGAAAAGATCCAACTGCGTTAGAAGAACTGAGACAGCTTGGACGATACCTGCAGCACGCCGACCTGCCTCCCGGCTTCGATAAAGAAAACGAACTGTTTAAGCAAGGTTTGACCATGGCTGAAGGACAGCCGATCCAGACCAAACCGCTATATAAAGAGATCTCCATCAGGGTCGCGGAAGTTGTCGAAGATTATTACGTGCGCTCGTTCAATGGGAGTAGAGACGTCAAGTATGACTATCTCGACGACATCTCCAAGACCCAAGCTCTACTTAGCCGGCCTGAGCACACCTGGCTCGCAAGTTTCGTCTTCGATCCGCATTCGGCATTCCATGGGATGACGGTTTCGTCGGCCCTGCATGAGCTAAAACAAGCTCTGCAAGATCTACGGCGGCAACCCTTCATGAAACGAGACGTGTACTCCGAAACACCTCGAACCGAGCCCATGTACCAGCACCGCGTGAGACGGGTGCTTGTTTGGGACCAGGAGGCCCTTCGCCGCGCTATCAGCCTTTATAACCAATACGAAACTTTCATCGACACTAGATCCTATGAACGTTCCGAGTATCTTGACGACTCCGTCAAGCAGGCAACGCGTTCCCGAATAAAAGTCAGGATCAGAAGCATTCTCGCTCGCTCGCGCACTTACCAGCCCATGCCCACCGGCGACGGATTGGTAATGAGGGCCAGCTTGATTGCCGAACTAAGAAATCTGCAAAACGTTCAAAACGATTTGTCCAAAGTGCTGGAAATCTCAGCCCGCCTTGGCATTGATCAGGACATTCGCAGCGCGCTTTCGGAGCAGGCCAATTACATGCTTCGCGGTATCAAACGAGAGTTTGTTTCACAAGGGTTTTACTTGCCGAGGCGAGATGGTTTTTCGTGGTGGGACGGAAAGCAAGCTGTCTCTTATCGCGTCTACGAGCTCGGCGGCGCCGAGGAGTTGGCGGCCTACCTGGCGCTTCAACGAAAGAGCATCGCTTTCCTGAGTCGAGATCTCGCGGTTCCTGTTTTGACGTTCTTCGGTTCGCAAAGCATTTCCATGGAGCCGGAGTATTCGCGGTTTGACTGGCAGTCGATTCTTAGTGATCTAGATTCGTTTGACCAAAAAACCCCCGGCAACCCGATCGGCGCGCTTGAAACTTTCATCACCAACGACATCGATCAGATAAGCCTCGAGACTTGTTACAGCAGTCGACTGCCATCAGCGTCATCCTCGGGCAATTATTTCCTTGGAATCCGAAACTCTCTAAGACTGAAGTTCTTCGTCCGCTGCAAGAGACTTGCTCTCGAAAACGCTCTGATTGCCAGTCGCGAAGCACTCGCTAACTACGATGAGATTGCCAAGTCCTTTAACGAGAATCTGAAGCAACGTTTCCCATTTTCCCACCTAAGCCAGGGATCGAATCCGGCGGAGCTTGAGCCATGGGCCATGCTTAAGTTTTTCAAGGTTCTGGGTCTTCGGGAGAAAGCTGCAAGAGAGGCTTTGGAACGCAGCGGAAAGTTTGGAGCTGCTCCGGGGGAAGCCCTCGCTTTCCTTGATCAAATCGCGTCCGTGCGGGAGTTCTTCGCCCTCTTCCTGGAAAAGAATCAAGGTCCGGTCTTCGATTTCCGCGTGGAGTTTCGCGTTGATCAAGACAAGGAGCGGGGGGCCAGTCAGATCATTGATTGGAACATGGACGTCGGCAAAAAGCACTTTGCTTATCTTGGC
>DASQKG010000464.1:0-7103 GCA_035630655.1 Pyrinomonadaceae bacterium
AATTCATAAACGGCGCGCATCATCGAGAACGCGAACCGGATCAGTCATTCCGTTTCCATTGACCATTTACCCGTCACCGTTATCTAGTTCATGAAGCGCTCACCGCTCGTCGTCATTTTCACGACCGTCTTTATTGATCTGCTTGGCTTCGGCATCGTTATTCCGGTCCTTCCTTTTTACGCTGAAGGCACGCGGTTTAATGCCACCCCGCGGACTGTCGGATTTCTCTTCGCCTCCTACTCGATCATGCAATTGATTTTTTCTCCGGTACTGGGGCGTCTTTCAGATAAGTATGGACGGCGACCGGTGCTGCTTGTCTCAATCATCGGAACCGGAATCGGCTTCCTAATCCTCGGTTTTGCCACAACACTTTGGATGCTTTTTCTCGGCCGCATTCTTGATGGCATATCCGGCGGAAACATCTCGACAGCCCAGGCTTATATGGCAGACATTACGACCAAGGAAGATCGCGCGAAAGGAATGGGATTGCTGGGCGCTGCTTTTGGTCTCGGCTTTATTTTTGGCCCGGCCATTGGCGGCATCCTCAGTCGTTGGGGCGTGGCAGTTCCTTTTCTGTTTGCTGCGGGTCTTTGTTTTGCAAACGCAGTGCTGCTTTATTTCACATTGCCTGAAACAATCACGCCGGATCATCCTGCGCGCGCGTCAGGGGGCGGCCGCAGCTTCGCGCAACTATGGGAATCGCTGAAGCAGCCGCGCCTTGGTTTCGTGATCACCATCTACTTTCTATTCGTAGTGGCCTTCTCGATCATGACCACTTCATTCTCCCTCTACACGATGTTTCGCTTTGGTTATGACGCTCACCACAATGGGTATCTCTTCGCCTATGTCGGTTTAATTGCAGTTGTTATTCAGGGCGTGTTAATCGGAAAGTTGGTGAAGCGATATGGAGAAATGCCGCTGGTGATCGCGGGCGCGCTATTCTTCGCCTTGAGTCTCTTCGCGGTGCCTTTTGTTGGTCCTAATGCCGGGGGACTGGTGGCACTACTTATCGGCGGCGGAATCTTTTCTCTGGGAAACTCTTTGGCCACGCCCGCGCTAAACAGTCTGGCGTCGAAGAGTGTGGGCCCGGCGCAACAAGGAAGTGTGATGGGCGTAATTCAATCAGCTGCAAGTTTGGCGCGTGCGGCTGGTCCGACGATAGCGGCCGTTCTAATTCACAGTCACACCGCCCATGTGGGGGCTGACGGTGTGGCACATTACATGAGCGATCGATCGCTCAGAATCACCTTCTGGACCGGCGCCGTGATCATGTTTGTCAGTTTCCTGCTTGCTGTTTATTTCAAACGAACACACGCGACAGATTTTTCGGAAACGGAAGTTGCGCCGGCCTAGTGTTTTCTGGCCGTTTAGAAAGGGCACGCCGGGCGGATAAGTCCGCTAGTTTTATCTCCCGTTTAGAACGCCGAGCGGATAAGTCCGCGTTCTAGACGACGGACAACGATTGCAGATCCGTCCTACCTAAAAGAGTTTGCGAAGCAGATAGAAAATCAAACTCAACGCCAGCGAGACCAGCAACATCGAAACAATTGGAACGTAGACGCCCATGCGATCGCTTTCGTAGCGAATATCGCCGGGCAACTTGCCAAACCAATTGAACCCGCCCGAATAAATCAACACCCCTATCACGGTGAGGCAGATGCCGCCGACTATTACCCATAAACCAAACAAACGGTTCATCGCCTAGTAGGACAGACATTCCTGTCTGTCTGTCTCTCATTACAGGTCTGTGTCGGTAGGAAAAGCGGCATCGATTTCAATACCCGCCTTATGATCAACGGAAGACAGGCAGGAATGCCTGTCCTACTTAATAAACTGCCCAATCGGGCCATCAACTCTAATCAGGTCTTTTAGCGTCGAGTAAGGAATCATCACGTGCTGCGGACCGGCAGCGTATGGTCCAACCTGATATGCGTCGAAGTTAATTCCTAAACCGTTTTTTGAAATGGTCCAGCTTTGATAATTCTTCGCGTCCGGCCCGGCGCCTCTCTGAATCCAATCGTCATCGAGCATCGAATCCGCGCTCTTCGACTGCTTCTTGAGATCCTGAATTGCGTAAGCAGAGATGGCCTGCAGATACTTCGATCCGGGATTGAAGAGATCGGCGAGTTTAAAAGACTTGCCATTTTTGAGATCGAAATTGACCGTCTCGGAATAGGAATTCGGGTGGGCCGCGCCGCGATAATAGGTACCCACACTAAGATCGAGGCTGATCAGGTCGTCCTGCGCCAGCGACAACGTGTAACCGATATTCAGCGAACTGCCCATCGTTTCCGGTAACTGGTCAGCGCCTGCGTCTTCGCCTTCCTCAGGGACCATCTCTTTTCTAAACTGACTAACCTTGCCGTTAATCAACCCGCGCACCATCTGATTAAACTTCTCATAGTTTGGAGAACCCGACCCGGTTAACTGCGGATACTCAGCGTCAATCTCATATTTCAGTTTCTTATTACTCTCCGCGACGCGGCGGGCGACAATCTCCACCCCACCGCTAAACTCGATAGGCTCTTCATGTATGGAGAAAGCCGTTTGCTTCGTGCTGTTAGGGCCTTTCCAATTGCCCGCGAATGAAATCAGGCCTGACTGTTCGAGTTTCCAAAAGCCCTGAAACACTCCGGTCTGCTTTCCGCCTGAGTCAAACTCGGCGAGCACCACATTTCCATCATTATCAACTGTGCCGTTAAGATCAATTTTGGTTCCGACCTTCTGGTAAAAATAGGAGCCAGTCAGCCGCTCTCCTTCACGCACAAGCTTCATCTGCAAACCCAGCGTGCTGCCAATCGAGCCCTTAAAGTATTTCGTTTCGCCCTGAGGTGTGGTACCCCCCTGAGCAATTTGAGCCTGCGTGGCAGCGCTGTTGTTCGTGGCCGTTTGTTCAGCCGGCGCAGACGCTTTCTTACAGGCCGTTAGACCGGCAATGATGATTAGGATGACTGCGTGTGCTTTCGTGGATCGCATCCGTCGTTAACCCTGGCTCCGTAGGAGCTGAATCTTTATAGACATCTCAGCGATTTTACGATTGGCGCTCCATCGGAGCGCAACGTCCTAACGTGGACAGCTCGGAACATGCCGCTCCTCTGGAGCTGGGATTCTTATCGGGTCTCGGGTCCATAAACATTATGTCCCTACGGGACTGCCGGAGCATTGCCAACCGATCTCACCAATCCGCTTTTCGCGATCTCTTCTCGGATATCTTCAAAGGTAAGTTCACAAAGCCTGCCGCCGGTGAAGAGTTCATTGTTTGTAACATCGGCGATCGCAAATGGCGGCTTCGTGAAACTGTCCAACTCTTCGTCTGTTTCAAAACCTACTTCCGCCATCACCAATCCAAACAAGTCACCTAGGAACATATCGACGGAGAATTTCCTGCCTCCGTATTCAAACGGATAACGGTTCTTTCGTATCTCATTCGCGTCAAACATCGAGAGCGTTTCAGCCTCCATCGCGTTGAGATACGTGTTGGTAATGATCGTGCGGGAAAAATCCTGTGCGTCAGGCGCGAACTTCTGCGTAAACTTCACCGTCCATTTGTTTGTTCTGGGTTCACGGACCTTGCGGATACGCAGGCGCGTGCCGGTGATGTAGTTGTCAGTAATCTGCACATGGGGATCAGCACGCGACAGTCCTTCAGGAAGATCCTGCAACAGGTAGCGGCGTTCGCGCTCCACCCGCGCATATTTACTTTCCGCGGGAAGGATTGTGTTCTGGTCTGTTAGTTTTGCAACGCCCATTTTGATATTGGTTTTATTCGGTGCTTAATTCGCCGGCGAGATTCTACAACAATCGAGTCGCAGGAGTCCGCGTCAGCGTCTCCAACTATCAGGCGGGTATGAATAAGCGGTCACCCATTGCAGAACCGAAGCGCGGTAGCGCCGGATCCCCGGGGCGACTTTACCAACAACGGTCTTCGGCGTTCGTCCCAGCATCCTGCGCTACCGCGCCAGGTCTGTATTCACCTGCTATAGGGACACTTCGTTGGCTATTTATAAACCGGAAAAGTTGGGCGGCGGGTAGGTGTAGGTTTCTTTTCTTGAGCGACTCCGTGCAAATGTTAGCCGGAAGAGTGGCCTTGCCGCCCTCCGTGCGGTAAGCCTATGGCTTACCGTTCAAGTCTTTTCATAATTGAGGCTACGCCTCCGCCTGTCGTTCTAAACGGCGGCGCAGCCGCAGGAATCATTGGGGCTCTCGGTGAGGCGAAACCTCACCGCACGGAAAGCGGCAAGCCGCAAAAAAGAGGCGGGCAGTAGCCCGCCTCTTGGCATTGACCTAAGAAACTTTCGATCCTACCGATTAGGACTCGCCATCGTTGCCGGCATTCCGGGCATTGGCATCGGCAGCTTGCCATCGGCATGACGCGTGAGTGCCAGGAAGTCAGAATCTCTGCGTAACGACTCAAACACCACATCGACGCGGGCTTCCATCATCTCCTTCTCACGCACAGCATGGTAGCGCTCGAATTGATAGAAGTGACGCTTGAGTAACGCCAGGGCTTTTTCGCGTTGACCGTTTTGCGCGTAAATCCCGGCCAGGTTGTATGAAGCAGGCAGCAGGTTGATATTTTCGCGTGCGATCTTCAGGGCCTCGGCGCCGCGTCCGGCCGACGACATGAAGACGGCGGCGAATACCTGGTTGTAAGGATCTTTCGGGTCGAGATCGAGTGCTTTCTGCGTGTACTCATTGCCCTTCACCAGATCGTGTTCCGAGTTCCAGTAAACGGCAAGGTTCCGGTACGTTAAAGCAAGCGGATACTCCTTAGCGGACAGTTCCATCAGAGCCAGTCCTTTTTTGAACTCGCCATCGTGGATTGTCATCTTGCCCAAGCCATGCAGGGCCACGGCCCGCGAAAGCGGCTCGGCGTTCATTTGAAGAATCGCGTCAAAGGTGGTTCGCGCCTTGTCCCAATCGCCGATGTGGTGACGATAGAGTTCGCCGAGATAGCGGAGGGGCGCGGGGTCGGCTGGGTCCATCAGGTGTGCCTGACGGTAGAGCCTTTCGGCAAGCAGGTACTGCGCGTTAAGCTCAGCTACCAGTCCGCGTCTCATTATTTGTTCAATGCGAAAATTCTTGGCCGCTTCGAAAACTGGACTAGCCACATCGGCCGCATCAGCAATCGTCGCGTCTTCGGTTACTCCAAGCTTCTTCAGTTCTTTTGCGGCTTCCTTGGCTTTCTTCGGAAACATGCACTTGTGTTGTGCGACAGCTTGATAGAGCTTGATCGCCGCTGCATTATCTCCGGCAGTGAGCTTGGCCTTTGCTTCCTTCAATTGCTCTTCGAGAGAAGTCTCGCGCTGCTTTACTTCAGTTTGAACAACCTTCTCCAGCTCGGCCACCTTGAGCTTGCCATCTTTGTTTTCGACTCTAGTAACAGGAGTGCCGTCAGGTGTGGTGATCACTACCACCGGAAGAGTTGACTCTCCGATCAGTTTGTCAGCGTTTGGAACTTGACTGGTGCCATATTCCATCGAAATGCACTGCGTAGCATAAAGCGAAAGCGGACGAGATTCGCGCAAGCTGGACTTGGTTATCTCTTCCTTGGTTGCCGGGAACCAATAGACCACTAATCCCTTCGCTGGCGGATCCTTCGGCGCGCGAATCTTCCACGGCACATAATAAACCTCGGGTTTCGAACCACCTCCTCCACTGCTGGGCATCCCGCCGCCACCGCCACCGCCTCCACCTCCGCAGGTGGCCCAGGCTGGGGAAACGGCAAAGAGCACAATGAGAAGCGAGGCTAACGAGCGAGAGAGAGCGGATTCAAATAACGTTTTCATAGGTTTCATCCTTTGGGGGTCCAGATCATTCGGAAGTAGGACAGACATTCCTGTCTGTCACACGTTGCGCAAGAGTCCTGTTCGATCCAACAGGTCTCATAGTTAATCTTCGACAGGCAGGAATGCCTGTCCTACATCTTTTTGGCTTTCCACTCCGTTAGGCGTTGTTCTAATCCCGAAGTGTTAGCCTTCGCGGCTTTGCCGAGCGCCAGCGCCTTCTCACCTATCGTGATGGCTTCCTGTGTCTTGCCCTGCTCAGCCAGGAGACGCGCCTTGCGCGACAAGTTTTGATAGGTTTCCTTAACCTTGATGGACTGATCGAGCCAAGCGGCGCCTTCGGCGGCGCTACTTGGTTGGGACAAGGCGAAGTTTGCCGCTTGAAACGGAGTGTTCCAATCCTCGGGCTTCGCGGCGGCGACTGCTGTGCGCGCCTTCGCCAGTGCCAATGCCGGGATGTCTTTTACTTCAACTGTAAAAGGCACGCTCACCTTCTCCCAGCGGATGTTGACCCGGGCTGAACTATCGGAAACGGGGTCAATCGAATACTCCAACCACTCCTTACTGTCGTTAACCCATTCCGGCTTTACCTTCACACGTAGAGTGTCTTTAGCAGCGTCATAATTGAAACTGCCCCACTGGTTGGCCATGCTGTTGAAGATGATGGTCCACTCATCCTTATTGGGGACGGTGTGGAGACTGTAACTTCCCGCGGGAAGTTTCTGGCCATTGATCAAAACATCATCAGTAACAACAAACTGGGTAGCTTCGTTGGCGCCCGTGCGCCAGGCATGTCCCCACGCAACAATTGCCGCATCCTTCGGCCGGGCATTTTGATCATCGAGTGTCGCTTCGCCTTTGACTTCTGCCTGGGACGGCAGCGGGTCGCCCCAAATTTTGCGGCCCTTAACGCCCGGGCGACTGTAGGTGACTGTTATGTCAGTGACGCCGATGGTTTGCATCACACTGGCCTTCTGACTGGGCCGCGGCACGCGCACCTGGCCTACAACGGCAAGGCTGGCGCCTACCAGTAAAATTGCCAGTGAAGAGAGAAAGAAACGTTTGAACGAAATCATTGTGTGGCTCCTGTGTTTAGTTGTTAAAGACGATGATCGCGATTGCGCCGCCTGGTACAAAGCTGGCTGTCATGATCCGACCAATTTGTGTCAGGGGAGACAGAAGCGGTTTGTCGAACCAACCCGAGTGTGTCCGGTATTTTCTCACATTAATCAGAAAGTTTGAAGGTTTTGGTAGTTCCGAGTGTCGTCGGATGCTAAGGGAACCTTAGTAACCTCTCAGGTCGGGAAGGTGGGCTTG
>DASQKG010000465.1:0-11767 GCA_035630655.1 Pyrinomonadaceae bacterium
TTTATCCCGCGCGCTTCCAGAAACCTGGAGTTTTCAATCGCGTAGCGCTCGACAGTTGAGAGCGACTTCGTGCCGTACGGAACACGCGCCGTGTCACCCAGGTAAACAAAATGTTCGGCAGGCAAACGCTCGTGCAGCGCGCGATAGACCGTAAGTCCACCGACGCCGCTGTCAAAGATTCCGATAGGAAGGTTTGAAATTTCGGATTGCGGATTTCGGATTGCGGATTTCAAGTCAGCGGTTCCGGTTCAAGATTAAATCCGAAATTCGAATTCCGAAATCCGAAATTGAAAGAATGGTGGAGGCGCCGAGATTTGAACTCGGATCCAAGAGAAGACGCCGAAAGACTCTACATGCTTAGTCGCTTCTCTTTCCCGCCCCGCTCAACTGATGTCAAGTGACCGGATTTTCGCTCGACACCGAGTAAGTGAAGTGACAAGACCTCGGTGAAAGCTAGTCCGGCTTAGTCTCGCGCGAACCCACGGACCGAAGATTCGCGCCAGCTCATCTAAGGTGACATCTCCATCCGCGCGCATGAGCAACTTGCGGCGGAGACGCTCGCTAGCTTATTAGGCTGCGAGAGCTAACTCGTTAGAGTTGGCAATTGTTTTTTCCCTACGCTTTTTAACGAGCTGCATAGAGTAGCCCGGCATGACATCCGTCGGACATCCAAACCCCTGTCGAAGCCTGTCGCCCCCGTTTGCAGAGTGATTATAAGGGATGAGGCGCCAGATGTCAGGTCACCAGAATTTGATTCAGCTGAAGAGACACACTGGGCTGAAGCGTTACCACCTGGGTGTGGGCGTAATAAAGTTTCTAGCTTCCTTTAAGAGTGAATGGGCTTCTGGTGAATAAACACTGCCCAAAAAAGCCACCAGTAAGTCGTCGTCCGCGAAGCCGTTATAACGCACCCGATATAACGCTTGGGGAGAGGCTCTTGAGATCTTTCTCCGCGGCGCGTTCAAGGAAGACGCGATACATGATTATTTTCCGGAACGTTCAGTGAGATAGTCTTCAAGCAGGCGGTAAGTGCGCTTCTTTCGTCGAGCGCGCTTCAACCAGGCAATATCCTCGGCATCTTCGGCTCGTTCCAACAACTCCTCATAATCCTTGATCGGAATAATTACAGACACGGGTTTGCCATTTCGCGTTACGATCTCAGGTTCCTGATTAGTCGCTCTCATGCCGCTAAATTAACATCAGTGAGTTTCGCCGTAAACCCACTGGCAGGGGCATGACTTGCGCGTGACTGCACTTCCTAGCTGTCGGGCTAGAGCCGGCCGTTGCTTCCTTCAATTCAGAAAGCGCGGCTGACGTAAGTCTGTACTTCGTCATTTCCTAATGGAGGAGCGAAGTTCTTCCAGTGCGGACGGCCCATCAACGGCAGGTAATTCGCCGCGTTCAAACGCATCGATTCGATCGTCCGATTCCGCGGCCCATTTCGCCTCGATTTCCTTCACGTGTTCCGCATCGAGACTGTCCCAGAGCAGATCAATTTAATGCTCGCTACCTCCGGCATCCCGCGCTACCGCGCTGGTTCTGTAATGAATTCGTTTAAGTGTTTTCACCTGATAATATGCACTGATTCGAGTCCCACTGGGCCGGCGCGATGCTTAAAGTGCTCGCAACTCGTTGACGCTGTTTCCCTACGTTATAATCTGCTTGCGAACTTCAGCACTGTGGGAATCCACGTTGCCCCACGTCTGCGCCGTAAAGCAAGCTAGTATTGAGAGGTCTTGAAATAGATGGATACAAAATCCCCTGCATCCCGGTTGAAAGCGTATTCGCCCAAGGCAATCGTTCAAGCTCCACCCGAGCAGCGCAGCACCTTGTTGCGCCGTTTTTGGTTGCCGGCGGTTTTGCTTCTGGCACTGGCTGCGGGCGGACTAACGGGCATCGTCGCGGCCTATAAACTGAACTACTCGCGCGCCGCTAATGAAGTCGCAGCCCTTGCGACCTATCGCCCCAGCGTGGTTACGCGGGTTTATGCCGACGATGGAAAAACCGTCATTGGCGAATTCGCGCTCGAAAAACGCATCCCGCTCAAATACGACGAGATTCCGCCGTTGATGAAAAACGCGATCCTCGCGGTCGAGGACGTGCGTTTTTACGATCACGTTGGCATCGATCCTATTCGCATCATTGGCGCAGGCTGGAAGAATCTCACAAGTGACAAGGTTGAAGGCGGATCCACGCTTACGCAACAACTCGCTAAGAACCTGTTCCTATCTAAAGAGCAAACTTACAGGCGAAAAATGAATGAGTGGGCATTGGCCCTTCAAATCGAGCGTTACTACACCAAGAACCAGATCATGGAGCTCTATGCAAACCATATCTTTCTCGGTGCGAATGCTTACGGAGTTGAGGCAGGGGCCGAAACGTATTTTGGAAAAGAAGCAAAGGACCTAACCATCGGTGAAGCGGCGTTGCTCGCAGGTGTTCCGAAAGCGCCGAGCGAATACTCGCCCACTGCTAATCCGGCGAAAGCCAAAGAGCGACGTGACCTTGTCCTGGACTTGATGGCCAGAAATGGTTTTGCAACTCAAGCTGAAGTTGACGCTGCCAAAGCAAAACCTATCCAACTTGCCGATACCGCCTACTACCAGTCACAACCTAAATCGAGCGCGTTTGACTATCCCGTCGAACACGTCAGGCAGCAACTCGAGGACAAGTACACAACTCGCGTGGCCCAGGGCGGCCTTTCCGTTTACACGACGATCAATGTCGACGCGCAAAAGAAAGCTTATGAAGTGGTGCGCGCAGGACTACGCCGTTATGACCGAGGCCGCGGATGGCGTTCGACCTACAAAGTAATTCCCACCTCCGCCGGCAACGGCCAGCCAACCACTCAGGAAATGAACAACTATAAGGACCCTGACTGGTATGGCAATGATTACCAGGAAGGCCGTTACTTATCGGGACTCATAACTAAAGTAGATCGCGTCAAAAACGAGGCCGTAGTTCGCTTTGGCAACTATACGGCCACGGTTGGCGCAGCGGACATGGGTTGGTCCGGACGTCAGCCGAAAGACGAATTGAAGCCTGGTTACCTGTCGGAGTTTCACATCAAGGAAGTCGACAAGAAAAGCCGGCGTCTGAAGGTCGAACTATCACAAGTACCGGCAGTGGCTGGAGCGATGATGACGCTCAACGCCAAGACCGGTGAGATCGTTACGATGATCGGCGGTTACGATTTTTATAGCACCAGCAAATTTAATAATGCTACCCAGGCTTACCGCCAAACTGGTTCCTGTTTCAAGCCGTTCGTTTACACGGCCGCTGTTGAGTGGGGCATGACGCCTGACACGACCGTGAGCGGAGCCCCGATAAAGATTGGACCATGGCAGCCCCACAACTACGACGGTTCGTTAGGCAACGGCGACTTGCCGATGAAGGTAGCCCTCGCGAAGTCGATGAATGTGCCGGCGGTCCATCTTCTGCAGACCGTCGGGATTCAAACCGGCGCGCAGATGGTGCGTCGCTTTGGTATCAAGGTGCCAATGGCTCCTTACCTCCCGTCTGCTCTCGGAGCCACCGAAGTGCCTCTTGACCAAATGGTCTCGGCCTATTCGGCGTTTCCGAATAAAGGTATTCGCGTTGAGCCGCACTTGATTCGCCGAGTGTTGGATCGCGATGGGGCCGTGTTGGAAGAGTGGGAAAAGACAACTCATAAAGTCATGAACGAGTATGTCGCCCTGACAATGGTTTCGATGATGCGTGGCGTGGTCGAGAGTGGAACGGCTACCGCGGCGCGTTCTCTAGGTGTGCCACTCGCCGGAAAGACCGGGACCGTCAACGATCACACGGACGTTTGGTTCGTCGGTTACACACCCACATATGTAACCGGTGTTTGGATGGGTTATCCGGGATTGAAAAAGAACCTTGGAACCGGAATGACTGGAGGCGTTGGCGCCCTGCCCTTCTTCATCGACTTCATGAAAGATTTTCTGAAGGACAAGCCGAAGGAGAATTTTGACAAGGCGCCCACTATGCCGGAAGACATGAAGGAGCTCTTCCGACAGCGTCAGCGAGAGCTTGCAGCGGAGCGTGCTCAGTTTGGAAGCGACGACGAAGAGGAGGATGACGAAGAGAATCCTGCTCTTCCGAAAGCGAATACTACGGAGCCAAAGTTAGAACAAATGACTTTGCCTCCGCCGCCGAAAGTGGACGAGGCACCCGCAAACCCACAACCTAAACCGGAAGTCGTGGCACCGCGAGAAGAGGCGCCCCCACCAGTGACCCGTCCACGTGAAGTTGATCCGGCAAAGAAGAAGGGTAAGAAAGGCGGCGACGAGCCTTAAGCGCTCCTTCACCGCCAAGACACAAGAGCGCCAAGAGGAGATCGATCACTCTACATCGGTTGTACGGTTACGAGGCTTCACATCAACTGACAACGTGGATGATTTGAGCTGGTCGGGGCGCTGCCCGGATTGCGCAGACCGACGCTACGCTATTACCATAGGTGCTGATCACGTTAGATCAACTTAAAGGCAACCTGCCGTCAACAGCTTCACTACAAATAGAAGTCAAGTTCGTTTCCTCGGAGCGGCACGTAGTCGATCAAACACCTGCACCTAACAAGCGGTGACCCGATGCGTTTTGAAAAACATCTTTTCATCAGCTATGCCCACATCGACAATGAGCCCTTAACGCCCGAGCAAAAGGGATGGATCACTCGTTTTCATGCCTCGTTGGAAGCCTTGCTCAGCATGCGCATGGGAGGCAAGGCCCTGATCTGGCGTGACAATAAGCTGCAAGGTAACGATGCTTTCGCCGACGAGATTGTCGCGCAGTTTTCACAGACCGCAGTGCTCGTTTCTGTGCTGACCCCGCGTTATCTCAATTCGGACTGGTGCACCAAGGAGGTCGCTGAATTCTGCAAACGCGCGGAGGAAAGCGGCGGGATGGTGGTCGAGAACAAAGCCAGGATTTTCAAGGTGCTGAAAGCGCCGGTCGACACACAGGAGTCGTTGCCGGCGGTCGTGAAGGACGTCCTCGGGTATGAGTTTTTCACTATTGAAGATGGAACGCCGCTGGAGCTGGATTCGGCGTATGGAGAAAAGTTTGCACAAGACTATAACCGGAAGGTCGGGAAGCTAGCGTGGGACATCTCGCAACTGCTTAAGAAACTGGAGACCGGCACGCGCGGCAATGGTCACGGCCATCAAGGCCCGCCCAAACCGGCCATCTATCTGGCTGAATGCAGTTATGACCGAAAGCAGGCCAGAGAGATTCTCGAAGGCGAGTTAAAACGTCACGGCTATCCCGTTCTGCCGGATCAAGAGTTGCCCCGCGACGAGGCTGATTATGTGACGGCGGTAGAAGGGCTACTGAAGCGTTGCAAGCTTTCCATCCATCTCGTCGGTGAAACATATGGTGGCGTCCCTGACGGTCCAAGTCACAAATCTGAGGTCGTCTTACAAAACGAACTAGCGGCCCAGCGAAGCCGGAGCGATCAATTGAAACGGGTGATCTGGTTGCCCGAGGGAACACGCTCCAGCCAAGCGCAGCAACAGGCGTTTATTGAGGCGCTACACCAGGATGCCGCCGTTCAGATCGGGGCGGACCTGATCACCGCGGACATTGAGGGTTTGAAAACCGCGATTCACGCCGTCCTGGCGAAACTCGAAAAACCCGAAGCCCAGTTGCCTGCGGTCCAGGCAGCCGTCGCAGACCAGACGAAGCTCATCTACTTGATCTGTAACGAGAAGGACCGCAAAGCCACGGTTCCGATCCGCAAGTATTTTCGAGGACTCGGTCTTGAAGTTGCCATTCCAGCCTTTGAGGGTGACGCGACCGCTGTTCGCGAGGCACACCAACAGCTCTTGACCAACTGCGACGCAGTCATTCTCTTTTACGGAGCTGGTGATGAATCATGGAAACGAACCATAGCCAATGATCTGAAGAAGATGCCGGGCTACCGAAGCGGAAAGCCCTTGCTGGCTTGTTATACCTACCTGGCCGATCCCCGCACCACTGCTAAAGAAGATCTTATCGATATGGAAGAACCTAACTTGATTGGTGGCTTCGGCGACTTTTCCGACGCCGTGATGATCCCATTTGTTCAGGCCATAGCCCCAAGCTCGAGCGACTAGATGATCACAACAACTTCCCCTATTCACAGGAATCCCTTTCCAGGGTTGAGACCGTTCCGCGAAGATGAGGAATACTTATTCTTCGGTCGGGAAAATCAGGTCGATGCCATGGTCGATAAGCTGGCAGCTACCCACTTCCTGGCGGTGGTGGGCACGTCAGGCAGCGGCAAATCTTCCCTGGTCAACTGCGGCTTGCGTCCGGCCCTACACGGCGGCTTGATGGCCCGCGCCGGCACCAGCTGGCGGATGGCCCAATTTCGGCCCGGCAGTAATCCCATGCAAGCCATGGCCAGAGCGCTGGCCGAAGACGGCGTTCTGTTCAGCGACTATCAGGCCGGAGGCTTAACGCTGGCCGAGATCGTCGACACCACGCTGCGCATGAGCAAACTGGGGCTGATCGACATTTATGAACAAGCGAACCTCGGCGACGACGTAAATTTACTGGTAGTGGTGGACCAGTTTGAAGAGCTGTTTCGCTACGCTCAAGCCAGTCAGCAACAGAGCGTGACTGGCGTCAGTGAAGAAGCTACCGCTTTTGTGAATTTGCTGCTGGAGGCAAAGAAACAGACAAGCTATCCGATCTACGTCGTTCTAACCATGCGTTCCGACTTCCTGGGTGATTGCGCCGAGTTCGCAGGGCTGGCCGAAGCCATAAACAACGGGCAATACCTGGTCCCGCGAATGACGCGAGATGAACGCCGCGAGGCTATCAGTGGCCCGGTCGGAGTAAGCCAGGCGGAAATCTCTCCGGTGCTATTGACGCGCCTGGTCAACGACGTGGGTGACAATCCAGACCAACTCTCGATCCTGCAACACGCCCTAAATCGCACCTGGAACCAATGGGACCGTTCGGGGAAAAACGGGCCGCTGGATCTCCCGCATTACCAGGCCATTGGCACGATGGCCCATGCGCTGGACCAGCATGCGGAGAGGGCTTATGCCGAGCTAGTGACCCCTCGGCAGCGGCAGATCTGCGAGAAGTTGTTCAAGGCGCTAACCGACAAGGCGACGGATCCGCGTGGCGTCCGACGCCCGACCACGCTGGCCACATTGTGCGCCCTGGCTGAAGCAACGCCGGCCGAAGTCACGCAAGTGATCGATGTGTTCCGCAAACCGAGCCGGTCGTTTCTCATGCCACCACACGAGGTTACGCTCGAGGCTGAGACCGTGATCGACATTTCGCACGAAAGTTTAATGCGCGTGTGGGAGCGGTTAAAGATTTGGACAGATCAGGAAGCTCAATCAGCGCAAGTTTATAGCCGCCTGGCTGAGACTGCTGTGCTGCACGGAGCCGGCCAGGCGGGACTCTGGCAAGATCCGGACTTGCAAGTGGCGTTGCAGTGGAATGAACAGAACGAGCCAAACGAAGTGTGGGCACGGCGCTACCATCCCGAATTCACTAACGCGATGAGCTTCTTGAAAAAAAGCAAGGTCGCTCGCGGGCGCAGGCGCTGGACGTTGGCGGGCATTACGCTCTTCGTCTTTGTGGTCCTGACGGGGTTCCTTGTATACGCCTTGCTCGCAAAGAGGGATGTAACCAAGCAAACGATTATCACTGAAGCGATAGGGGCGAAAGATCTGATCGATTCGAAGCCCACTGATGGACTGATTGCTGCCATTGTCAGCAGTGACGATGCCAGACATGCCTTCTCGCCGGATAAGATCCCGACAGAGATCCGCGCGAGTGTGATCGAAGCATTAGACCTTCTTCGAGAAGGTGGCGTACCGCGCAATTCGTGGGTTGCACACGGCGGAGAGAGCGTCACCTCTGTCGATATGAGCGACGACGGCCAGACGATTGTTACCGGCGGCTGGGACACAAAGGTCAGGCGCTGGGACAAAGAAGGTAAACCGATTGGAGTGCCATTCGCAGATCACACGCATGGCATTACCTCCGTGGCCCTCAGTCCGGATGGGAGGACCATTGTCACTGCCGGCTATGACGCGATTCGGATATGGGACCAGAACGGCATGCAAACGACGCTTAAAGAGGGCGAATTCTCAACCGTCGATATCACCTCCGACGGCCAGACGATCGCCCTCGCGGGAGGATTTGACGGGTTTCTCATGAATCGAAGCGGAGAGATGCTTACCCGTACGGCGTTCGGCAAAGACGTCGAACAATGGCCCACCATTTCTATTAGCGCCGATGGCCAGACAATCCTTCGCTCGGAACTCGGCAAAGTCAGCCTCAGTGACGGTAAGGGCGAAGACATCTGGAAAAGAGAAACTGAGCAAGACAAGGATGATGATCAGGATCGAAGCGAGGGAGCTACTACCGCCACGCTTAGCCGTGACGGCCAGACCATTGTTATCGGGTATCAAAACGGATTCATCCGCCTATGGGACAGGCAGGGGAAACCATTGGCTGAGGAACCCGAGGAAGGGCAATCGCACGATGGAAGAGTCACGTGTGTAGCCATTGCCGTAGATGGACAAACGATAGTCAGTGGCGGGGAGGAAGGAACAGTGCGCCTTTGGGACCGCAAAGCAAGACCCAATGGGCCAACCTTGCGAGGACACGCTGGGGACATCAATGCTGTTGCCATCAGCGCTGACGGAAAGTCAATTGTCAGCGCCGGTGACGACGGGATGGTGCGGATTTGGGAACGGCGCCAGCCGAGTGAGCCCGCCAGGGTCTATGAAGGGCAAGTCAATTCCACAACCTTTAGCAGCGATAGCAAAACGATCTTTGCGGCCGGCCCAGGCGCTCGCATGTTGCGTTGGGCGTCGGATCGAGTTCCAGATGGCGACACCGCGAACGGACTAATCGATACCGAGGTCACCGCCACGGCCTGGGGGCCCGGTGGCGAATTTCTCGTAGTTGGCCGATCTGATGGCAAGCTCTTCCTGCGATATCAACCGGGCACAGCGAGCGATAAGTATTTCGGTGAAGCGCATACTGCCGGGGTCGCTTCAATCGCCGTCAGCGGCGACGGGAAAATCATTGTTAGTGGCGATCAGAAAGGGCATGTGCGGTTGTGGGATCGTGAAGGCAAGCCTCTTGCACGACCCTCCAGAGGTCACGACAGTGGGGTTGCGTCCGTCGCAATAAACTGGAATGGGCAGACGATAGTCAGTGGCGGTGCCGATGGGAAGGTTCTGCGGTGGAATCTACAGGGTTCGGTTGTTTCGCCGCCTCTAATCACCTCCTACTCGACTGGAACCGGCGAGACGGTCGCTGTCAGCTCCGACGGCCAGTTCATTGTCAGTGGCAGCGAGCGCGGAATGATGCGGATATGGAGTGCACGGGCCAATCGCGTGTTTAAAGGGCATGAAACAAACGTGAGCTGGCTGGCTTTTAGTTCTGATAGTCAGATGCTCGTCAGCGGAGCCGACGATGGCACGGTCCGGTTATGGGATCTGCACGGCCAACCGATCGGGCATCAATTCACTGGGCATGACGCAATCACATCTGTTGCTCTGAGCCCCGATAAAAACACATTAGTTAGTGGCGATAAGGCGGGGAAAGTGATCGTGCGTCAAATCGGCATCGAACCATTCCTTCGTGAGGCGTGCGATTGGTTGCGTTATCATCGAGCGTTGATATCGCCGGAAACTGAAAAGGAGAAGCGGGCCGCTGAAATCGCCCGATCGCTCTTTAAGAGCTAGACAAAAAGTCGGCGTAGCCGACTAAATCAGAACCGGAGCAGTCGCGACCGGGTCGGCGTTAGAATACAAGGTCGACACTTTTAGTCTGTTTTGCCGGGCCATCTCTTACCAAGCAGTACCTGGCGCTAGGCGCATTAATTCGACTTGGTGCATGGCCTAAGAGCAGCGCAGTATTTTAGCTAAACTAGTTTTCCTTCCGCCTTCAACCTTCATCCTTCATCAGAATTTGTCCCAGCGTGTGCGGCAACATCTTGCGCCACCATGGCCAGTCGTGATTTACGTCAGGTCCCCACAAGTCGAGTTTGTGAGGGATGCCTTTCGACTTCAGGATGTCGGAGAGGTGTTGACTGCGTTCAGGAGCTTCATAATCGCCCTGCCCGGAAAGAATATAGATGGCATCGGCGTTTCGCAGAATTGGAAGGTAATGGTCGTCGTTTAAATTGGGCAGATAATCAGCCGGATTGTTGAAGTAAACGTTGTCGTCGTAGAAGCCTTTGAGATAGGACCGCACGTCGTAACTTCCACTCATTGCGATGACACCTCGAAACAAGTCCGGGTGCTTGAAGTAAACGTTGGCGGCAAGAAAGGCGCCCAGACTCGCTCCCGTGGTTAGCGGACGCGCGTCCGCGCCGGCCTCGTTGCGAATCAGGGGCAGCACTTCATCAGTAATGTATCGATCAAAGCGCGACAACAATTCGGCCTTAAGGTTGGGAGGCATTTGCTCGTTGAGAAGACTGTAGCGGTTGACACTGTTGATTGAGTAAGCACGAAGCTTGCCGGCCTCAATCAAAGGCTTTATGGCATCAACGAGATGAAACCTTTCATATTCAAGGTAGTCAGCGGCCGCTGTAGGAAACATCAAAAGCGGTTGACCTGCATGGCCATAAGCGACCAGCGGCATTTCACTACTCAAATTCTGACTGAACCAGCTCGTTATTCGACGTTCCATAGGCCCCTCTCGTCTCAGTGGTCAATAAGTCCTGGCTTGTTGGGTTTTTGCAGTGCGAAATACTCTCGCAGTTCCGGGCATCCTGCAAGCCAAGTAGGACGATCAGCGTTTCAACTGATGTCCGACACACTTTTAGTTTGTCGTGACGTTGCCAGAGACTGGTGTGGGGCAAAGCAGTAATCACACGACACCTATGTCGCAACAAACGGAAAGTTTATCGAACGCTCTGAACCAAACCGGCCAAATAACAGAACCCAGCGCGGTAGCGCGATGCCTGAGGCTCCTCCAGGCCAAAGTAAATAAGCCTTTCATGCTGGGTACCTCAAGCATCCCGCGCTACCCGCGCTGGGATCTGTAATTGATCAGCGAAACCCATCAACACCTAAACAACCCGCTTCCTTGACGCTCATAATCTCATCTGTTATAAAAATTTCTTCGCGCCCACGCATGATTACACACTATGCGGGGCGCTTATTCCGCAGTAGCTCAATGGCAGAGCATTCGGCTGTTAACCGAAGGGTTGTAGGTTCGAGTCCTACCTGCGGAGCCAATACTGATCAAAGGCCGCTGGAGTTAACCCCCGGCGGCCTTTTCTCTTTGCTAAGCTGTTTCGTATAGCAAGTACATCAAACGGGTTCGCGGTACTCGGCGATCTGATCAGCAAGACGCCTTTGCGCCTGTCGCCACTCTCGTGCCTTACGCTCAAAGAAATCGGGTTCGATAAATCCATCAAGTCTGTCGTCGTAGAGCCTATCAAGCTGGTTCTGAATCTTGCTTTGTACTTCTTGTAAGCACCCAGATGCGTGTAAGCACCCAGATGCGTTGACATCGCCCGTCCGTGGGCTTATCGTGCCCCTGATTGGATATGCTTCGCACCCGCCCGCGAGAGCCCGCCGCTCGCGAGCTTACTTAAACCACGTAGAGAGCAGAAGGAGGACCCTCATGGCCGACAAGGACGACAAAAAGTTGAAAGGCTATATCGTCATCGCGCTGACAGCGAGCACCGGCAAGAAATATGAAGACTGTAAAGTGATCCCACATGGCGATCCCTATGCTGGAATCTACAGCCAAGTCTTCGGGCCGGCGAGCCAGAAGGATTGCGAGAAGTGGA
>DASQKG010000466.1:0-45819 GCA_035630655.1 Pyrinomonadaceae bacterium
CAGCAGCATGCGGCGCTTACTAAGCAGCGCGCCTAGTTGTGCGGTTGCGTCCTTCACTGTTGGCGCCTTCAGTATCTCTTCTGAGCCGAGCGCCCTTCCCCACCTGGCCATTTCCGTAATGATATTCGGCTTCTGCTCGAGCGAGGTCCAGAGGACGCCATCATTGAAAGTGCCGGCTATTTCAGCGTCGTGGCCAATAGCGCTGACCAGACTTGTTTTGCCAACCCCCGGCCAACCGCGTATGACGGTGATGTTTTCCAGATTCGCTCCTCGCTGGTTGACTATGAGCAACCGTCTAATGTCCTGGAGTGCATCTTCCCTTCCGATAAAGACAGGAGGAGGTGGCGGGGGCGCCAGTCCGGGAGGAACAGGATAGAGGGTTCCCCTTATCTTCCTATAGGCGTCTGGGCTGAGACTCGCCTGCAATATCCCTGCATTTTCGGTAAAGCTGACGGCCCCATCTGCATTCCGATTGTCTCTGTCTTCAGTTTCCTGCTGGCCGAGCACAAATAGACCGTTATCGATTGCCTGGCGCAGATTCGACCAATCCATCTCGTTTCCGACGCCGCGAACGACTCGTTCAACACTCGACTTCAGCTCGCCGGCGTGGGTTGTTGATTTTATCAACGACTTCGTAGCATCAGCGCCATCACGAACTTGCAGCACGATCGCCTCTGCGCCTGGAAGTCCTTTAAGGCCCAGGATGCTCTTTCCGTAGTCGACCGCCTGCTGAATAGATTTGCCTGACGCTAAGGCTTCATAGAATGCAGGGGCAAAAGCCAGAGAAGCTTCGACCGAGATCTCTGCTTTGACTCCCAACACGAAATCAATCTCCGTCGAGGTCGCTTTAGCACAATCGGCAGAATGACAAAAACCAAAGAACACTAGCTGCAAGTTCGAGCCTGACCTAAGTAATACGTCCTTGAGTTGCTCACACTGTATCTTGGCTACATGCCCAAGTTCGTTCTCCAGAACGAGTCCTTCCGTTTCCCTGCTGTGACCGCTGATATGGAGGATCTCAGGATTGTGGTTGAGCAAAAAAGGTCCAAGGTCGGAGACTCTTAGGGCGGGTTCCTTCTGTATATCGAACTTGTCGCGGAGCGGCGCTGCTTTAATCGCACCGTCTATCGCTTGAATTTCATCAGAAGCTCGCGAATCAACTGCGTCCACCGAGTTCGCGGCTAATAGTAACAACTTGAGCTTGTCTGACATCCTTCCTCCCTCGAACGACCTGGTTTGCAAAAGACGGGTTTCTTTCTTTGCCTCACATGCCAAAATGAAAGAACGAGTTGTGAAAAACAGGCACGCTCGATGCGTCGCAAGGCTGAGGTCTAAGTTATTTTGGTTGGCGAGGGACGCTAGTTCGCAATGGGTCAGCCCCCTTTCCCTCAAACGCTTCAGCGGACTCTTCTGCGGGTGAAAATGCTCGATCGAGATCACCTAAACAAACATACGACAAGCAGAGGCCATAACGTGACTTACCTGTGGTCTGAGGGTCACCGATCTCAACCGCGATCGCCAGGCTTGTCTGGTAAAGCTCGACTGCTTGCAAGTACGCGCCGGCATTATAGTGTGTTGTGGCCAAGTTACCGAGAGCTTGGGCTTCTCCGACGCGGTCGCCAATGCGACGCACTATCTGGAGGTCCTGCTCGTGATATTTGAACGCTCGCTCATAGTTCTCTAAGTGCATGTTGTTTCTGCCTAGGTTGCCGAGTGCCTGGGCCTGACCGCGAAGGTCGTCGATTTCTAGAGCGAGAGCTAATTGTTCTGTGTGGAGTGTGATCGCCTGATCGTATTCGCCGAGTGCTGAGTGGGCCACGCCAATATTTCCCAGTGCGGCCGCTTCACTCTTCCGATCAGCGATCTCTCTCGCCAGATCATGGTTTTGCCGGTAAAGCTCGAGCGCACGCTGTGGTTCATTTAACGTAAGAAAGACGTTGCCCAAATTTCCGATCGCCTGTGCCTCGAAACCTCGGTTTCCGATCGTTCGAGCGGTGGCCAAAAAATGCATTAACGACTCGGTCGCGAGTTGATATTTCCCTAACGCATGATGCGCCACCCCTATATTCCCGAGTGCCGCACACTCCGAAGGAAGATCTGCGAGCTCTCGGGCAATTGCTAGCGCTTCCGTGCAAAGTTCGAGCGATCGCTTATAGTCGCCGATCTGCTGATAAGCTGTACCCAGGTTGGATAACGCCTTGCCTGTTTCCGACCGGTCGCCTATTTCTCTGCTGATCTCAAGATGCTTTTCATAGAGGCTGATAGCCTTCGGGTACTCGCCCAGTGAATCGTAGGCAACTCCCAGGTTGGCGAGGGCCGCGCTTTCTATTCTTCGATCGCCAATTTCGCTGGCTATAGTCAAGTTGAGTTCGTGGCATTCAATCGCGCGGCGAGAATCACCTAGGAGATAATGGGCGATTCCCAGATTCCCCAAGTGAATCGCCTCCGTTGCCCGGTCTTCAAGGGTGCGGGCAGCCTTGACGGCACTCTCCAACCAAAGAATCTGCTCTGCTGGATGTTGACGAACATGGAGGATCGAGGCTCCATAACCGGCATATCGATCGCAACACCATGCCGCGTCTTTATCTCGCTCCGCCAGCCGGGCGGCTCGTTCCTGCCCGAGGCGTATGTTTGGCCATTCGTCATCGAATAGCTCAAGTCCGTGCGCCAACGCCTCTTCGCCTTCGCAATAGAGAATGTCCGCTTGATTCAGGATCCCAAGATAATAACGAAAATGGCGTCTCTGAATTTCGAGTGAGGTCATTTCTAAGCGCCTAAATCTTGACAGCGGCGTTCGCTCGTGGGCCCGCTGTTGAAATGCAGCTTAACACTTGAGTCTCGCCTTGCTCATCGCCTAACTGCCGGAAAAGGACCAACGCTGCAGCGAAGAGTTCAGATGCTTCTTTCAATTGATCTAGCGCCATCCGCGCATCTCCCAGACCGCATAGCGCGATGGCTTCGCATCTATAGTTGTCAGTCTTGCGGCAAATCGCCAGCGACTGTTCATAGGATCCTACTGCTGGTTGAGCGAGGCCTAGAGCCAGCTGTGCTGCTCCCAGACCATTTAGGGCATCAGCCTCTCCATCGGCAAACTCGATTTCCCGAAAGATCCTGAAGGAGCGTTCAAGACAATGAATGGCGGCAGCGTTGTTGTGTAATTGTGTATAAGCTTTTCCCTGACTGCTCAGGGCCATCGCTTCACCCTCTTTATCGCTCGCCTCGCGACAGATTTCCTCGCTTCGCAGATAGCAAATGAGCGACTGCTGCACTTGCCCGTTCAAGGCATGAATCGCGCCCAACTCTCGCAGCAACCGTCCCGAGCTCTTTGGATCGCCCTGTCGCCTGGCACAAGCCACCGAACTTTGTAGTCTGCTCACGAGCTGAGCAGGCTCCAGTCGAAGGCTAAGCAGCTCAGTACGATCGCGCGCAAACGAAATGCACAGGCTGGCAGCGTCTATGTGTCGGTTGGAATTGTCGATGGCCCATGACCACGCTTTTAAGATGTGCTCGCGGTATTGTTCAAATAGCCCGACGCCCATTATGCCGCTGAGCTGATACATCTCGAAAACAGCGCCAAGCATCGCTTCGTAATAAACGGCATGGCGCCGATCGATTTCGGTGGTGGTCGGCACGGTTCGTCTCGGTCTCTCCGGCAAAGTCTAAGCGCCAAACTACGAGTCAGACCTTACGTTTGCGCAACAACAGATGAGCCTTTCAACGTCGGGTACGAGTAGACAATATGCTGCGAACGGCGCCGGACAGATCTCTGTCCGCGAGCAGCGCAGCATTTTCCTTTGGACCCCAGCCAGGAATCTCCAAAGCCGCTTTAAAAAAAGCCCTCAAGGACTGTTCGCTTTCAATGGTCTTATAAACAGACATCACCATTTCGATCACAGGTGTGCTCCCAATCTTCTGCCCCAACCGCGCTAGTGTACGACTTAAAGCATTTCCAATTCGCACCTGGTTATAGGTAGAGACTTTTGCCACCGCCTGCAAAACGTTTGCGAGCAGTGCAGGATCGTCACTGTGTTCCGAGACGTTATCGTAAAGCGCCGCTAGTCCACCGGCGATGCCTTTACTGTTGATTGGTATTCGTTGGGAAATTCGAAACGCTAGATCGGGTTTGGCTTCGGCGGCGATTTTCAAAAGGGCCAGGAGCTCACCCAGGATCTTTGCGTCCTGTTGCTGCGTGATAGCGTCCGTGAACCACGAGTCAAGGTGTGACAACAGCAGGACTGAATACTGACGCGGGGTTGACTTAAGTGTCACAAGATAATTGTCGAGCAGCCCCGGGAGGTGCTGCTGTAACGACGTTTTGATAATGCGAGGCCCAAACTGCAGTGCAAAATCAGGATCGGATGCCAGCGAATACACCAGTGAATTGATCACATTTATCTGACACTTTTTACCTGCGTTGAAAAGCCGGATGAACATTGTCTCAGCGAGTTTACGATCGACCGTGGCAATCGCGCCGACGGCCGCTGTAATCACTTCGCGGTCGCTTTCCAGAGTAAACGACGTTTCATACACTTCATGAAGTTCGGCTGAATCAAATGTGTCGGGCTTTTCCTGAATCAATATCGTCAGTGCGCGAATGATTTTGGTATTGTGCGGTTCTTGCTGTTTGAACTGCTTTAGAAGCCAGTCCTTTGTAGCCTGCGGATCCGTTGCCGCCAAACGCTTGAGGATTGGCGCCAAAGGGTTACCAATACCGCTCATTGGCCATGGCCAACGGGCCAGGAACTCAAGCATCTGATTTGCGCTAATATCAGAAAGATTACTAACCACGGTGAAAAGCGCCCGAATACTGTCAACTCCTGAAAACAGTTTTTGATCAAGCTTTAGGATGAGCCCCATAACATGTTGGGATAGCTCGGGCGGGGCAGTGGAAAGCAATCCCGTATTAAACATTCTGACGAAATGATCATTGGAACGTAATTCATCAATTGCTCCTTCCACCATGGGCACCTTTGCGATTATTTGACCCACAATTCGTCCTACAAATAGAGCGGTGTTAATGTCGCGCTGCCAAATGTTGCTTTGTATTAACCAGTCTGCGATGTTCTGCGCCGTGGCGGGCGAAACTCTATTCAACTCACCGGTAAGCCGGCAGAGAGAATCCCACACTTCGTTCCGGTGCTTACCCGGAATCTCAGGCAGCAGCTCGATGACATTTCTGACAACGCGATCGACATGCGGCGCAGTTTCTACGCTCAACACTTCGGCTATCCCGTCCAGAATTGCCGACTGTTGCCCGGCCTTCACTGTCGGCAAGAGTTCCAGCAAATTGTCAACGGCGCTCGTTACGCCATGCCTGGCAACCGCACAAAGCGCATTCTTGAAGTACGTCTTCGTATCATCATTCGCCTCGATCACACGCGACAACTGGCGATGAAGGAACTGGTGCACAATTTCTGGGTCACTTCGGGAAAATGTCTCCGTACAGATCGAGTAGATCGCTGTTTCCTTATTTAAGTAAATGTATGGTTGCAACAGATCCAGCGCCAATGCAGTTTTGCTCTTTGGATAATGTCTAACGGTCTCGCAGATGACACCTTGAAGTGTTTGCGGTTCCTTGTTAATCCATTGACGGACAATCTCCTCGCTCCGTTCTGAAAACGGGATCTTGCCAATGATTTCGAGTGCCAATTGAGCGGCTATTTCGTTGTTGACGTCTCGTAATCCACTCATTAATTGGAAGTGAAGTTCCTGATTGCTATCGAATGATTGGATCGTCAACTGTTTCAGGATCGGTGCACGGAAAAAATTGAAACCAGCAACATCGTCAAGAAGCTGGTTCACGTATCTCTGTAGTGAGTTTCGATCCGAAGAGAGCAAATCATAAGCGGCGGTGAATTCCAGAAAGGTCTGGTGAAAAAACCGAACACTGCTTCGGCCTTCAGCCCATTGAAGAACACCAGACGACACCAACCCCTCAATCGTTTGAAAAGGAGACTGGAACCCGCTGCCCGGGTTTACTGACAGCGAGTCAATCAGAAATTTATCGGAGTGAGTTTCGCCGAACGCAACGTTGTGAGCGATGTAGCGGCATAGTTGCTCTCGCATCATGCGCTCGTCCGGATTCTTAACCACGCGATCAAACAGCACTACGTACTGCCAATAATGCTTGTATACTTGTTGAGTGTTTACATCGCGTGGTATATCGTCGGGAGCATAAACCTCAAAGAGCATTCTCAGAATCAAGGGTTCAAGGTCCAGTACTCGAACATCTCGCTGTTGCTCCAACAACCCCCAGACCTTATCGAATTGTTCCTGGCGTTTGACTTCAGTCGTATCCGGATAACAAATGCGTACTTGATTCCTAATCGCCTGTTGTGCTTCGTGATCGTTATAACGCCGTAAATCGATTCGACTGTTACTACTCAGTAATCGCCCCAGTTGATCTGCTTCTTGCGTCCGCGAGTTCGTGATTACCAGCGCTCCCAGCGCCTTGAGCTCACTAATCGTTTTTGCCAGTCGTTGATCGTCAACTCCTACCGCCAGATCCAGTGTGTCAATCAGGACAACCAGTTGGCTTTGGCTGCGAACTTCTCTTACTCGCGCTACGGTCCTGACTGCCGCCGCAAGGTCACTTTCCATCTGGGCCAGGAAGGGAATTACGGTAAGCCCAGGGTTGGCACTCAACTCGCGAAAGAGATACCAAAGCAACGAACTCTTTCCATGCCCGGCATCGCCAACAATGCTGAGCCACTTGCCGGTACTCAGTGCGTCAGCCGTCGTTTTAGCGATAAATTCGGAGATCGCAGTTTCAGCTCGAAATCGATGTACATAAAGGCCTTCATCCAGATAGATCGCCCGTCGCACATCATTTTGGTCTTTGACATATCCAGCGATCCGTAATTGAGATACGAATCTCGCTGAAAGTTCGGCTAAAACAGAATCGGTTTTGGACGCCTCCTCGACGCCTTTTTTGAGGAACCCCATTGAGCTCAGGAAAGGGATTTCTGCGCTCGTTCCACTCCGCACTCGCAGCACCATGGCCTCCGATCCTTCCAGCCCTAGTGTCTTCAAAGATTCACGCGCATTGTCAAAGGCGCCCTGAACTGATCTGTTCGATGCCAATGCCTCATAAAAGGCCTCCGAAAAGAGCAGCAAAGACTTGGCGCAGATCTCATCACTCACGCCTATTGCATAAGGCACCTTTTCCGAAATTGCGTTGGCGCAAGTCTCTGAATAGCAAAAGGAAAAAAAGACAAGCTTGAGACGAGCGTCAGCGGAGCTTAGGATGAGCTTGACGAGTCGATCGCATTTTATTCTCGCAACATCTCCGTTCTCGTCCTCGAGAACCAATCCCTCAGTCACCTTGGCGTGACCGCTCATGTGCAGAATGTGCGGATTCTGACTCAACAACCTCTTCGTTATATCGGAAACCCGGAGGGCGGGATGCAGGTGACGCTGAAAGCAATCCCGGTATGTCGCCGACTGAATGACATCGTAGATCCTTCTAATTTCGTCTGCCGTACCTGGATCGACAGTGTCGACGGCGTTCGACGCTAGCAGCAGTAGAATGCAGCTTTCTATCATGAGGATCCTAAGCGCCGAACTGCGACTCAGACGGTTCCAGAGGCATCTGCTCGTCACTGTTTTTGAGTTCTCGCAACTTCGCCAAAAACTCAGGATCAAATTTAGCTGACTCCCAGTTCGTGGTTACGCTGACTTGTTCAAGCGACAGTCCTTTGGCCTCTCGGAAATCAGCAAATTCGATGTTGGCACTCTTCAATGAGGCGCCTTCCAAATTCGCCTGCCTAAACGATGCGTAGGGCAAGTCAGTCATGTTCAAGTTGGCTCGCGTCAGGTTCGACTTGCAAAGCCATGCGCCCGAAAGGTCGGCGCCCTGCATGTCGGCGCCTGAAAGATTGCTCTCCGAAAAGTTGCTATAGCTTAGATTGCAATATTGAAAAGAAAGGCGTTCGAGGGCCGCCCCCGTCGCTACCAGGAAAGTCAAATCGCATTTCTCTGGTAGCTCTTCTTTTGTGTGGGCGTAATAAGCGTTTATCCTGGCCATCGACGACCTCAGCATTGTCGGTTCCAATATCTCATCACCCTTGCCGGGAGAAAAGAAACGGAGTCGCTGGTCGGGTGTATGGTTAAGTGTTGTCTGCTCCGAGCCGGCAGGCACCGTGACGCCAAGCTCCTCCCACATATTCTTCTGATAGTTCATTAACCCGCTGGTCTCCAAAATCCTGGCTGCCAGAATGCCATGGAGCATCGCGCACAAGCGGAAGAGAGCGGCACCAAACCGTGCGTCGGCTCCTGCACTATCTATTGCACTGACACCTTTGAACATCTCGGCTAATTTCGGATCAGGTTTCCAATCAGACTTTGTCGGGGAAAGTCCAGGATTTGAAAACGCCCAACTTGTCCATCGCTGGGTCAGCCTGTCGCGGATCCGGCACCAGGCATCAATACCCAGAGGCCGCTCGCCGCGCTGAAATGCAATTGGATCCTCGAGCTCCGGAGACTCCCGGTAAATCTCCCAGCTAACCTGCCTTTCGATATGGTCCCATATCTCCCTGCTCAGCCACTGGCGCGAGAGTATCGCCAGCCTTCCTTCAGTCATGAGGTCTCGGTTGTATTCACGCTTTGTGTCGGATGGGACCGCGAGACGTTTGAGGTTGTCCACTACCGCTTGGGCAAAAGCGAATTCGCGCAAGGATTTGTGGATGAATTCGCATCCAAGATATTCGACTCCGCTCTTGAACAGATAATTAATGAGAAAAATGTCAGGATCGATGCCGCCAGCCAATTTCAGGTCCCGATCGGCTTTCGACCGGCCTGACCACGACGCCATGTCGCGCCGAAGCTCTTCTTGGCTAATGCATTCCGTTCCTTTCACTGTCATCGCAATTGCAGTTTCCTGAACGAGCGACCGTAGTGTCGGGGCCTCGAGCCGTGACCGCACCTCAGTCCCGGACGGCTCGTCGGATGGCTTCCTTGAATGAATGCAGTAGTATTCGGTCAGACAGCGCAACAACATTGTGCGGTCCGCAATTAGAGAGGTCTGACGGGACGGCTCGCACTCCCTCATGAGGCGATAGGCCACGTGGGCCAGCAATGGCCAGCCAACTACGTCAATCGTTCCAGCCACCTGTGAGGATGGCACCCCCTGTGAAAGCCTCCAGTCGTCTTCATACCTCTGCAGAATGATCTCAATCTCAGGGCTCATATTTGAGGCTGTGCTGTAAATGGAGTCTAGCTTGACGAGATATTCTCTTAATTGAGCTGGAGAGAAGCGATAGATGGTGAGGATCCGTGTGTTCTCGGTCATGTTACGCGCGGTCGTCACCGCCTTTGTGGGTCGACCTGTAAGGATAACGGGTATGCGCCCTTTCCAACGATCCAGCACCCCGTTTCGAATTGATTCCAGGAAGTTTCCCACGCGATTAATTAGGTTCTGGTCAGGAAGAAGAGTAAGTTCGTCCCAGCCGTCCAGAATCAACATCGCCTTGGTTTGGTTGTGCTCAAGAGCATATTCCAATTCTGCCGGGTCGACCTCAAGAATCTTTTTTGCAATCTCGGCAATGGGTTCGTCATCAGCGTTCTTTCCGAGATCACGAAGGCGAACCCTGATTGGTTGGTATCCCTGCTCGACCAGCTTCACCGAGAGCCGAATCGTAAACGAAGACTTACCCGAACCGGGACTGCCTTCAATCACCAGGAATTCCTGGAGGTTTTCTTTCTGAAGCCAGTCCAAGGTGGCCGCCAATAAGTTCGTTCTTGGTGCGCTGCTTTCATCCAACGGATTGAGCCCAGATCCTCCTCCCCTTCGTATGGATTCGGTGATGTCTCCCCACGTTAAAGAGCCACACTCAAGGTCAACGTAGCTCTTGTCCAAGGTCAACCCCGGCTGACTCCAGACCGGTTCTTCAAAATAACGTGACAAAATCTCACTGCGGTGAATCTGTAGGGCTTCCTCGACGCTCTTCTTAACGAAACCCATTGAGCTCAGGAAAGGGACTTCTGCGCTCGTTCCACTGTGCACTCGCAGCACCATTTCATCAGATCCTTCCCACCCTTCTGTCTTCAAACATTCACGCGCAATGTCAAAGGCATCATGAACCGATTTGTTCGATCCTAGTGCTTCGTAAAAGACTTTCGAAAAGAGGAGCAAAGACTCTGCGCGGATCTCATCCCTCACGCCTACTGCATAAGGGACCTTTGCCAAGATTGCCGTGGCACAGGCTTCTGAATAACAAAAGGAAAAAAAGACGAGCCTGAGGCGAGCGTCATCTGTGGACCTTAGTATGAGATTAACAAGTTCAACACATTTTATCTTCGCAGTCTTTCCATTGTCGTTCTCGAGAACCAATCCCTCAGTCGGCCTGGCATGACCGCTGATGTGCAGAATGTGCGGTTTGTGTCTCAACAACCACTTCCTTATGTCAGAAACCCGCAGGCCGGGATGCTGGAGACGCTTAAACGATTTCCGGTGGGTAGACGACTGAATGGCCTCGTTGATCCCTCTAATTTCGTTAGCCGCAAGTGGATCCACTGTGTCGACGGCATTCGACGCGAGGAGCAGTAGAATGCATGTATCAATCATAAGATTCCTCTCGAGCGATGAGAGCGGCGCGCGTTCTTTCGCCCACTTGAGTTCGCACTCTTATGCGTGATGGCTACTTGACCCTGCGGCGCTCCGTGAGATACACACGCGCAAATGGAATTAGGCTCAGAGATTAGCCTTTTCATGCAAACAGTTCAGAAGCCGTTTTCCTTCAGACTCCAAAGCGCCGAGTGTATGAGTTAAGCAAAACCTAGGCAACCATTTAGAAATACTTCGAGGCTAAGGAGTCCGGTAACGTTCTCCTACTGAGCCATAAGGGCGAGGCTCATGGTAGTTTTAGTGACTTTTTTCGTTTTACGCGTAATGCAAATGTCTCTCCTAGATTCATGTGCCAAGGTCGATCATTGATCTCTGCGACGTCACTCATTATTTGGAGGTTTCAAACATTCAGTTGGCAGCAAGGAAAGGTTGCTAAGAGTGTCAAATGGGTCGGAGCGGTAAGAGTAGGCGATCAGCCGAGTATTGAAATTGATAGTGACTGAGTTTCGAACGCCGACCCACCCATCGACCTGACACGCCTAATTGCGCGTCCATTAAACGTCGAATAACGGTTCCCGCCATGCCTTACGCTGATTCGCGTAGTGAGAGAGACTGGGCGAGATCTGAGAATCGAGCTTTGGCCGCCGTGGTGGCTTCAGCGAGAACTGACATGGATCCGGAGAACCGCTTCTATGCAAACGCCCTGCTCACTATCACTGATCTTAATAGGACCTGGCAGGAGGCAACGGAAGCTACCATAGCCAAGTTGGTGGTCAACTGTTGGACGAAGGTGGCTAAAAACGAACGGTTTGCCTTGAAGTCACCGACCTTGAATGCACCGACGATCCTAGCAGCGCGTGCCGATGAGGCCGCAACGGGACTGGCTAACGCAGCGCGGGTTTTACTGGTCGCGGTTGATCCGGCATTCACTGGTTGTACCGAATTCTTTTCCGGTTCAGGCTTACGAAGAGATAGCGCCCCTTCTGCCAGTTGGCCTCAACCTTGACGCAGCTACAGATGACGCTACGCGACACTAAAGCGGGACTGAAGCTGGCCGGGTTTCAACTGGGACTCAACAATCTAATCAACGCGGTTGATGCGCAGCCGATGTTTCAGTTCCGAGTCGCCGACAAGATAGACCGTCTAAAAGACGTAAAGTTTCGTAATGGGGGTGGAAGCTGGTCCCGCCGGCGATCTACTCAGACATCAAAGCCGATGACATGATCAGCTCAATGATCTTCCTCGGTATTGATAGCTCCTCAATTGAGGTCTTCAATGATGAGCATCAGCGTTTCTCCCGGCGGCCCAAAAACAACGAAGGCGCATTCCGTCTCACTACCGGGATTGCGATGTGTGCGATGATACGCAACTTCCAATTCCACGAGCTGACCGACGTGGTTCTTATCCCACCGAACGCCCGGATCAGGATTCTGAGCCGCGAGCCGGATAACTTTAGGGGAGAGGCGGACTCGCTACAGTTCGTCTGAGAACTCCACCGGAGCTATACGTGGCGGAGGCTTTAAACAATAAGCTTTCCTTCCAACGACTTCCTTCGCGTTTCGTATTCTTTCCACAAAGGAGGTTCTGTCTGTTTACTCTAAGCGTAGTAAGTGGAGATTGGTGCAAGCTTTAGCGCTCTGCATTGCTGTACCAGGGGAAATGCTGCAGCTGCTTTCATTCCTCACAGTTTTGTCCCTTCCGCGAGTTTCGTTGCATTCTCATCGAATTGTCGTCATGAAACGTTTTGTTTGGGGAGTAGCGTTAGTATTGACGGGGATTCGCAGTGCATGTCGCGTTCGACGTCTTGTAGACGTTTTTGGCTACAACCTGCCGTAGTTATGAACCCTTGCCTATTAAAGGAATGTCAACGCTGTTATCATCGCACAGCAAAGTCCGCGACTTTCTTTTCAGGAAGAATGACAGCATTCGCCAGAAGCGACGTAAAGTCCGGAACTTTCTTTTTCTTTGTTAAAGTTGACCGCTTAGCGGAATCAACAACTTACAAGCAGGAGAGTCCGTAACTTTCTTTTCGGTTATCAGTGACGTGATCCGGTAGAATAAATGCCCGTGCGATAAAATAATAAACCGTCTGGCGTAATAATAATTCGTGTGGAGTGACGCAATGGATCCCACACCAGCGTTGTTTGACTCACAACTGACGTCGCGCGCGCGTCCGAGCGCGACTACTTTAGCTCGCTGATATGTGACGAATGGGTCAGCTTCAAGGATTGGTCATTGCCTTCTTGATGCTATTTTATCTATTTCGAACTCCTTACGCGCGGAAAGATTCTCTGTCGATTCGACAGTCTGATCAGTCAACGTAATTTGAGTGCTTGCCCAGTCTTTTACAATCTTTTGGAATTGCGATTTGTTTATGCCTTGGAGACTTCGTCTCAAAGGTCTTTCAAAAGACTCTAAGAAACTTTTGAAATCGTCGAATGTGAAGAGGTTCAACAGTTTGATTAAAGGCTCTGACGATCCGATCAAATGCTTAAGCCTCATTCTTATTAAATCTATTTCAGGCTCATTGTCGAGGAACTCCTCTAGATTCGTCAGCTTGTCGGACCATGTCGGCGGGGCCACACAAATAAGTAGATCGAACCGGCGAGGTCGCTTAATCGCTGGATCAAAGCTCATTTGGTGATTGGTAGCCATAAAATAAAGGACCTTAGCTTGACCGTGAAGGCGCGAGAGTTTGGGAAGCATACTAGTAGTTAAGAGCTGTCGCGTGATGTCAAGATTTTGCGCGTCACGACGCTGAGCCAAGGCATCCATTTCATCGAAAAACACAACGGCCCACGAAAGATCGTTTAGATCATCGAAGATTTCCTCCGCCTGCGAGTAAATGTTCTCTAAACCTCTCTTCAAGAAGTGCGAAGGGTTGAGCTCAACCAAAGGCCATCCAATTTTCTTTGCCGCATTCCTTACGAACGTGGTCTTTGACGTTCCTGGAGGTCCAAACAATAGTGCCGAACGTCTCCCAATAATTTTGTTAACAGGTGAGATACCCTCATTCCTTTCAAACTTGCCTAGAAGTTCGTCCTCCAACAGTTGCTTAAGGCCGATGGAATGGTCTTTCAGAACCACAGGAGAATCTATAAGACCGTTCCACGGATCCGGGTTTTTTTCTACCACCTCGCTTGTTGCCCCGTACTTGAGCAACACCAGTTTGTTTATTCTCGCGGATAACGCGTCTCGCAGTCGATGCAGAAACATGTGCACCATTGCGGTTGCCCAGCTTTCAGGCTTTCCTTGGCTAAGAGTTTCGAGTTGGCCACCGGAATTCCACCCAGAGAAGTCCTTCTCCTTGTACCTGTATGTGAGTCGATTATTCTCACACCAACTCAGCGCTCGTCCGAGGCCACCTAGAACGGAAGGATCATCAAGTAATCGGGATTTACTAAACTCGTCAACTACTATCTCTAACATCTCGAAATTGAAAACATAATTAGATCCAGTCCCGCCTTTTCGATAGTTGAAAAGAGGAAAGTACTTCGGCCAGATCCCAGACTTCAGCTGCGAATCAAAAAATTTCAAAATCGCATCATGTAACTCGATGTTTGTAGGGATGGACTCCTTGGTCTCATCTTCGAACTCAAGGCCCCGATCAGAGGTCAGGCGCTTGAGTCGTTGGCAAAGGCACGCGGCCATTGCCATTTCAATCGGATCCCTCATGGAGTCATGTGTTGAGGTCGCTAATGCAATCTGTCTCGTGAGGCTTCTCGATGACCATTTCACCATCTTCTCCCAAGTCTTAGTGGTAATGTTGACGTCGAGCTTGTCGACAGCATCCACAAACCAGTAACCAATGGTTGAAGTTGGAGGGTATTTGTCAACACTGAAGGAACGGGGGACTCCAGGGGCGAATCGGTCAAGTATCTCACTCAAGCTGCACGTCATACCGATCTCAAATGGCTTTGCTACCTCAGTTTGATCTTCCGCAACTTGAAATGTGTGCGACATTGGCAACGCAGCCTCTGTTAAGATCTTCTCCCGACGCGTTGATAGAAGACCTGCTGTTCGGATGATCAGGAGAGATGAAAACGCATTGCCGTCAAGCAAACCGGAACTAGTCCACGTACCAGAGGCGATCCCTCTGAGCATATCTGTCACCCGTTGTTGAGACTTGATGTCCTCATCAAAACCGAAAAGGCTATTAAAGTTCTTCAGAACTTGGCTCGAGGTTGCGAGTGCCATCAAACAGCTACAAGTGGTGGTCGCATTTCCTTTTAAGTTGGAATGGGGCAAGCGACGGAATAATTGCTCACCCAAAAAGGGTTGCAGATCCATAACTAGAGTCGCGTTTAGTTTTTCCGCTTTAGCGCGAAGCTCGCGGAGTTGAGAAGTGAGATCTCTCATCTTGATGGGAACCTTTAGGCAGATCGGATTTTGCTGAAAGCTATCTTGCGCTTAATAAGAGAATCTGGCCCTAACCCTAGGTAGTCAATGGACCTCTCGATTTCAGTCTCTAAAGTGTCGATAAAGCGGACAGTTTTTGGTGTTAATGAGTTAGCGACGCGTGCCTGGTAGTCAACATAATCCACATGATTGACAACGATCTGGGTCGGAGAATTCACACGGATTGCGGCCCGAACAATGGCTGGCTCAAAGCGTGCCACTCTTCTAATACAATGTGTTACTGACGTGTATTCCATGATAGGAATTGGGCTGCCGGACTCCTCAGTTATGCGCACCCATTCCGTCTCTTTCTCTAACAAACCAGAGTTACCTGCCACGCGTATGGGATACGCGCGTAACACCAGCACTACTTGATCAACATCCAAAGGGCTCAACCCAGCCTCTGATACAAAGGCAGCTGCTGTAGTGTCACGGCTGGTGACGAATGGGTAGTGCGGAGAATGTAGCAGCGAAAGCCCAAACCCTTGAGTGCCTTCGAGAACTATTCGCTTGCCGCCAGACAATTGAGACCGTAGGAATTCAGATACTGGTCGCACGTAACGAGCAAGTCGAACATCATTCTTTGCGAGGAGTGTAGCGTTGCACCGCTCGATCCTTCGGACAACCGCGGCTCCGGTTCCACTCTGGGTCGAACCTATTGACGCTCGCAACTTGCCGTCGCTTTCGGTCGCTTTGTCCTCTTCCGAGATGACTGTAGCGTTTGGATCGATAAGCAGTCGGCTGTCATCCAATCCCGTTCGGGATATCTCCTTTAAGAGCCGATCGGGCTCGATGTATGAGCCAGCTCCGAGAACACATGTGATATCGGGCAATATTGCCGCTGTCGGCAGCTGTCGCAAGACGAGCGAATGCTGGGCTTCATCGATCACAGTATGGCCCGCATTCGGTCCACCTGTACGCACCGCAACCGACGCCCGCCCTTCACGGGCGAACCAGTGCGCGACCTTTCCTTTGCCCTCAGAGCCGTATTGACCGCCGACGATGACTGTTAGGGGCATTTGATCCGTCCTCCGTTTAGAAAGTTGCTGTTGACGATCTCTTGAATTGTGGACAGGAAAGCGTCTTGCGTTCCCTCGTTCTTCACGCACACATGGGCCAGTTCTGACAATTTAGGAATGTTCGACTCTATAGGATGCGCGGCCGCTTTCGTGAACTCTTCCGAGCTTCCCTCGTTGGTGTATCTTTGTCGCTGAACGCTTTCGTTAACATCGATGTGAACGTGAAGGAAATCAGGGCCGAACTTTTCAACCAAAAACGAATGATCTTCAGGGTGACGCAGTCCGTCAATTACAAGGTCGCCACTCTCAGGCATTCGCTTAATAAGCTCAGATCCAAGCCACCGTTGGCCGACGCCGCTGTGGACCTCTTCGCCGATCTGCTGGAGGGACTCCCGAGTGACAGGTACTCCCTTCTCTTCCAACAGCGCCTGCAATACCTCGCTGTACCGGCCGTATGCAAATCCGCGTGACGCCAAGTACCTGCCAGCCGTGGTCTTCCCGGAGGAGATAGGACCACTTAGGCCGACTACCTTTCGTTTACCCCAAGGGCTCGTCCCTGATTTGATATCCGGGATAATGAGGTATTCCTCGGCTTCGTTTCCCAGCCCCTCGAATTTACCACTCATGAAGAATAGGCCGACCACGGCAGAGGTGATAGCGTCTAGTTCGTCGTGACTGACGTCTCGGTTTTTGAACTCACCCGAAATACCAAACTCAGCGAGACCCTCCTTCAGCAAACCGATATCGGCTCCTTTCCGAGGGATACTCATGATGTCCTGAGCGGCTCCTGGATAGCTCTCGATCACTGGCACGCCTATACTTCTGAAATACGCTGCAAGCCGGATTCCACGAGCAGTGAGGGCTTGCATACTGTTGATCAGCGACGGATAAACATTAACCCCGCGCTTTTTAAGTATGCGCTCGCACTCTCTCATGATTCCGAACAACCGACGCCCCGGATCGTCGTCATCAACAGTGATTCGTCCTTTTGGAAGCGAGAGCGGGGAGTCTATCGATATCAGACTCGGTTGGGCCCGCATTGTAGCCTTAATTAACCCTTCATCGGAACCAATTCGTAGCGTCGCCGCTTTTCCATCCTTCAATAGGCACCAGCCTGAGGGTCGGGTCTCGGAACCAGTTAAATCTATTCCAACAATTCGGTGGCTTGGAACCCCGAGATCCTTGACTGTTACTAAGGGCCCGCGACTTCCTTTGTAATCTCGCACGAAGACCCTGTTGAGACTGGACTGTGCTTCTGTGGCAAGGGCTTGGTATCCACCGGAAAAAAGATGAGGCTCACCGACGTGCTTTGGAAACTGGCCCAACTCCAAGAGTTGGTGGACCACTGTATCGAGAATGAACTTCATACCCTCGATATCGGCACGGTTGTATGAGATTAGAAGCTCTAGTGATGCGAGATCCCCTCTTCGGTATCGATGCCAAAGTAGTGGTGCTGCCTCGCCGCGGAGACTCGATAGGACGCCTGGTCTCTCTAAACCGACAGTGGACTCGACTTCCTTTTGACCCCCTACCAGTCCAACGCGTTTAGCTAAGAACCGAAGATCCACGTGGGCAGCGGGTACTTTCAATTCCGGAAACTCGTCGCGTAGAAAAGGCAAGTCGAAGATCGAGCCATTAAAGGTAACGATCGCCTTCGCCTCGGATAGCGCCTTGCGCAAAGGCCCAGGGTCGTCGCCCTTGAGGAACACGTTGTATTCGCGACCGGTACTCCAGCCAACCAAAGTTATCGTGTCGTAGTACCGGCTTAGGCCAGTCGTTTCGATGTCTAGAAATAAGGTCTTCAAAGGGAAGCTTAGCGCGATTCGATAGTGTTCCTGCCTGGGAAGGCTCTTAGCAAAGTAATCCGCGTCCTCCCTGTCGAGGGCCTTCTTGGAATTCCAAACATCGAGGATCTCCGGGTCCTCTGCGCCCATCTCAAACATCGAGAGCTGAACAGCATGCCTTGACTCGAACTCCTGCCACGACCTTACGCCGGAGCGCCAAAGCTCTCTCTCCGTCTTGGCTCCGATGCCCTTGAAATGTCTGAAAGTGAAAGTAAGCATAAGCTAATGTCCCGCCCTTGCTCCGATTGGGGACTAGTCTCTAACCGCCACCTTGTCTGGTGCGCTGATCTGAGCTGCCACTTGAAAGCCAACGGTCACTTTTCACCATAATTCGGCGCCTGCGCTTTTGAACGGACCGATTTACCACGTGGCCGGCGCTGCAGCTCTTGTTTCCTGCTTTCTTCAATTATGTTCTCGGGCCGAAACCCGATACACAGCGGCTCTCGTTTCTCCAGTAGAGCCAGTTCGTATTCTTCGTGGGAACAGATCAGAATCGAACCACCGCGTTCTTCAACAAAGCGCCGAACGATTCGTTTCCCGCCAAAAGCCCTGAGTTTTATCAAGTCTCCCTTAACGTACCCCATTTTCGATTACCCTCCCACGGCCCGCAGCTTAGCGATACCCTTGACCATTTCAAAAAAAAGTCCCCAAGAGGTATTGAAAGGTATAAGCAGTATTGACTCCCAAGGGTATTGGGAGATATAGGTATTGTTATTCTAAAGTTTCGTTCTTCCATGGGAGTTGAATGCCGAAAGCCCCCGCATACTTACCCTTCAAAACCTTCCTGAGTGCCCTGGATCGATTGGCTCAAGGGATGCCCAATGAGGTCGACAAAGAGTGCTTTCCGACGTACTCCAGTGTGGTGCAAGGCCAGATTATCGGCGCGCTCCGGTTCTTCGAGTTGATCGACGATAACGGCGTTCCCAATGGCACCGTGCTTGAGCGCCTTGCCCAGCAGAAGACAGTAGGCGGTCGCAAGGCGAATCTCCTGCCTTTATTAAAATCGGGATATTCCGAGGTCATCAAACTCGACCTGGCGAAACTGACACCATCCAAACTCGACGCGGCCTTTGAGAATTACGCTATTTCAGGAGATACGAAACGAAGAGCGAAGACTTTCTTTATTCACGCTGCCCAATTCGTTGGTCTTGGTCTATCACCGTTGTTAACCCGCCGGACACGATCATTAACCGGCAAGAAGAAAAGGCCAGCCCGGCCTACTGATCCCGAACTTGCGACGCGTCACCAGGAGAGCATCGGCACAAATTCAGACGAGTCAGTTACCATTCAACTGAGTGGAGGGGTTACGTTGACGGTAACCCTGGCTGGAAAATTACTGAGACTTAACAAGCAAGATCGGGAATTTGCTTTTGGAATTATTGACTCGATCATTTCGCACAAAAACGTACCATCTTCAGAATTGTGATGCCCTTGTTAGCCGGAGCAGCGTAGAGACCCATCAACTACCACCCTGACATTGGTCAAGTGCTTTGAGCCACCTTGGGTTTGCATCGGTCCAGCATGAAGGATCAATACTTCGGTGACATTAACGACTACTTTAAGTATGGCATACTGCGCTGCTTTGCAGATGCTGGATTAAGCATTGGCGTGTGCTGGATGATGACTCCCAACGACGGACGAGCTGATGGCCGAAAGATCAAGTACCTGACGGACGGGAGAACGTGGAAAGACTACGATCCGGATCTGTTTGATAGTCTGGCTGAAGCGGTGAAACGACATCGCGGAATTCGCCAGATTAAAGACTTTCAAATTCTCCCCGACTGTTCGTTCTGCAGTGATGTTGTTCCAGACTCTCAACGTTTGCGAAACAGATGGCTATCACTGGCACTGAGCAAGCTCTCAGGAGTCGATCTCTTGTTTTTTGACCCGGACAACGGCATTGAAGTTAGGTCAACTCCTATTGGCAAAAGAGGCTCGAGCAAGTTTCTCTACTGGCACGAGATCGAGGAAGCCTGGGCTCAAGGATGTTCCTTACTTATCTTTCAACATTTCCCACGCCAGAATCGTAAGGAGTACGTTTCGCGACTCGTTAGCGAACTTTCAAAACACGTATTAGGGGGCCAGGTTGTTCCGCTCATTACCTCAAATGTGGTGTACCTGCTTGCGTATAGGGAATGCCACAGAATAAAAGTCACCTTGGCGCTCGAGGCAATCGCCAAGACTTGGCAGGGCCAGGTTTGGACCAGGCGAACTTTCAAATTAGATTGACCGTAGCGTTCTTAGAGGAAAACCCCGTGAGAGTGATCCCGCGACGCAGCCCAACTCGCTACCTAAAAGCTAGGCGACACTTCTGGACTCTACTTCGTGTGCTAAAATCTCGCGATGTATCTCGAGTCCCTCGAAGTCAACAATCTTCGAAACCTGCGCGGCAGTATTCCCTGTGGACCCGGGCTGAACATCCTCTACGGTAACAACGGGCAGGGTAAAACCAACTGGCTGGAAGCTATTCACATCCTCTCCAGAACCAAATCCTTTCGCACACAACGTCTTCAGGAAACAATCAAGTTTGGACAAGACACCGCCTCCGTCACCGGTCGAGTTTCAACCGGGGACAATCTCCAGAGAGACTTGCAAGTCTCCCTTCGGGAAAACACGAAGACCCTTTCGGTTAACGGGAAGCGAGAGCCGCTGGCGCGATACCTGGGCCAACTCCAGGTGTTCGCATTTACCGCCGACCAACTGGAGGTTGTGAGAGGAGTGCCGGAAGCGCGTCGTCATTTCATCGATCGCGGAGTTGCTTCGTTGCGGCCGTCCTATGTGCAGACTGTTAGTGATTACAACAAGGTTCTGAAACAAAAGAACCGGATTCTGCAGGATGCCAATGAACATGAATTTCGAGAGGAACAAACACAGGATCTAATCGCGCCGTGGAATGAACAGCTAGCCAAATTAGGGGCAGAAATCCACACCGCACGGACTGACTATACAGCCAAAATCAATGACGCACTCGAGCACACTTTGTTCGAGCCGACGGCACTTCAGATTAGTTACTCCTCGTCCCTTCAGGGAAAGGGGAATCTCGATAGTTACGAACCCCTTTTAAGAGAACGTTTGCGGCTGCGACTGACTGCGGAAGTGGCTGCCGGCCGGTCACTGGTGGGTCCGCACAAGGACGATTTAAGCATCCATTTGGAGGGCCGGGAAATGCGGGTTTACGGCAGTTCCGGTCAGCAGCGTAGCGCATTGTTACTATTAGACTTAGCGGCAATTTCGGTGTATAATTCCCGGCATGAAAATTATCCCCTTTTTCTGGTCGACGATGTCGATGCAGAGCTGGATGAAAAAAGGATAAAACGTCTTTTGGAGTACCTTGAAGGCCGCACGCAGACATTCATTACCACATCGAAGAGAAGCTATCTCGAAGGGTTCCTTTCAAAAGCAAACGTACAAGAGATCGTTCAGGGCGAAGCGGTGCCGACGGAGTTGAACCAAAGCACTTTCTCGGCAGTTGCGGCTATGGAGTGACGTAACTCGGAAAGAGCGGCAGAGGGATGTTTGTTTGCCATGGGTGTCGACGGTGATATTGATGATCGGGATGACTTGTTGACGGGTAAGAAGGAGAAAGAATTGTCTACAGCAGGAATTACTACAGGAAAGAAAAACGCTTACGATTCTTCATCGATAGCTGTGCTCGAAGGGCGCGAAGCTGTACGCAAGCGTCCGGCGATGTATATCGGATCGACGGGAGAATTGGGTCTTCATCACCTGGTCTATGAGGTGGTGGACAACTCGATCGATGAAGCGTTGGCCGGCTATTGCGACACAGTGGAGGTCGCCATCCACCTTGATAACTCGATCACTGTAATCGACAACGGCCGCGGTATCCCGGTTGATGAAATGAAGAAGGAGAGAAAGTCTGCCGCTGAGGTTGTAATGACCAAACTTCACGCCGGCGGAAAGTTTGACTCCAACGCGTACAAGGTTTCCGGCGGACTCCACGGCGTGGGGGTCTCGTGCGTTAATTTTCTTTCTGAGACGTTGCACCTGGAAATCTGGAGAGACGGGAAGACTTACGAGCAGGACTACGTGCGGGGGATAGCAACGGCGCGTTTAGAGCAAACCGGCAAGACACGTAAGCGCGGAACCAAGATCACCTTTAAGCCTGACTCGCAAATTTTCGATCACACTGAATTCAGCTTCGACAAGCTATCGGAGCGCTTGCGCGAAAAAGCGTTTCTGAATAAAGGCATTCGCATAACTATCAAAGACGAACGCGAGGCCCCGGAGCGTTCCCATGAGTTTTATTACAAGGGCGGCATCGCGGAATTTGTCAAACACTTAAATAAGAACAAGACGACGCTTCACGACAAGCCTCTCTACTTCGAAAGGGAAGCCGACGTGCTTTCTATTGAAGTTGCTATTCAATACAACGACGGATACGACGAGAAAGTCTATTCATTCGCGAATAACATCAACACTGTAGACGGCGGCACGCACCTGTCGGGCTTCCGCTCGGCGTTTACCAGAACCATAAATGCTTACGCGCAGTCTTCCGGGCTGGCCAAAAACTTTAAGGGCTCGCTTTCGGGCGATGACGTGCGTGAAGGATTGGTTGCGGTTATCTCGGTGAAGTTGCCGCAACCGCAGTTTGAAGGCCAGACAAAGGGCAAGTTGAATTCAGACGTCAAAGGCGCTGTCGAATCGTTCTTAAATGAGCGACTGACCGAATATCTCGAGCAGAATCCAACGGTGGCGAGAAAGATCGTCGGCAAGTCTGTCGACGCCGCGCGGGCACGCGAGGCTGCCAGGAAAGCGAGAGAGATTGTTCGTAAGGGAGCTCTGGGTGGCTCAATGCTGCCGGGAAAACTTGCGGATTGCCAGGAAAAGGACCCAGCGCTTTCCGAGATCTACATCGTTGAGGGCGACTCGGCCGGCGGCTCGGCAAAGCAGGGCCGCGACCGAAAGAACCAGGCGATTCTTCCTCTCAAGGGAAAGATTCTCAACGTTGAGAAAGCACGCTTTGACAAGATGCTGGGCCATAGCGAAATCAAAGCTTTGATAACCGCGCTCGGAACCGGAATTGGGAAAGAGGATTTTGACGCGAGCAAGCTTCGCTACCACAAAATCATTTTGATGACCGACGCCGACGTTGACGGTTCACACATCCGAACGCTCTTGCTTACTTTCTTCTACCGGCAGATGGCCGAACTGGTCGAACTCGGCTACGTCTACATTGCGCAGCCGCCGTTGTTCAAAGTGAAACGCGGCAAGAAGGAAGAGTACATCAAAGACGAAAGCCTGATGGTCCGTTATCTGATGCGGATGGCGACTGCGGACATGACCGTCAAATCAGTCGGCGCCAATCAGGATATTGAGGGAAAGGAGTTAGCGAAGTCGTTAGAGGATCTTGTCGACCTTAAGCGTTATTGCGAGCGCGCGGCACGACGTCTGGGCGGTGACGCGCACATGCTCGACACGTTGCTGGAAGCTTTCGCCGGAAAGAAAGGCGTACTGCGTAAAACGGGGACTAATCTCCGGAAAGTCTTTCAGAGCAGCGAGCTGATGGCGAAGGTTGAAGGTGTGCTCGCGAAAGCCGGCTTTCAAACCGAACTTTCATCTGACGAAGAGCATGGACTTTGTGAGATTGAAACAACAACTACATCCGGGCTGAATCTGAAAATCGATTGGAACTTCGCCAGCTTTGTAGAGTTTCAAAAGGCTGTCGAGCTTTACATGGCTTTGGAAGACAAACTTGCGCCGCCGTTTATTACAGGCACGAATGGGACCAGCGAAGAGATCTCTACGCGAGAAGCGCTGCTCGAAAAGGTGCTGAGCGCGGCGAAGAAAGACTTGTCGATTCAGCGCTACAAAGGTCTTGGTGAGATGAACCCGGAGCAGCTCTGGGAGACGACTATGAATCCAGATAAGCGCACGCTGTTGCAGGTCCGAATTGATGACGCGGTTGAGACTGATGAAATGTTTACAGTCTTGATGGGCGATCAGGTAGAACCGCGGCGGAAGTTTATCGAAGACAACGCGCTCGACGTCAGGAACCTCGACGTGTAGGTGAGCGGGACAGAGCTGCCCCGACCGGAAGGCGCTACTCCCGAAATCTTTCCACGCGAAAGCGCGAGAGCTTTAAAGTCTTCCCCGGCGCAATCCCCGCCTTCCGTGCAGCAATCTCAACTTGCTGAGCTACCGTGTTCACTCCCGCGATATCCGGCAATAACAGACCGCGCGCGTAACCAGTTTCATCTTCGACAATCACTCCATAGACGGCTGGATCGAGAACTTCAAGGCTGGCAGGCTCCGGCGCCGCCAGTATGTCCACCGAATAAACCAGGTTCGGAAGTTCCTCGGCGGATACTGGAGGAAAGCGTGGGTCGCGAGTCGCGGCATTGATCGCGTTAGTAATTACTTCGTTTGCCAGTGACTGCTTTGTGGGTTCGATCGTTCCAATGCAGCCGCGCAAGTCTCCCGCTCGAGTCTTGATTGAAACAAAACAAGCACCCGGGCTGGAGAGGATTTCCGCAACGTCCTCTGTTGCCGTGAACTGTACCCCGGAAATAACAAAGGTCTCGACGGCTTGCCGTGCGAGGGCAGGCACACTAGCCATACTGGGTTCCTTAGTTACAACGCCGGAGTTGAAATTGTTCACGAGTGCCTTTCGGTCGAATTCGTAAGCTGGGCCACCAGGTACCCGACTCCGAATGGCGCTTCGTAATGCAACACCTCGCATGCCGCCGGAAGATCCTGAATGGCTCCCAGGCCGACAAGGATGGAACGATATCCGCACTCGCCGGCAACACGCCGTAAATCTTGATCCAGGTCGATAATTCGCGACGGCGAGTTGTCGTCAAGGGCTTCAATTATCGCTTCATCAAAGCGGTGGGCTTCCGGGTTATACCCGGCCGGCGCGTCCGGCTTCAGACGATGACTCAAATCACCACTCGCGACGATGGCCACAGGACGACTCAGTCCGTCGGCAGCATCCCTGATGCAGGCGCCAAAGCGCACATGATCTTCATTGGAAAGGAAACTATATCCAATCGCGACCACCTGCCCGCGCCAACCGTTGCGATCCAGAAAATAGAGTGGCACGGCCGAGCCATGGTCCAACTCGTAGTTTTCCAGGCCTACAACCTCGAACTCATTGTCGGCGGCGGTCTTGACTAGTGCTTTCAGTAGCTCGGTGTCGAGTGGGAATTCAAGCTCGGTTTGCGGGGCGCGAAAGTTTGCAAAGCTTCCGTGGAGAATTGGACCCTGATAAGCCACAAACGCCTTGGGGTGAAGCGGTGCGTGAGGTGAGATCAGGACCACAGTTTCTGCACCGCTTGCAATAATGCGGCGTGTGAACTCAGCCATCGCGTCAATCGATCCGCGCACCTGTGCAATGGCCTCACCACCGACTTCGGGAACCATGATCGGCGGATGTGGTGCTACACCCGAGAAGACAATGAAACTGCTGTTGCCGTTTCCCATGGGGAAGATCTCTCAACGTTTTGTCAGGAACGCCCGCGATTTTATCACACGAATTGCTCTGGCTATGAGAAGCCATCTATGATTAACGCTATCTGGAGTAGCAGAAAATTTGAGCATTCAGCGAAAGACACAACCGGAAGGTTGAACTCTGAACTACAGGCCTGAAGTTCAGTGTTCAAGCTTTAGCTTGTGTCTTTGGCGACCAAACGAGTCAGTAATGAATAGCGAAGCATTCGACATTTTGATTGTGGGCGCCGGCCCGGCCGGCTCATTTGCTGCGGAGCGGCTTGCCAGGGGCGGCAGGCGCGTTGCGCTTTTCGATGGCCGCCCTGAAGGCGAACCAAAGGCGTGCGGCGGTGGCGTTACCGCGAAGGCGCTGAAGGCCTGGCCACACTTGCTCGGGGCCGTAGGTCGCACAGTCGATGAACTGGAAATGTACTCTCCTTCCGGCAAGCGGCTTCATCTTCAGCTTGAAGAACCTTTCGCTATTTATTCGCGCGTCGCCTTCGACTCTTATTTACGGGACCGGGCCGCTCAGGCAGGCGCCCGGGTCGTGTTTGAAAAGATTTCCAACCAGGGCATCAAGAGAACCGAAACGGGATGGCAACTTCGCAGTGTCACTGGCAACGAATGGTCAGGAAAAATGTTGGTGGCCGCTGACGGCGCCAATAGCGCCATCGCAAAGAAGCTTGCTGGTCCATTAGCTGCTTCGGATATGGAAGTGGCGTTTGGATATCGAGCTCCGCTGCCGAACGACGGTGATGCTCCAACGGTCATCGCGTTTCTTCCTTCGTGGGTAGGTTATGCATGGGCGTTCCCGCGGCCTGATCACATTTCGTTTGGTATCGCCACTACGCAGGAGGCGTTTGAGCACAAGGCGCTTGATGAACTGTTGTGGCGGTTTATGATTGGTTACTACTCGCAGCGCGAAAATCCGCGAACCCGGATCTGGGCGATATTGGAAAAGTCCAGTTCCGCTCGTATCAAACAACAACTCGAAACAACAGCCGAGCGTTACGCCGCTCGTATTCCGGGGCTAGCCGACGAAACCTGGGACAAACGCCGAGCATGTGGAGAAGGCTGGGCTTTGTTGGGTGATGCCGCGGGCTTCGCCGATCCGGTGACCGGCGAAGGAATCTATTACGCGTTGCGCTCCGCTGAACTCTTTGCCGAGAGCTATCTCGCGGGCCGACCGGAAGCATACGAGCAGCTCTGGCGTACAGATTTTGGCGGCGAACTGCGGCGCGCATCGCAGATGCGCCGGCGCTTTTACGGAAACTTCTGGGGCGCGCCGTTCACGGAAAGAATGATTGAGTTTGCGCAGGGGCACCGAGGCATCAAGAAGGTCCTGGGCGATCTTGTCGCCGGCCAGCAGGGTTATGTCGGGTTGAAAAAGAAACTCGCGCGTAGCGCACTTCGTCCAATTTGAGGCTGCGTCCCTATTTCGACCGCGGGCCTCTCTTCTGGGACGGCGGGCGTCTCTTTTGGGACCGCGCCGTCTCGCCCGCAATCGTGGCCATGGCGTCCTGCAATCTCCCGATTAGTCTTGTCGACCGTTGCGGGCGGGACGCCCGGTCCCAGAAAGAACGGCAGGCGCAGCCTCAAGTCAATTTCAATACTTCGGAAAGGCACAGCCTCTCCGCACGGAAGGCGGCAGAGCCGCGTAGACCCCTCAACGCTCAAGGAGCTAATCGTTTAATGGTCCACGAGCTGTCGGGCTGTAGTTCATAGAGAATGCGATCGTGTAATCGTCCCTCGCGGTTTTGCCAGAATTCAATCACTTCAGGCTTTAATCGATAACCACCCCAATGCGATGGCCGTTTCACGGGCTGTTTCCGATATTGCTCGTCCAATCTACGGAAAGTTTCCTCTAATACGCTGCGGTTTTCGATCACTTCGCTCTGTGGAGAAGCGAGCGCTCCTAGCTGGCTTTCACGTGGCCTGGTTTCAAAGTATTCATCCGACTCTGCGGCAGAGGTTCGCTCGACGCTCCCTTCGATTCGCAACTGGCGATCGAGTTGGGTCCAGTAGAGAACAAGCGCGGCGCGAGGGTTCTCATCCAACTCTCGCGCCTTGCGGCTGTTGTAGTTGGTGTAGAAAACAAAGCCGTCGTTTTCGACTCCTTTGAGTAGCACCATCCGCGCTGACGGCCTGCCCTCCTTTGTTGCGGTCGCCAATGTCATTGAGTCAGGCAAGCGCGAGCCGGAAGAGATCGCTTCGTTGAACCAACGTCGAAAGAGAGCGATGGGATTGGCAGGGACTTTACCTTCGTCCAATATATTCGCCACAGGTTGTTTGTCAGTTTCGTAAATCATTTCGGGCGTTAGCGGAGTATTCAATTTGCTTCACTGAATCCAAACTCACTACTTATCAACCGAAGTATACGGCGCCAGGCGAGTCTTCAGTTCGTCTGGAATCGGCACCGTTTCAAACGTATCTCGTTTGACCGAGGCCAGCACAAAATGCGCCTCGGCAATCAACTCGTCTACGCCTTTGCGACGCACTTCAAAGTCTAGACGCATCGACTTGTTTCCAAATTTCCCCACAAACACCGAGACTTCTAACAGGTCATCAAGTCGCGCCGCGCGATGGAAGTCGCATTCAAGATGTACCCGCGGCAACCAAACATCGAGCTCATCAAACATCACGCTGTAAGGCAATCCAACGGAGCGAAATAATTCAGTTTCGGCAAACTCGAAGAAACGAATGTACGCGCCGTAGAAGATGATGCCCGCGGCGTCAACGTCGCCCCAGCGGACGCGCTCTTCAATGATGTATTTTTTTGGCGTCATATGTAACGGAAACTGTTAGTTTGCCGACCTATCGCCATGAGCCAGTCTAGTTTTTAACTAACCGCCAGCAAACTAACAGTTTGCTTTACGTCGGCGGAACTACACCCGCGGCTTCTGCGACGGTCGATATGAATTCGCGAAGTTCGACCGGCTTCGATAGATAATAGTTGTAGCCTGCGGCAAGCACGCTGTCCCTGTCCTCTTCCTTGGCATATGCCGTGATTGCAACCGCCGGAATCGGCTGTTCCAGATTGAGGGCGATAACCTTCTCAATCAATTGATATCCGTCTTCACCCGGCATAGCGATATCTGAAATTAACACGTCAGGCCGCGATCTCCTGATGGCCGCGATGGCTTCCGATGCGGATGACACCGCCGTCACGACCGCGCTTCTTTGCGTAAGCGCTGCACTTAGCAGCTCCAACGTGTCTTCATCATCGTCAACAATCAGAATGCTTACGTCAGCCAACACTTCAGCCTGTGTCGAATGCTTCGGCTGAACCTCGAGTGACGGGCTCGCATCGTCTTCCGTTTCAGGGCCGAGTTTCGCGCCCACAACCGGAAGCGTCACTGTAAACGTTGCTCCAGCGACTTCACCGCCACTTCTTACTTCGATCGTGCCTCCATGGATCTCAATCAAATGCCGGGCGATGGCCAACCCCAACCCGAGTCCGCCGTGCTGTCTGGTAGAAGTACTGTCCGCCTGACGAAAACGATCAAAGACGTATGGCAAAAATTCTGGTGAAATGCCGGGCCCTGTATCTGCAACTTCCACCTGGACGTGCGAATTAGTCCTGCGAAGTTGCACAGTTACCTTGCCACCGGCAGGCGTAAACTTCACTGCGTTGGACAATAGATTCCAGAAGACTTGTTGCAGCCGGTTTGCGTCGCCCAGGACTGCGATTGGTTCCTGATCGAGGCTCAGGTCGATTTGGATTCCTTTAACATCCGCGGTGGGCCTGACGACGTTTAGTGAACCCTCAAGCACCGACTCGAGTTCAATCGGGTGCAGATCGAGATACAAGTTTCCGGTAATGATTCGGGAAACGTCCAGAATGTCGTCGATAATCTGGGCTTGCGCTTTTGCGTTTCTCTTGATTGTTTCAATCGCGCGGCTGGCCATCTCACTCCCCAGCGGTTCACCCTCGAGCATACGCGACCAACCCAAAATCGCGGTCAAGGGCGTGCGCAACTCATGAGAGACAGTAGCCAGAAATTCGTCTTTTAGCCGGTTGGATTCTTCCGCGTTCGCACGCGCAGTGCTTTCGCGTTCCAGGAGACCGGTGTTTTCGATGGCCACCGCCGTCAAATTTGCCGCCATCCGCATTGCCGTCACATGCTCTGGCCGGTACGCCGATTTTTCGTATGTTTGTACTTCAATGGTCCCAAGGATTCGGCCCATCACAGACATCGGCGCGGACAGAGACGACTGCGGCCGCAAACCATTATCTGGCCCAACCAGAATCGCCGGGTGTCCTATTGTTTTGGTCATGTAATCGTTGGTGATGATTACCTGGTTGGTCCTGACGGCGCGGCTATTTGGCCCACTCGAAGTCACCGGCATGGGAGGCAGTTCTGAAATGTCAATCTCTTTTCCATCGGCCCAACCGTAGCAAGCCGTGCGCACATCGCGAACCGGATCGTAAAGTGAGACGAAAAAGCCGTTGCACGGAATTGACAGCAGAGTGAACTCACGTAGGCCATGGAAAATTGCCAACAAGTCTCGTGAAGTTCCCAATGTTTGGGCCAGGCCAGCGACTCGATCCAGCAGCCGTTCATATTCTGAAAGCGCTCGCTGGTCCGCCTGACGTAATGCGTCTTCCGCAAGTCTGCGGTTGGTGATGTCCCGAGCCACTCCTTGTATACCGACGGGATTCCCATTGTTGCGGGCGAGACGGCTGCTGATTTCCAGTGTTACTGCGCGACCATCCCTGGTCTGCACTTCCACTTCATAGTTTGTGCGTTCTTCTCCGGCCATCTTGCGGCCAGTCATTAAGCGCGCCGTCTCGGTTGATTGAGGTGTAAGGAACTCACTCATGTTCATCTTGAGCAGCTCGGCTTGCGTAAAACCGGTGAGAGACTCGACAGCCTTGTTAATCGAAGTGACGTTGCCCTGCAGATCAAGAGTGAAGACTATATCGTTCGCGTTCTCAACCAGCTCACGATAACGTTCCTCGCCCTCTCTGATGGCTTCCTCCGCTCGTCGCTGCTCTTCGAGAGTCTTTCGCAGTTTTGCTTCCGACTCGCGCGTTTCCGCTTCGGAATGTTCAGCTTTATTTCGGGCCCGTGTCTGGGAACGCGTCACCGCAAAAAATAGAAGACTGAGAAGTATCCCTGCGGGAAGGATGTAGGGAATCCAACTTCTGGTATAAACCAAATCAAACGCGGGCCGGCTCGAGTAGGCAATCGTCCAGGGACGACCGCCCACCGTCATATTGGTTGAAGCAGTAAAGCGGGGTTGATAATCCGGCGGCGCTGGGGCCTCTGCGACAGTGGAAGAGTGCAGCAGATGTTCCGGTGTCAGGTCTGCACCATCATAGATCCTGAATTCCAGGTTTTCATGCGACGCTCCGCTGACTACTCGTCGGAAGAAGTCTGCAGCTCGAAAAGGACTGAAAACAAAACCCTGAAGAGCGGCTCTGCGCTCGTTTTCATTCGCCGGCTGTTGGTCCTTGCGATAGACCGGAACATAAATAATGAACCCGTGTTGCACTGCTTCAGGATCAACCCTCATAAAGAGAGTGACTCGGCCGGATGCGGCAGGCTGGCCTGTATCGCGTGCCCGCTCCATTGGCTCCTGCCTGCTGGGCTCTGTTGTCATGTCGAAGCCCAGTCCCGCTCGATTTCGCTGGTCCTGAGGTTCAAGGTGGATGATTGCGTGATACTCCTGCCTCTGTGATTCGGGCCACAACCGAAAATCCTCGACACCCTCTTGCCTCTTTGCGGCGACCAGGGCCGCTTTCTCTTCGGGAGTGAGACGCACCGAGAAGCCCATTCCCTGTACACCCGGATAGTGCTCGGCAATACCCAGCATCTTTACGAAGTTTCTGAATTCGCTTTCCTTTACCGAATCTGATGAGGAGAAAAGCCCCGCGCCCGCACGCAAGAGGGCCGTATAGGATTCAAGCCGGCTTTCGATGCGCGCGTGAACGTCCTGCACCAACGTCTGAAACCGGGCGCGATCTTCGGCTTCAGCGACCTGGCCCAGACGGACGGACACCACGACAGTGAAAAGCAGTCCCGCAGCTAGTACCAGTAAGGGCATGAGCCTACGCCCACGGGGAAAGAATGATGATTTCGAATCGAGAGGGACCATTAAGGGTATTTAAACACGGCAGTGGGATATTGGAACCTAATGTTCGACATGCTTCACCTTGTCGGAGAGATTCGCAACCATCAAGCGATCTCTAAAATTGAAGTGTTGTCAGAGCATGCAAGACGCTTGCTCTCTCTCTTGAAGCAGGTGAGTGTTCCCAGCCTTGACGACAAGCTGAAGCATGTCGGACATAAACGTCCATACAATTGTGCCTGGCCGTCAGGAAACGCGACTGGTTCGCCGTCGAAGAAAATCTATCAAGACAAACTGAGAAAGATTGTCAGGGTTGGCAAAGTAAGCCTTTCCGTTTGTCATGGCGGACATCTGCTTTACAAACTCGACGAGGTAAAAATCGCTGGCCAACATGAAAGTATTGATCATGATGCCGGCTTTGCCACAGGCCTGTACCTCTTTAAACGTTGCTTCCATCACAAACGGGTCACCGCCCATCGAGTTCTTATAGATGCGGCGGGAAGTGGGACTGGCATTCCTGCCGGTCCCTGTTGGGCCTACAGATGTGTTCCGTCCGGAATGGGCAGACTGGAAAGTCTGTCCTACGGTGTCAACAAAACAGGCAGTGGGCTTTCCGTCCGTCACCATTACAATCTGTTTCATTTCCTTCCGCTGAGACTGCAATATGCGGCGCGCGAGCCGTAGACCTTCGGCCGTATTTGTGTGATATGGGCCAACCTGGGTCGTAGCGAGTTTTGCCAGCGGCAATTCTTCAGCCGAGTCGTGGAAGAGCACGATCTTCAGCGAGTCGCCGGGATACTGAGTTCGAATCAGATGCGCCAGCGCCAGCGCAACTTTCTTGGCGGGCGTAAATCGATCCTCTCCGTAAAGGATCATGGAATGCGAACAGTCGAGCATCACGACTGTCGCGCATGACGATTGGTAGTCGCACTGATGAACATGCAGATCGCTGTACTCGAGATTAAGCGGCACCTGCAGGCCTTCGCGTTGAATTGCGCTGAGCAGCGTAGTGTTCACATCGAGGTTTATGGTGTCGCCAAATTCATAAAGCTTGCTCGCGGCTGCGGCTTCGACGCCGGTGGAAAGGTGTGACGTTTCGTGACGGCCCACGGAGCTCTTACCAAGACTTCCGAGCAGGTTTCGCAGCGTCTTGTAGCCTAAAAAGTCGAGCCCCTTTTCGGTGACTTCAAACTTGACGTTGCGAGGTAAAGGCTCGGAAACCTCCGGAGTGCCCTGGCCCTGCGGCTGTCGCTGTTGCTGGGCGGGCTCTTCTTTGAGCGTTAGATATCCTTCCTCAACCAGCCGTTCAATCAACTGATTCAACATCTCTTCGAGCAACGAACCTTTAAACTTGCCTTCATTGTCGTCGAGCATTTCCTGAATCTGACGTTGATCAAGCAGACCCTGGTCCATCAACGATTGCAACAGCGCGCGCCTCAACGCATCGAGAGAGGTGTCTTGCGGGCGTTGCTGGCGGGTCCAGTAGTAATCCTCGTCGTATCCGGAGTCGAGCAGGGAATCAGACAGACCTTCCATCAGGTCGCCGAGATTTATGCCGGAGACGTCGAGGCCTTTGAATTTTGAGTAGCGGGTGAACTTCATGGGTAAAACTATTTACTAGGGTTCTCGCGTGCGCCAATACCCTGGTCGCCGGCTGTTGTGAGCGAAAGCTATGATTACAATCTCGTCCTTGCGTTCGTATAACACGATTGAGTAGGGATAGCGTCGGAGTAGAATTCTCCGTGCGCCCTTACTACTCTTAACACTGGGGACCGGGCTGGTGGGTAACACACCGGATTTGAGGACTTCGATTGCCTTATCGGTTAGGTCCAGCAACGCACTTCCTAAACCCGATTGCCGGGCTTCATACCAGGACGCCGCGTCCGCGAGTTCATCCTCCGCCAGGCGGTGAATTCGAAGAGTTTTGTTCACGACTTCACGAGCTTTGCCCTGATTCGTGTTCGCGCCTCTTCCCAGCTTGTGGTTTCCGCCTCGCCTGACTCAACTTCATCGATCCTTCTTTGAATCTCTGAAGCCCAAGCTGCTTCAACATCCGGATCCTTACCTTCATCCAGGCTAGCAATCAGTTCGGAAGCCAGCCAAGCGCGTTCGTTCGGGGGGAGTGCTAATGCGGTGTCGAGGATTGTGTCTGCTCTGGTACTCATTGACGATCAGTCTAGCAAATCGAACCGCTCTCGTGAATATGGCAAAGCGTCAACGGTTCTAGTTCGGCAGATTACTATGCCCATTCCGTCAAGCAGTTAAAAGCCATTCAGATCCCGAAGAGGGGTACACCATTTTTCTTCGGTCCTCTCGCCTAAGCGATCAAGGTGTGCCTTGCCCGATTGGTGATAAGACCTTTTCCAGTCCAAACCGCAAGGTTCACAATTAGACGTCCCTTCCATCGTGGGAAAGCCAGAACAAATCCCGCTTCTTTTTCCATCCGTAAACAGTATCCTCGCACGCATCACGGTCAACTGTATTTCCCGGTTTCGGTCAAATCGTCGTAGATCATTCCGCGGCGGTCTTTTCGGGCCTTGGTTACCGCTGTGTAGCCACCTTCTTCGTTACGGCTGATCTTGTTCTGAGCGTAGAGACCTTCAAGCACAAACTCGCATGCGGCAACGACGTTTGCCTGGTCCGATTTCTTGAAGTCAAAAGGAATCAGCGACGTATCAATCAACTCGGGAACCGCATCAAGCAGAGCCATACATTCCTTCGCCGACGCTGTGTCCGCCAGTCGCAAGTTGTTCCCCTGGTCAAACCACTGCACTGTCTGCGCGAAATCGATGCCGACAAAATAGCCCTCGAAGATTTCGCCCGATGCTCGCTTGATCAAGTCTTTGGCGATCCGGTTTGCGCCAATCTGTTCGCCTTCATATTCGAGTTCCATCTTTCCGGTCATCGATGGAGTCGCCGCATAGATGTCGGAAATGCGCGGCACAATCTCCTCTTCCTCGGTCAGCAGCGCACGGCGTTCGGCGTTTGAAACTACCGATTCGATAACCGTAATCGGCATGCGCTGGGAAACGCCGGAATGCTTATCCACGCGACTGTCGTCACGCGCCTCAAAAGCAATCTGTTCGACGACTTCGCGAAGGAAGCCGGGGATCTGCAGGCGCTCTCTCAAACCATCGCGACTTACCCATGCTTCCTGGCGAGTGATTTCAACGGCAGTCTGAATCTCGGCTGGATAGTGGGTAGTAATCTCCGACCCGATACGGTCTTTCAATGGGGTGATGATCTTCCCGCGCGCGGTGTAGTCTTCCGGATTAGCGGAGAAGATCAGCATTACGTCCAATGGCAGACGCACAGGGTAACCCTTAATCTGTACGTCGCCTTCCTGCATGATGTTGAAGAGACCAACCTGAATCTTGCCGGCGAGATCGGGCAACTCATTGATGGCAAAGATGCCGCGATTGGCACGAGGCAACAGACCGTAATGAATAGTCAGCTCGTCGCTGAGCAGATGGCCGCCTTTCGCAGCTTTAATTGGATCAACGTCGCCGATGATGTCGGCGATAGTGACATCGGGGGTGGCGAGCTTTTCTACAAAACGCGAGTCGCGGCCAATCCACTCGATCGGGGTTTCGTCACCATGGAGCCCTACGGTTTGTCGCCCGTAAGCAGAGATGGGATTTAGTGGATCATCGTTAACTTCCGAGCCTTCGATCACGGGAATTTGATCGTCGAGTAGCTCGGTGATCTGGCGAATGATGCGACTCTTCGCCTGGCCTCGAAGTCCTAACAGGATCGTATTGTGCTTTGCGAGGATTGCATTTACGAGTTGAGGAACGACAGTTTCGTCGTAACCAACGATGCCTGGGAAAAGTCGCTCACCGCTTTTTAATTTCCTGATTAAATTGGCGCGCAGTTCGTCTTTTACTGAAACGCTTTTGTAACCGCCAGACCGTAACTCACCTAACGTCCTTGCTCGCTCCATAGTTGTCCTCGCGCTGAATAGAGGTTTTCGGAAAGTTTAACCGCAAAGAGGACAAAGTACGAACAAGTTGGAGAACCGTGCGCAGTAGCGTTGTCACGAAGGCTCTCAGGTGGCGACGAGAACTTTGGTGTGCTCTCAGGTGGGGAAGGTGGGATTAGCACCCCAGCGGTGATGCCCCGCTGGGGACCCCGCCTTGCCCCCGCTCTTTGAATACTTCAGTTCATGAATGCAATTGCGACCTCTCGATACTCTCACAACTGACTGAATACGGACTTCCGGCGCGAGGAAGAGCGGGGGCATGCCCTCCTTCCCTACCTGAGAGCATGCGATCGTCGCCCTAATAATCTTCAGACACGCAGGTGGATGGGATAGTCTTCACACTCGGTGGTCAGAGGAGCGATACGAGCCTTCGAGGTCGCGCGAGACTAAGCCGTCCGCTTCGAGTTTTTCCAGGTGGGCCATGACGGCACGCTCGGCCATTGCATGCGCTTTGGGCGAGACGTCTGTGTACACGCGAGCGACGATGTCTTTAGGCGTGGTGGCGCCTTCTCGAACGGCTTGCAGTATGTTTCGTTCACGTTCTAAGCGATGGGAGATGTATTCGTCGAGTTTCGCGTAAGGGTTTCCGATCGCCGGACCGTGGCCACCGAAGATCACTGACAAATTCGGAAGCGCTCGCATGCGCTCGAGAGAGTCGAGGTAGTCGCGCATGTTTCCTTCCGGCGGGTCTATGAGAACTGAACCAAGCCCGACAATGTTATCACCGGAGATTAAGGTTCCGGTCCGTTCTTCGTAAAAACAGAGATGGCCGCGTGCGTGGCCGGGGGTGTGCATCCCACGCAGCGCAATGTGCGGTACACCTTGCAGCTCTATCGTCTCTTCATCGTCAATCAGGCGATCGATTTTGATGACACCGCCTAAGGCTTCAGCGGTGAGCCGATGAGCAGCCACGGTCACTGATTCGGGCGGGTGCCGTTGGCGCAAATGTTCGCGTAATGCGTTCACCCCCCCGATGTGATCAGGGTGAACATGCGTGAGAACAATCTCGCGGACGCTACACCAGGCGTCGGAGATCAATTCGTCCACACAAGCCGCGAGTGCCTGTTGCTCGTCTTCATAAGGCGAGCCAGGATCGATAATCAACAACTCCTCGGAGTTATAAACGAGATAGCAATTGGTATGAGTGGCGGGAGGCTTCGTCGGTGTCCGAACCGGAAAGCAGATGTAGTTAGGACGAAACTCGATCTGTCGAACAGGTTCGCGATGTGCGTTTGGTACGAATAAGAAACGTTCGACAAGGGTCTCGTCGATTCCTTCGGACAGAGTTCTCAAAGCATGGATAACAGGGGGCACGGCGAGAATTTCCGAACGTTGCCATCCGCCCAGTGCGGCGCTGGCGGTTATCCATTCGCCGCTTTCAAGTTCGGCATCGGCATCAATTCTCGGCTGTTGCTTTGGCGGTGCGGTAACGACAAAGAACCATGTATCAAAGCGGCGCGCGCTGAATGGCGGGGTAACCCATCGTCCGACGAAAGTGAAGTCGCGGGCATCAAGATGGAGGTTGTAATGTTTGAGCAGTGACGGCCAGGCCATTCGACCGGATTGAAGATCGTCAAGCAAAGACGCGCGCTGCCCTCGGGTCAAGGCATCGCCGCCTCGCGCGACCAGTACCTGTGTTTCCTCAAACAACTCACGCGCGGCGCAGCTAATTGCGGTGCCTGTATCGGAGTCGTCACAGTTTTCAACCGGCGCTTCGACGTCTGACTGATCAAACTGTCCGCCCGGAAAGGCGTGATAGCCGCCGAGAAACGCGAGCTTGATGCTCCGCTTAACCAGAAAGACTTCCGGATTGCGCGGGTTGGTGTTGTGTCGAAGGAGGATTACCGCGGCAGCGTCTTTTGGGATACTCACGACCAGCGAAACCTCTCGCCATCGCCCGGTCCCCATGGATTGCCGCGCATGTGATAGCCGCCTTCTTCCCAAAAGCCGGCTTGGTCGTGTTCAAGGAAACGAACGCCTTTAACCCACTTGGCAGACTTCCACGCGTAGAGTTGAGGGATGATCAACCGAACCGGGCCACCGTGTTCGGGAGGTATCGGTTCGCCGTCGTGCGACCAGGCGAAGAGCGAGTCTCCCTTGAGGAAGTATTCGATGGGAACGTTGGTGGTCCAACCGTGGTCGTAAGCTTCTGCCACTACAAACTTCGCTTCCGCTTTGACACCGGCGAGTTTGGCTATCTCCCGGGTAGGAACGCCACCCCAAACATTGTCCAGGCGCGACCAGCGCGTGACGCAATGAAAGTCGGCAAAAACCTTCACCGGAGTTAATTGCATAAATTCATCGAGAGACCACTTCTGCGGGTTCTCGACAAGTCCGCCGACTTCAAACGTCCAGGTCACGAGATCCACTTCCGGAGTGCCATGCGCGTCCAGGACCGGCCACTTTTTTGTGCGAGATTGTCCAGGCGGGATGCGATTGTCTTTCCGCGTGTCGGGACTAATGATGATTTCCGGATCCGATATATCTTCCGGCTTGCGGGGATCGCCCGGCTGGTATTTCGGATCGCTGAACAAACTTCCCAGAAAACTCATGCAACAGTTTCTCTCAGTCGACGCGGTATAAGAGGACCACTATCGTCGAGGCTTTCTCGCCGTCTTTCTCAGCCGGTACGAACCGAATTTTCCGCGCCGCTTCAACGGCTTTCGCATTTACGCTATCTGCTGGTCCACTCTTCACCTTGATGTCGGTTACCTCGCCCGAGCCACACAGTATCGCGTGCAACGTAACCACTTCCTCAGCGAATCTGCGACGGTCGGCCTTGTCATAGTCCGGCTCCGGCTTGGCAAGAATCTTCGCCTTCCGATCCATCACCTTGCCCGAATAAACTGGAGCCGTACACTCCCGATTTGCGGACGCTTGTCCCGGTTGCTGCGCACTTACCGGCGCGCAAAGGAGCATTGCCATTACAAACAATACGTATCGTGGTGACAAACTAGTATTCATTTCTCCAACTCCGGCTTACTTTCTGGTGTTTCGCTCAGCAAGGGCCATCAACTCTTCAGGCATCCACTTGCTCACAGCTTTCCTGGTTGATTCTTCGATCCCAACTGTACGGTCATGCCACTTATCTCTGTCGCCTTCGGGCCCACGCTGGAGCTCATAATTTTCTGTCTGCTCCAGGCTTAACAGAATTCCATCCACAACTTCCTTCCAATCCTGAAATTGAATTCCACGCCGGACAATCGGCAGTCCGGCGGACCAATCCTCCTCAGGCGCGCGAGCGTCCTGCTCTGGAATTGTTAGGTTATATAGCGGCGGAAATGGTTTGCCGGTAAATTCCTTTACCAGCAGTTCCTTGAGGTCTTTGTATGAAGCGCTCGACCGTTCGCGCCTGAGCTCCTGTGCGCGGCGAAAAATGTCGGCAACCGTTATCTGTTCGTTGGCCATAGGACACACGCGAATTCGGACACTGGGTTGTCGTGGATTTACCCCAATACCTTACACGCGGAAAGGGATGTCGCACAACCGCACACCGAAGGGCTATGAGTCAGTGCCACCTCGCGCTAGCGCGTAGGACAAACATTCCTGTCTGTCGGTCTAATATAAGAGGCTTGGACAACAATTCGTGCCTGCCTCCAAAGACCGACAGACAGGAATGTCTGTCCTACTCGCCTCCGATTGAAATCGTCGCGGAATGAAGTAAACTGCCTGCCTATGCCGGAGTCGCTGATCTCGCCTGATTCAATTCAAGAACAAAAGAAAACCGATCCAGGTTGCCACATTTGTGGCCGGGCCAACGGGCCACATTTTCCGTTGTCTGATCTACCCAATGAGCTCGCCACTTTTCTCAAGGGACACGCGGTGGTGACAGGGGAGATGGCAAATGTTTGCGCCTCTTGTGTCGAGCTCTTTAGCCGCGCCAAAGCGCAAGTCGATTCTCACCAGTTGGTTTTTGATCAGACCGATCACGTTCTGCCCACGCCTTTGCGGATGAACGCTGATGAGCGCTTCACCGGGCGTGGTGTAACCATGGCATTCCTCGACTCAGGATTTTATGCGCACGACGATCTCACTAATCCGGTGAATCGAATCGTTGCCTACCACAGCATCTTTGACGCGGAAGACGATCACACGTCACTTAAAACAACCGACGTCGCCAGTTGGCATGGAATGATGACCTCCGTCGTCGCTGCGGGAAACGGACATTTATCCGAGGGTTTTTATCGGGGCATAGCGCCTAACGCGAAAGTCGTGCTCGTGAAGATTGGCCGCACCGGACACATCCCTGACGAGAATATTCAAAAGGGCCTGGAATGGGTGATCGAGAACCGCGAGAAGTACGGTATCCGCGTCGTCAATATCTCTGCCGGTGGAGATTTTGAGCAGTCGTACTTGAGCAGCGACTTATGCCAAACGGTCGAGCGCGCGGTGAAGGAAGGATTGGTTGTAGTTTGTGCGGTGGGTAATGCCGGAATGGCTCCCGGTCATCCCGTGCTGCCGCCGGCCTGCTCGCCGTCAGCGATTTCCGTGGGTGGACTCGACGATCAGAATTCGCTCGATCGGGCAAAGAGGGGTATGTATCGCTCGTCTTATGGGCCAACGATCGACGGACTACAAAAACCCGAGATCATTGCGCCGGGCATCTGGGTCGCTGCTCCGATTCTTCCGTTTACTCCTACCGCGGATCAGGCCGAGCTTTACGCAAGTTTGGACTTGGCAGGGGATGATGAGCTGAGGACGATCATTGAATCCAATGAAGGAGTCGACAAAGATTTCGACGAGGCACGCGACCTGTCAATTCCTCTTCTCCGGCAGTTAATTACGATCAAGTTGCGTGAAGGCAACGTCATCAACCAGCATTACAAATACGTTGACGGTACATCTTTCGCCGCGCCTATCGTTGCATCCATTGTAGCGGCCATGCTGGAGGCCAATCCGAAATTGACCCCGCAGCAAGTCAAGAGAATTTTGATCGGGACGGCTGAACGAGTAGGCGGAGTCGAGTCTGATAGACAAGGCTGGGGCGTGGTCGTTCCGCGACTGGCGGTGGAAGTTGCGTGCAACGCATGACGACTCCAAGGTGTGGCCTTCTGCCATTTCTGCCCCGCGGTAGACACTCGCGCGAGTCGTATGCAACAATTCCTTCAAACCAAAAGACAATCTAAGAAGTTTCGAGAGGAGTATTAAAGCAAAAATGTCTGAGAATGAAAGCGCGCAAACCGAAGGCGCGGCTAACGCAAGTGAGAATCCAGCTGCTGAGACGGCAGCCGAGGATATCTCTTATCACGCAGTGGAAAAAGACGGAGTGGTCACGGCAATTTGGGAGATGCAGGGCCGCAAGCACATGAGAACGATCGATCCTCGCTCGCGACAAGGGCAAGACATCCTTCGACTTTACACGACAGAGCATCACGATGAAGGCCCCGCGGCGGACGCGGCCTCAACCGCCTGACAGCGAGCTCGGTTATCTAACTCGGACCTCGGTCACTCCTGGATCTGTGCATTCAATTGGATTGAAATCCAATTATTTGGAACACCTGGACGGTATCTGCCCGCCTGTACGATCGCCAACCCCCTGCCTTGTAGGTAATTCCCCAAAATGTATGTCGCAAGCTTCGGGACGTCTGGCCCTTTCCAGTTGGAATATTAGTTGCATCCGAAAAACGCAATTAGATAAGAACACGCCGGGTACCAGAACGATTTTTCCGCGCTTCACAAGAACTTTAGACCTTCCTGTTGGAAAAGGAGAGACCTTATGTTCAAAGCGACCAAGTCCCTGCTGGTTTTAATAGCCTGTTTCGCCTGCCTTTCAATCTCAGTCTTTGCTCAGACAACTGGCTCACTATCCGGCCAGGTAAAGGACGAGAAGGGGGCAATTTTGCCAAACGCGTCGGTTACACTTCGAAATGTCCGTACCAATCTGGCTCGAACGACCCAGGCAGATGATGAAGGCCGGTATCGCTTCCCTAACGTGGCGGTCGGCGAATATGAGGTCTCAGTAGAAGCCGGAGGGTTTGCGAAGCACGTCCAGACGGGTGTCAGCCTCCTGCTAAACCAGGATGCGGTCGTAGACGTTTCCATGCAGCTGAAAGGTGTTCAAGAGGTTGTTAATGTCGTGGAGAATGCCTCGTTGCTGAATACCAGCACGGCTGAGGTCGGAACACGATTCGACGAAAGACGCTTGACCGACCTTCCGGTTGCAACCAATCGCAGCGTTTACAATCTCGCGCTCTCCGCCCCGGGTGTCAGCCAACTTGGGCCAAATCAGGTAGGTTTCGCCGCAGGCATAAACTATTCCGCCAACGGCGGTCGTGTCCGTTCAAACAATTTCATGATCGACGGGCAGGACAATAACGACTTTGGCGTGGCGGGCGCGTCCATCCCGCTTAACAATCCCGATGTCATTCAGGAAGTGCGGTTGGTAACGAACCAGTTCACGGCTGAGTTTGGCCGCAACTCCAGTTCAGTCTTCAACGCTATTACCAAACGTGGTGGAAACAGTTTTCATGGTTCCGGCTTCTGGTTCCACAACAGCGATTCGCTGAATGCATGCAGCAATTTGGATAAGAACGCGGGGTTCTGTAACCGCAATTCTACAAACCCGTCTCAAAGACACGCTCCGTTCCGCATCGAGAACCAGGCCGGCGGAACAATCGGCGGACCAATTCTAAAGAACAAGCTATTCTTCTTTGGTTCCCTTCAACGTTGGTGGGATCGTCAACTTGGCTCCGGTGTCACCATCGTAGGTGTACCGACGGAAGCCGGCCGGGCGATACTGCAAACGCAGGCTGGCGCGCGTCCGCAGGTTGCTGCCCTGTTAGCATTCCTGCCGGCCGCACAGACTGCCGCTTCGGGATCGGCGACATTTAACATCGGCGCAAACCAATTTATCGTCCCGACGGGCTCGCTGACCGGCAGCACGAGCTTTGTATTTAATGACTGGCAGACCATGCAACGAATTGATTACAACTTCAATTCGGGCCATCAAATATTTGGTCGCTACATCTTCCAGGACTCCGACACAGTCGGTACCGGCCAGGCGAGTCCTCCGGGAAATACAAGCAATAACATCGCTCGCACCCAGGGATTGAACATTACTCTGGCCAGCGTTTTGGGTCCAAACTGGGTGAATGAAGGACGGTTTGCCTGGTTGCGAAGCGCTGGAGCGACCACTTCGAATAACCCCGATTCAGAAACGATTCCGTCGATCGAAATAAATCAACTGGGCTTGCAGGGGTTTAATGCGGCAGCAAGTCGCACGGCCATCGGTCTGGGAGTCAATCTTCCGCAGTTCTCTTTCCGGACTACCTGGCAGTATCAGGATAATCTGTCCCATACGGCCGGCAACCATGGGTTGAAGTTTGGGTTTGACATCCATCGGAGCCAACTGGAGCAGTTATTCAAACCTACGACGAGAGGCCGGCTGGTCTACACTACGCTCAATCGCTTTGTGAACGACGTGGCCCAAATCGCCACGATTAACAAAGACTTGCCAGGAGTCGCAGAGATCTTGAATCTTGACTGGCATGACTTTTACTTCTACGGTCAGGACGAATGGAAGATCAGGCCAAACTTCACGCTGACTTACGGACTCAGATGGGAGTTGCCGGGACAGCCGATCGGGGATCTGGTGGATTTCAACGCACCGGTGGTGGCTGCGGCTAACGGCGACGCGCGCTTCATCGTGTCTCCGATTCCGTCGCGAGACAAGAAGAACTTCCAGCCGCGAATCGGGTTCAACTGGAATCCACGTACCTCGAGCGACGGGATGATGGGTTTCTTGACCGGCGGCGACAGACTTGTCATTCGCGGTGGTTACTCCCGAACGCATGACTATACGTTCACGAATATCGCGCTAAATATATGGAGCTCTTTCCCGTTTGTGGCGGCTGCCACCTTCCCGACGGCGTCTCTTACGCTGCCGGGCGAAACGGCCGCAGCTGCGGGAACGACCAACGCCTTCACTAACCTGGCAAATCCATCCATCGATCCGAAGACCTTCGCGCGTACCGTTGTTTCTGACAACTTCCATTCGCCACGTTACGACTCGTTTAGTTTTGAGATGCAACGTGAACTGGGTCGTGACACGGTGCTTCGTTGGGGCTATGTCGGTTCAAAGGGTTCGGATCTCTTCCAAACCATCGATGGCAACCCGCGCCGCCTTAACGCGATTGGCTGCACTGCGTTTGTTACAGTGGCAACTGATAGCTGCCGCGTTGATTCAACGGCTTCCACCATTCGCCTGCGCACCAACTCGGCGTCTTCGATCTATCACTCGATGCAGGTCAGCATGGAGAAACGCTTTAGTAAGGGCTTCAGCTCAGGCCTGCATTACACCTGGAGCTCTTTCATCGACGAGGCGTCTGAAATATTCAACCCCTCGCCCGGCGAAATAGCCATTCCCCAGGATTCGTTCAACCCCAAGGCCGATCGCTCACGCTCCACCTTTGACCGTCCGCATCGCGTTGCCGGCAATTTCGTTTACGAGCTGCCCTGGTATCGTGAGCAAAAAGGCTTGATCGGTCACGTGCTTGGTGGCTGGCAAATAAACTCGTCCTTCTCGCTGCAAAGCGGCGCGCCCTTTACGCCGTTGAACGGCTTGGATCCAACCGGAGCTCTAAGCGGTATCGACACGTTGGTAGGTAACGCGATCCGTCCCAACGTTTACAGCAACTTAGATATATCCAGGATGTCGGTTCAGGAGTTGCGGGCCATCGATCAGGCACTCAGGGCACAGGCTCTACAACAAGCCCAACAGATCTTCGCGTCGATAGTGAATCCGCAAGTGGGACCTCTGGGCGGGTCGGCGCTTCCGAACACTCTCTTTACAATTTCCCAGGGCCGCATAGTTTCGAATGCCGCCGGTGTCCGAAGCGTGGTAGTTGATTTCATAGGATTGCCGACGGGACGTGTTGGCAACGCCGGCCGAAATATCCTGCGCGCTGACGGGATCAACAATATCGACCTCGGCATCCTGAAGACCACGCGCCTGGGAGAAAACCAGAAGCTGCAACTGCGGGCCGATTTTTATAACTTCACAAATACCCGAGACTTCGGAATCCCGCAGGCCACCGTCACCAATGCCGGGTTCCTTAACCAATGGGGCACCAACGGCGGTAACCGCCGCGTGGTAGTAGCCCTGCGTTATGTGTTTTAAATAGTTTCCCGAATGCCTGGCGGCCTTTTGGCTACCGGCTTTTGGTAAACCACTTAGATTGAATCGGGGCTGAGAGATTTCTTTCAGCCCCGATTTGACTTTAAATTGCTTTCGCGAAAAACTTTTCTTCTAAAGTGAGCAGGACTATATTTGATTGGCTCCTTGTTCTTGTCAGTACCACCTGCGTCAGCGGGTGGGTTGAGGCGACAACACACACACCCGCTTACGCAGGTGGTACTGACACCAAGCCCCTCGAGTCTTGTAATTGAAGCTGGAGGTAATTATGAAGATCCTCGTTTTGATGCTTTGTATTCTCTGCGGTGGCGTCGTAGCGAGTGCGCAGTCCGGATCCGGTTCGACTGACTCTCCAGATCTGGCGGTCGTCAAGTTTAGCTGGAGCAAAGAGCGAACAAACTGGCAACAGGATCCGTTCAGCGGCCCGATTGAGAACTTTGATGAAATGCGCGTCAGGTCGCGAAACGAGAAGCGAATTGCGGACGCTAAGAGAGGAGGTAACGGATCCGATCTCAGCAGGGCCGAACGTGACGCGAAAACTGATGCGGCCCTCACGGCCCAGATACACAAGAACAAGCCCGGTCGTTATCAGTTCTTGTACAGCGTGCAGGTGCGAAACAACGGCGCCAAAGTGATCAAAGCGATTGACTGGGATTACGTTTTTTTCGATCTCAACAATCAGAGCGAGCTGGGCAGACGTCAATTTCGTACCGAAGAAAAGATCGCGCCAGGTAAATCGAAGGAGCTTAAATCCTTCATACGTACTCCGCCAACGCAAACCGTGAGCATACATTCGCTCGACAAGAATGAGCGCGCAAATCTGGGTGAAGCTGTTGTGATTGTTCGAGTTGAATATCTGGATGGTTCAGTCTGGCAACTTCAATAGAGCGCCGCAGGTAAAGCAACTGTTAGTTGGCTTGAGGCTTAAGTAAAAGTGTCATGGTTGGTTGGGGCGACGCAAAGTAACAGTTTGCTTTTACGATCAATATGTCATTACCCAATCTCAGGCTGCGCGCGGCGACGGCAGACGAAGCGCCAACCCTCACTAAGATCGCACACGATGCCAAACGCCATTGGGGTTATCCGGAACGTTGGATAAACCACTGGCAAGCCGACCTCACAATCTCGCCCGACTATCTTGCCAACAATCATGTATTCGTGGCTGAAAGTGATGGCCTAATCGTGGGCTTCTACTCCCTGGCGGATCGCCAAAACAACGCTGAGCTGGACCACATGTGGGTCGCGCCTGAACACATCGGTACGGGCGTGGGAAAGGAACTGTTTATTCACGCGATGCAGCAGGCGGCAGGACGAAACATTTCAGAGGTCGAAATTTTGGCCGATCCAAATGCCGA
>DASQKG010000467.1:0-28695 GCA_035630655.1 Pyrinomonadaceae bacterium
ACTTTGTGCTGGTGGGCGTCGACCATGAAGGCAAGGTCACGAACCGTGAGAGCTTTAGTCTGGCACAGAACGAGAAAGAGTTCTGGCTCGCGGCCTCTCATCACAGCGCCACCGCCAAGCAGCAGGGCGAAAGGTTTATCGAATATCTCAAGCGCGTCATGCTGCACGCCGCGCCGCTTGCCTTACCCAAAGATGTCGCGTGGTTTCTAGCCTCGTATGCGCGTGACGCGAAGATGCGAATTGAAGAGAGCGATCTACCCGCGCTGGCCGCTGTCCGCGCTGCCCTGGAAGAAGCGCTCGGCTTGAAGTTTGAAGGCGAAAAGGGCGAGCACTTCTTCCGTTCGACGCTGGTGCAGACGCTTTTCTACGGCATCTTCTCTGCCTGGGTGCTTTGGAGCAAGAAGCATCCGCCGGCGGATAAGCGCTCCCACTTCGACTGGCGTCAGGCTGCCTGGACGTTGCACGTGCCGATGATCAAGGCGCTTTATGATCAGGTCGCGACGCCGACCAAGCTGGAACCGCTGGGGTTGATTGAAGTGCTCGATTGGACCGAAGCAGTTCTCAATCGCGTGGACCGCAAGGCTTTCTTTGAAAACTTCGAAGAAGGACACGCCGTCCAGTATTTCTACGAACCGTTTCTTGAGGCTTTCGATCCGGACCTGCGCAAAGAACTCGGCGTCTGGTACACGCCCACCGAAGTTGTCCAATACATGGTCGCGCGGGTGGATACGGTCTTGCGCGAAGAGCTGGACATTGCCGATGGCCTGGCTGACCCGCGCGTGTACGTGCTCGATCCCTGCTGCGGTACCGGCGCATACCTGGTTGAAGTTTTAAAGAGCATCAACGACACGCTAAAGGAAAAGGGTGAAGACCTCGGCCGTCCACTCACCACCGACGAAGCGCGCGAAGTAATGAACATCGCCCGCCGCATCGCCTCAATCCTCCTCCTCGAACCGTCGCTCGACACAAACTACCAAGCCGTAAAGACCGCAACCTATCCTTGGCCTCGTGACCAGTGATTGCCGCCGAAGCTTGTCGAGGAGTTGGATCTACGGGAAGTACCGATAGATGTCTTTGCGGTTGAGTATCCGAACCAACGTTAGCTCTCTTTGAACTGAGTGTTCAATGGTTACCATCTAGTGTTCTAAGAACCTCTTCACGATTTACTATACCGGTACGATCCCCCTCCTCGATTGCGCGTGCGAGAGCACCGTCTTCCAAAGCTTCCTCGATTACCTCACGGACCAGGTCCTTCCGCTCTTCTAACACCTCGACGATTGCGGATTTCACTACTTCTTTTAATCTTTCTTCATCAGTCAACTGCGTCGCCATTTCGACACCTCCAGACGCGAATGTTGCCTTAGTATGTGGCCGAAGGCGAGGGACGGCAGGTCCTATACGCTGCCGCACGAGTGCGCACCTGCCTCTTTGTATCGCAGGCGAGTAGCGGTCTTAGTCGTTGAAAACTCAGCCGTTGTCCGTGCCACGCATATTCACGCAAACCATCTATTGCAGTCCATGTTGGATGATAACGTTCGTATATGTCTGCCGCCTCTACATCCCCCCAACTGCCATCAGGATTCTGCTTCGAGAGAAGATACGTCAGGCCTTTGACGATTAGTGGATGATCTTCAGGAAGTCCGAACGACTTCAGAGTATCCAAAAACTCGCCCATCGTTTCTGGGTCATCCATGACAATGGCTTGCTTCAGATTTCTTTTCAAGAATGCGTACTCGTGGGGTAACCAACTGGGAGAAAGACTGTAGCAGCTGTAATCGTTCAACGTATAGACAACGTGCGTCACCGCGTATACGGCCCAATGAAAATCAGGATTATCGCCGTCGTCGTGTTTAGGGTAGGGGCGCATGGTGGGCAACCACTTAATGACATCCGCGAACCAGGCACCCAATCTCACTCCATAGCGTTCACCCATGTAGCTTGCAATTAGTGCATCAAGCCAGACTCCGTATGAACTCATCATAGTCAATCGTCTCTTACAGCGGCGGCAAGTCTTGCGGCCCCGCGTATTGCAAGCACCGCACTCGCATTCCTCTGGCACGTCTTGAGGCGGCGCCTCGGTGGCCGCATCAAATCCCAGATAGTCTTGCGCATCAAAACGGTCAGCAACCGCACGAATTTGTTCCTTGAGACCGATATCCTTTACGCCGAGCCTGTCTGCCGCATAGCTACCAAAAACAAGATATGCAATAGCATCCGCGTCGGCGTCTGCTGGAACTTTGGGATACTCTCGTCGCCACTGGAGCGCGCGCTCTCGGCCCATCTTGCGCGCTACTCGGCGCAGGTTGACATCTTTCGAGGTCGACGCGATGCAGTGGAAACAACCTAGGTAGTCGTGTCCATACATCTCGAAGTTTTGTGGATCGCATGCTGTGCGATAAATGAACTCCAAGCCTCGCCTAATGGCCGCGTTTCGTCCTATTGCCTTAGCGTTTCGCAAATTATGAGACGACCTTTTTGCAGTCGGCTAGTTCCGGGTGGCATACACACTTGATCATCTCTCGAGTAATATGCGGCGGATGCGTTGATCCTCCCGGAGTCAGCGGATTGAATCCTTCCGGGAATACAGTCTTCAACGAACTTCGACAACTCTGAGTAAAGTCGTAGGCGAGATTTTGAAACAGGAATTGAACAGGAATGGTCTTGCAGTTTTCCCATTCCAACAGGAAGTCTCCGACCAGGACCATCTCGTCCCTAGCCTGCTCATCCTCCACAATGGAAAACTTGCCATCGTAAAGTTCCCAAAACCGCTGTTCTGCCTTCTCGGCTTCGTTCAAGTTGCTGGCGTATACAAACTTCGAGAATGTATCCGTTGCTTCGAGGTACACGTCAAGCCTGGTGCGATAGATGGTTGAATTGAAATCCTTGACCCGCTGCTGTTGTGCTTCCTCATTTTGTTTTATCAATTGTTGCCTCTGTGATCGGTATTGAAATACGGCGACAATCGCCGTAACCACTAGCAGGAGCGCCGTGCCTGTCTTGAGGACGAATTCCCATCGGTCACGCCTCGCCTGCCAGAGTTTGAATTTCAAATCAAATTCAGGGTCGGCTAGATCTGGAAGAAACTTGGACAACATGGTTAGTGACCTCAGAATAAAGTCGGAGGGCATCCGCAATTGCGGGTTGAGTGTTTTGGCTGGAACAGGGATGCAGCAGTCGCAGGCTCTGAGGACCAGCCTCCTTGTTCGTGAATCGTGAATCGTAAATCGAAATACTCTAGATCGGCGAACCTCGTCGCTGCGACGTGGGTGAATGATCGGCCCAGCCCTTACCAATTCACTGGTTTCAGGTCAGGCCCGCAGATGTGGCCAAACTCGCCGGGCTCCTCGTGAGCGACGTCGTGCGTCACGTGGCCGGCGTACCAGACGACCACGTCGTGGTTGCTGATTGCTTCGCCGTTAACGAAGCCGTCGAGATTGGCTTCGGTAACGCAGCCCGGTCCACCGGTGGTGCAGTTGACTCCGTCGTCAAGCTCTGACCCGCGATAACGAAGGAACCAAACGTCACCGCGTGGATAGGGCCAATCCGGCGAAGCGGTGGCGACTCCGTCTTCGGGTCCCGGAATGATCTCGTAGCCTTCGCCGGTCACGGTGTTCTCCACTCGCCACTTTCGCTGGCGCGCGGGATTGCGCGCGCGCCGGATCTCGAAATTCTTGGTGTGCCAGCTTGATCTGCCAATCAGCGGCGGCTTGTTGAATTCGCGGACGCGGTTACTTCCGGCCGTGCGAATATCAAAGTCGAAGCGCCAGTAGGGATGGTGATGATGGACGTTGCAGACGCACGAGTTTGTCCGCGCGGAGAAACCAAAGCGCGGACGTATGGTGCCGTTCGCGTGCAGCCGCCATTCGCTGATGTAGCGATACCAGGCCGCTTCCAACTCGCTTACCAGGACCACCTCCTGTCCCTGGACGTAGATTCCTACCCCGAGAAAGTTTCCTGCATCCGAGCCGGTGTCGAGCATCGTCGTTGCCGGCGCGTTACAGAGACGAAACCCCGGCGCCACATCAACGCCATTTGCGTGAATCATCCCTTCCTCGTACTGCCAGTCGCGGTAAGGACCACAGGCATCATTGTCGTAACGAACGTTGAGGATCGGGACATGGGCGCGATAGAGCACGCGCTTGCCGCGATAGTCCACGTAGCGCAGTTCGACTCCGGAAGAGCGCGTGCCCGATGAAGCAGCGGGCCTAACTGCCAGAAACTTCCAGAGCACGGTGTTACCCTGAGTGACTGTGATCCAGACCTGTCCCGCGTCGCCCTTGTTTGCGGTAGCCTGCTGCACGTAAGGAATGCCGCAGATTGGGTTATGCGCCACCGACGCCCGCGGCGCGCGTTCCTCAAAGCGCACAACCGATCGCTGAACCAGGTTAACCCCCACGATCTCATGCCGCGCCCCGGCCACGAGGGGCAGCAAACCCACCGAGATAGTTCGCTCACTGCGACCGTCGGGTGACTCGATGTCGATAATTGGGGGCATCGCCGGCGACGGTTGGAGCTGCCGTTCGCGAATGGCCGCCCCAAAGTTCTCATCCTTCTCGAGTATCTTCACCGCCGCGTCAAACTCTCCTCTGCCCGGCAGCGGTTGAGAACCCGATTCTGAAACCTTGACGCGCTTGGGCTGACTAAGACTGCCATCAACCAGGATCGTTCGGTTATTGGTGTAGTCAAAAAATGTCGCCCGGTAAAGATCGGGCGGCGGCGAAGGCCGCGCGGGTTTGGCCTCTACCTCAGGCTCGACCAACTCAAACGAGAGCATCCGAGTGCTCGTTCGCCCGAGAAACTCTTGTACGGAAGGATGATCGGCCAAAGCCCGCGCCACGGTTTCGATTCGGCCAGGGTCCGGCCCTCGCGGTTCGATCTTGAGTTTCAATTCGTCCTGGGTGACTGCGTGCGCTTTTCGTGGCCGAGCGGCTTTGCTTGTTTTTTTCTTCATTGATTACTCCTTCGGCTTTGAGAGAGTTTTGAGTGCCAGCCAAGCTGAGCAGCACTTGCACGTTCGTAAGAACGATTAGTGAAATTGCGAGATCCTGTACAGTCACCGCCTATGCGGCGTCGATCGGCTGGATATGAGAAGGATGCGGCGGATTGGGTCGCAGGCTCTGAGAACCAGCCTGATAGTGGTTTCAAGATTCGAGTTCCGGGTTTCGAGGTTAGAGGGAACTCGACTTCGTGACCAGAGTTATGCGAGGTGGCCGAAGGATATGAGAAATTCTGGGAGTAGTCAACACGATAGCTTGACTAAAGCGTGTGTCGACGCTCGTTCACTGCGCGGTAATAATATTCACTCCACCTGGGCCCAGATCCAGATTGGCATTCACCCGAAAGACAGGCAGGAATGCTGTCCTACACGCTCATGATCTCCTGCTCTTTTGACTTCGTCAGCAGTCGATCTTGCCGATGTAAAGTGTTGGTGAGTTTCTGCACTTCGTCGAGACCATCGCGCTCTGCGTCTTCGGAAATCCTTTGTCCTTCAACCTCTTGTTCAAACGCTCATTGGCGTCGGGGCGATGTTGCGCGAAACGAGCTGTTGACGACTCAAACTAGTTCAAAGACCAACTCGATTGCGAAAGGGCACGGTACACCGTGCCCTTCTTTTCTCTGATGCTGCAAGCTGGCTACGCTCCATCTTAACGTTGCTAACCAGCCTCAAAAATGCCGGTCGCCTCGCGCCACACGGCATCATAGCTGTTGTTATTCGCCACGAAAATCTGGTGGCACTTGTTGGCACTGAAACGACTTTCCGGGAAAGACTGAACATGCGGCGTATCGACGAAACTAAAGTGCACGCCCGAAAACAATCCCAGGGCTTCAGCTTCGTCGATAATGGCTTGCTGCGTCTGTGCGAAGCGCACCCCTTTTGGCCCCGCCGGTTTTTCCGTGAAGACCTGGCCATCAACCACTGGATACATGTCGGTCGCAAGGCCGTAATTGTGATTCGAGAATCCGCCGCGAACACCGGTCACTTTCGGGCCCGGCGTGGTCCGGCCTTTGGCGAAGAGAATGTCCTGTTCGGCAAATGTGCGGAATCCATCGGTCATTAAGGCGTTCATGCCACGCACGGTCAGGGCCTCTGCGAGGAGACCAAGTTTTCTCCGAAAGAGCGGGTGCAGCTTGACCTTCTTGTTGCGCTTATCAATTTTGGCCAGCGAAGCCAGGGAGGCGGCCGTCTCGCTTTCCAAAGCAGCCAGAGTTGCTGCTCCTACCTTGCCTTCCTCACCGGGCGCCAACTGGACACCCTGACGTTCTTGGAAAGCCAATAGAGCATTGCGTGTGTTGTTGCCGAAACCGCCGTCGTCGAAAACACCGACCAGCAGTTGAACCGTGGCAACTGGAACGCCTTTGTTACCTACCTGCAGTAACGCGCCAGCGTTTCGAACCTGGTCTAAAGTAGGGGTTGCGGGTGCAGGACTACTCATCTGATTACTCCTTTCGAACCTATCTTGGTTGTTGGTGGTTAAGCTGGAGCTAGAAGGATGCGGCCTGTCTTCGCAGGTTCTGAGGACCAGCTGGTACAAGTTTCGAGATCCGAGTTCGGGCTTCGAGTTAGCGGGAACTCGCCTTAAAGTTGATTCTTCCGAGGCGCATAGGAACCGTAGGCATCAGTTCTTCCCTCGGAACACCTTCCGAGCATTCGGTTCTCACCAGCACGCCGGCGGCCACGGAGGCAGCTTTGACGAAAATCAATCTGCCCTTTCATTGTCTATGAGAATAGGGAAGAAAACATTTCAACGGCGGGGATATCCAAATTCGTCGTGGCGGCAATGCCGATCAGCTTCCTGGATTTTGGAAATCCGCGCCTAAGACGCAACAGTTACACGCTCATGATTTCCTGCTCTTTTGACTTCGCGAGGTCGTCGATCTTCCCAATGTAAGTGTTTGTGAGTTTCTGCACTTCGTCGAGACCGTCGCGCTCGGCGTCTTCGGAAATCTGTTTGTCCTTCAACATCTTCTTCAAACGCTCATTGGCGTCGCGACGAATGTTGCGGGCGGCGGTGCGGTGATCTTCGGCGATCTCGTGGATTTGTTTGGCGAGTTGCTTGCGACGCTCTTCGGTCAGCGGTGGAATAGGAATCCTGACCAGTTTGCCATCGTTCGAAGGATTCAACCCGAGATCCGCAGAGCGTATCGCTTTTTCAATCGTGGGCACCTGGGTTTGGTCCCATGGCTGTACCGTGAGCATTTGCGGCTCAGGTGCATGGACTGATGCCATCTGGCTTAAAGGCGTCATCGTGCCGTAGTAATCGACCATTACCGAATCCAAAAGACTCACTGCGGCGCGGCCGGTCCGCACCGTCGCGAGTTTACGGCGAAAGTCTTCAATGACTGTTTCCATGCGCGGTTTCGTATCCTTGATTACGTCCTTCTCGCTCATATTCGACTCCAGATTAATCTTAGTAAGGGGCCTGTAGTTTAGAGTTCAACCTTTAGGTTGTGTTTTTGCGAACGCAAACAGTTCCGATATCAGAACCGGAAGCGGGCAGCGACCGGGTCAGCGTTACCAGGAAGGTTGTGGCGTCGCAGTGTAGTTCTGGCTAATGACTCACCCCGCCGATCCGGTAGCATCCACCACCCCACGCGGGCTGCCCGCTTGGGGACCCCGGTCCGCTTCCGGTTCTGATCCCGCTTATGCGGGCCTTTGCAACCCCTACTGGCGCAGCGAAACCCGCGTACCAACTCCCGCTTCGCCTTTAACTACGCGCATGATGTTGCCCGGCTGGCGCATGTTGAAGACCACGATCGGGAGATTGTTATCCATGCAAAGAGAGATTGCCGAGGCGTCCATTACTTTCAACTGCTTCTCCAGGACTTCTTGAAATGTGATGCAGTCGAAACGAGTGGCCGTGGAGTCCAGCATCGGATCGGCGTTATAAACACCTTCGACTTTGGTAGCTTTCAGAATGATGTCGGCTTTGATCTCGAGAGCACGCAGGGCAGCGGCGGAATCGGTTGTGAAATACGGATTGCCTGTGCCCGCGGCGAAGATGACGACCCGTCCCTTTTCCAGATGACGAACGGCGCGTCTGCGGATGAATGGCTCGGCGAGTTGCGGAATGTTCAAGGCCGACATTACCCGTGTATGTACGTCCAGCTTCTCAAGCGCGTCCTGAAGCACGACCCCGTTCATCACAGTCGCCAGCATTCCGATGTAGTCGGCGGACGAGCGGTCCATGTTGCCCGCGCTTTTAGAAACACCGCGAAAGATGTTTCCGCCCCCAACCACCACCGCTACCTCTACGCCCAGTTCGCGAACAGCCTTGAGCTCTCCGGCAACCTGCCGCGCGATATCGACGTCGATCCCGTAGTTTTGCTCGCCCATCAGCGCCTCGCCGGAGATCTTTAGTAAGACGCGCCGGAAGGCGAGTTCATTTGGTTCAGGGTTTGGCTGCGCAGACATATTCTCTACTAACAATCTAGTTGTGCAGAGTTCAAACTTTAGCTTGCGTTCGTCGATTACGAATCACGCAAACTAAAGTTTGAACTCTTAACTACAGCACTCTGGGTAAAGGCGCCCTGACTATCCAATCATCGACGCTACTTCGCCGCCAAAGTCCCCATCACGCTTTTCGAGTCCTTCGCCCATCTTATAGCGGGTAAAGCGTCGAATAGTAATCTTTTCGCCGGTCTTAGCAATCTTCTCCGTGACGACGTCACCGACTGTTTTAGTCGAGTCTTTCACGAAAGGCTGGTCCAGCAAGACCGTCTCTTCGTAATACTTGTTAATGCGTCCTTCGACAATCTTGTCGATCACTTGTTCGGGCTTATTCGCATTCTTGGGTTCGTTTTTCGCCTGAGCTCGCGCGATCTCTCTTTCCTTGTCCAGGTCGGACGCCGCCACTTCCTCGCGAGAAACATATTTCGGCTCAGAGGCGGCAACGTGCATGGCGATGTCTTTTACGAGCTGCTGAAATTCCTCGCCGCGGGCCACGAAGTCCGTTTCGCAATTCACTTCCACTAAGACGCCGACTTTTCCGCCCATGTGTATGTAGGAACCAACGATTCCTTCAGCGGCGATCCGCCCTTCGCGTTTCTTGGCTGACGCCAGACCACGCTTACGCAAAGTCTCGATCGCCCGTTCTTCATTTCCTTCAGCCTCTACGAGCGCGTTTTTGCATTCCATCATACCCGCGCCGGTCTTTTCGCGAAGCGCTTTGACCGCCGCTGCTGTTACTTCTGCCATGATTACAAATGTCTCCTGGGGCACAGACTTCGGTCTGTGGCCTGGTTGCTAAGGACAAAGACTGAGAGAGTCTATGTCACGTGCCAATAAAAAGCGCAGCCCCGGCGGAAGTCCCGCTTCATAGGCTGCGCTCGCCGATAAGTAAAAATCTCTGAAGCCTTGAGTTTCAGCTTGCCGCAACTACCGACTCAGCGCTCTTGTCCGCGGTGGAGTCTGCTCCAACAGGCTCCGGAGCGGTGGAAGGCTCAACGGCCATTGTCGGGGCGCCAACCTCAGTTGGTTCTGCGGCCTGGCTGGGTTCTTCCGCGGTTTTCGTCGCTGACGCTTCGGACGGCGCAGCCCCGGTTGCTTCTCCTGTGCCCTCGCCGCCTTCAGACTGCTCCACTACACCGCCTTCAGTTGCGATTTGCTGGCCTTCCAGAATTGCCTCGGCAATCCGGGAGGCGAAAAGCCTTACCGCTCGCAGAGCATCGTCATTGCCGGGAATGACGTAATCAATCCCTTCAGGAGAGCAGTTGGTATCGACCACAGCCACAATGGGAATGCCCAGACGATTGGCTTCCGCGACCGCAATCTCTTCCTTCCTCACGTCGATAATAAAAATAATGTCGGGCAGCCGAGTCATCGACTTAATACCCGACAAGTTCTTATTCAAGCCTTCGCGTTCGCGATCCAGCTTGATGCGTTCCTTCTTCGTGAGTTTTTCATAACGGCCATCGGTCTGCATGGCCTCGAGATCTTTTAGACGCTTGATGGACTTCTGTACGGTCTGGAAGTTCGTCAGCAATCCGCCTAACCAGCGTTGATTGACGTAATACTGACTGGCACGTTCTGCCTCTTCGCGGACCGCGTCCTGAGCCTGTCTCTTAGTGCCTACAAAGAGCACTGTCTTGCCGCGATCCTCGGCAATCGCATTCGTAACGAAGGCGATCGCATCGCGAAACATGCGCTGGGTCTTTTGCAGGTCAATAATGTAAATGCCATTGCGCTCGCCGAAGATGTATTCCTTCATCTTCGGATTCCAGCGCCGGACCTGGTGGCCGAAGTGCACACCGGCCTCCAGCAATTCTTTCATCGTAACCGAAACCAAACTAAGTCTCCTTTTCAGTGAATTGGTTTAATGTACTCACCATAACTCCCGGTCTCTTCCAGGAAGAGAAACCAATCCGAGCTACGGCAATGGATTTACGTTATTTCCGATTTCCAAATGCGAATTGTAGGCAGGCCATTCTCCTGTCTTTCAAATCGGCATTCGGAAATTGGCAATCGGAAATGTTCCTATCTCTTCGAGAACTGGAAGCGCTTGCGAGCGCCTTTCTGTCCGTACTTCTTACGTTCCTTAATACGATCGTCGCGCGTGATCAATCCCGCCTGCTTCAGTGTTGGACGCAGATCAGCGTTGTACTCAAGCAGCGCTCTGGTGATGCCGTGACGAATCGCGCCCGCTTGTCCTGCCGGTCCACCTCCGCGAACATTGATTAAGACGTCAAACTTGCCAACTGTCTCCGTCAGGTTTAAAGGCTGACGAATGATCATGCGCAACGTTTCGTTGGGGAAGTATTGATCAAAGGGCTTTCGATTGATTTTAAAATCGCCGCCACCTGCGCGCAGGTAAACCCGGGCAGTCGAGGTTTTTCGTCTTCCGGTTCCGTAGTATTGAATTTCAGCCACAGCTATATCGTCCTCTTTATTAAAGCCGCATCCTTAAACTTGTTTCGCTTGCTTGTCTTGTTTTGGGTGTCGCGAGGTGAGTTGGAGATCCTGGGGGCGTTGGGCGGTGTGTGGATGTTCGCCGTCGGCATATACCTTCAGCTTCTTCGCCATTGCCTTGCCCAATTTGTTTTTGGGCAGCATTCCCTGAACCGCGAGTGAAATCACCTTTTCCGGTTTCTTTGCGAACATCTCCGAAGCCGAAATCTCGCGCAAGCCACCCGGGTAAAGCGTGTGGTGTCGATACATTTTCTGGTCGATCTTCGAACCTTTGAGCACGGCCTTGCGGGCGTTAACCACGATTACGTGATCGCCCATATCCATGAAAGGGGTCCAGGCGGGGTTACGCTTGCCGGTCAGAATCGAAGCCACTTCAGACGCCAAATGACCCACCGTTTGTCCGGCGGCATCGATGACGTACCATTTGCGTTTTCCAGCGAGATCTTTGCCGCTGGGGAAGTATGTAGACATGGTTAACTATCTCTGTTTTCAGCGAGTAAAACGCGAACGGTTAGAATACTGGAGCACCAAAACAGTGTCAAGTTGGGGTCGGCGTCGAGGGCCGTAACGCAAACTGTTAGTTTGCGGACGCTGGGCCTGCTAGACGATTGGCTTTGTCTGCACTCGCCGAAGTAGACGATGGGTCTTTGTCTGCCCGTACCGAAACAAACTAATAGTCTCTTTTTTCATTGAAACGGCTCCCGAGCATCGCTGCCTGGGAGCCTTTGAGCGGGGCTCAACCTGCCAAAGCCGATTTGAAGGAGTAGAACTCTTATTTGATCAGTTTCGCGATCAGAACTATGACCAAAGCACGGTTCCTGATGTCAGCTGTGCCCACCACTACCTTTTCGCCGTCGCGCAAGTTGAGGGCCGTCCCTATGCCAACGCCAGGGAGATCCTTGTCAATTCTTGCAGTAAACCTGAAGTAGCCAATTTCAATGGTCGGACCGCCCGTTGCATTCTGAACGAGCGAGACGGATTGGATGTCGTGGTTGTATATCATGGTGCTGTTCGGGGCCGTAGGATTCTCACCCGAAAGTTCTGCCATACCATTTACCTCGACGCCGCGCGTCATTTCCGTCGTCAGGCGCTGAACGGCGGAGGTGGCAAGCTCATAATTCTGGTAGGTGAGGGTTTCGCTCAGCTGTTTAAGTACGTCTCTTAATTCGGCTGGGACCGGCGCGGTTGTGCCGCTTGGTTTGCCGCGATTGTTCGAGGCTATAAGCACGTGCATGTGTAACTCGATGTTCGGTCGCGGTGCGGCGGGCGTGTCGAGCCGCTGGAGCACCTCTTCAATCGTCGCGAGGTTTTCGGGAAAGTCCCGTACCGTGATGGTCTTGAATTCAGAGTTCGCCGCGATCGACGCAGCGCCGCTGCTCAAGAGTCTACTCACCACCGTGGCAAGCCTATCCGCGGGGCGGTACTTAACCTCGAAGATCTTAGTCTTAAAACCTTTTGTGTAGATGTTCTCGCGTGGTGTCTCCTGCGGCCTCGCCGAGTCCGCCTGCTGCGCGAAAGACGCGGAGATAAAGACCAGTACCAGTACGAATGCTGTCAGGATGTCCTTTGTATTCTTAAGCATAAAACCTTTCTTAGATACCTTTGGAACGTTCCCTTGGAGAATCCCGTCTAATTCTTTCAGTCGTGAACCAGATAATGCGTATGTTCGGGTCCTTCGTCTGCATCTCTACCCTCAGGGTCTTTTCAGAAGTGGTTGGAGCGCCGAGAGCTGGTTCTGCAGAGGAAGGCGCTAGCGACGCCTCCGATTTTCCCGAAGGCCTTTCTCTCTCAGATCCCAAACTCAGTCCAGATTTGCGTGGATTCCTTGCTATTGCGGGTCGCGAGCCCACGGTGCCATGGCGGTGTGGTTTCTGCGGCCTTCCCAAATACTCATTCTGAGGCTTCACGTCTGGTTGTTCGGCCTTTCCGTTACCATCGAGCGTGCCGTGGCTGTCGGCCAGCTTTTGCAGATCGTTATTCCGGCCGGCGATGAAGTAAAAGGCAAGCACAGAGACGACGAGCAGGAGCGCGGTCGCAACAGCCCATCCGATGCGCGGACTGAACCAGCTTGCAACTACTTGAGGCAGCGCTGGCGCCGTCGATTCTCGTGCAATTTCCCGCAGCACATTTTGGCGCATTCCTGTATAGACCGCTTCACTGAATGCAGGGGGCGCAAACTCCATCAGTAACTGCCGGCTCGCGCGGTATTCATCCGCCGACGCGGCGCAATCCGCACAGCATCGCACATGCGCCGTGACCAGCTTCGCGCGTTTTTCTTTTAGGTCGCTGCCAACGTAGAGCGGCAGCAGTTTCTGTACGTCCTTACATTTCATGAAACTGTTCCCCCGCCCTTTCTTCTAAGATACCGCTCGCAATAGATCTTGATGTTCTTTCGCGCTGAGCTAATCTGTGAGCGCACAGTTGTCGAGCTGGAATTCATAATGCGGGCCACTTCATGGGTGGGAAGTCCTTCAATGTCGCGGAGCACTATAGACGCGCGCTCTTTGTCCGGTAGCGTAGCCATTGCTCTGGCAATCAGCTCACGCTGTTGGCTGTGAATAGAAGCCTCTTCCGCGTTCTCCTGCTCAGCCGGCACCGCATAGGCGGCTTCGCCGGCAGGTGTATCGAGTGACGCGAACCGATCGGCTTGGCGTCGACGCTTCTTTGAGATGTCGCGGCAAACGTTAACCGTGATCGTGTACAGCCACGCGAAGAAATCCTGATCCTGATTGAAACGTCTCAGGTATTTGTAAACTCTCAAAAATACTTCTTGCGAAGCATCGCGGGCGTCGGCCTCGTTTCCCAGCATCCGCCAGGTCATCGACATAACTCTTTGCTGAGAATGAATCATGATTTGCTCGAAGGCCGCGGTGTCGCCAGCGGCGGCTCGCTCAATTAAACGAAGAAGTGATGACTGATCTTGAGTCAGGGCGTTTACCGGCAAATGTATTTCCACGGCCAAAGCCATGTCGCGGGCCCCACTCGGCATAGCTGCAAGTTCTCTACTTCTCACTTACATATACTTCCGGTGACAGGAAAACGCTGAGAAGGATTTTTTTACGATGTGGGACATAATTGGTGCTGGAAATCGCTGGGACTGGCGCTCATTGTCGGAATTTCCGGAAAGAAAAACAAGAAAGCACAAGAAGCTAATTATGCAGTTTCGCTGACTGTTACAGAACGAGAGCGCGGTAGCGCTGGATGCCGGAGGTACCGAGCATTAAAAAGGCTAAATTATTTATTTTTACAAGCCTCCGGCATCCCGCGCTACCGCGCTCTCGTTCTGTAATTAGCTGCCTGAAGCAACTGCATCAGTACCCACGAAAAAAGGCTTCCGGCATTTCTGCCGGAAGCCTCTGAGGTTTGGAGATAAACCCGACTATTCAGGTTGATTCGGTTTGGTCCCTGGAGTCGTCTTCAACTTGGGAGCGTCCTGTTTTTCAATCGGAGTCCCGTCCGGATTAGCTGGCGCCTCATCCGGCGTTGGTTGACGACGTTTTAGCGTCGGTCGTCCCGGTGCTCCTTCTTCAGCTCCCGGCAGCGCTCCCGCGGTCGAAGCTCTGGCGTTGGAGAGTCTCAATAATCGATTCTTGACTCGCTGAAACTCCGAAGTGCTGATCACATATTCATCGTGCTCGGGAAACCTTGCCGCCAATGCCAATGCTGCAGCACGACGGTCCGGAGGCGCCGGATGCGATGCGAAAGCTCTCGATATTAATCCCGGCTTTTTCTTGTTCTTGGCCTCGAGCTTTTCAAACATAGTGGCCATGGCACTCGGATCGTAACCGGCAGCCCACATGTATTGAACCCCCAACTTGTCAGCTTCCGATTCCGCGCTGCGGCTAAACTTCATGAATGCACCCAGCAGACCCAGTCCGGCGGTGTTTTGGAAAATCATTCCGGGAATGCCGCCGAGGAAAATGGATGTACCGAGCGCGAGATATTCAAGCAAACCGGCCTTTGTCTGGTTTTCCAGAGCGTGCCGTGCGGCAACGTGCGCGATCTCGTGCGCCATTACGCCCGCCACTTCAGCTTCATTATCGGCTACCAGAAGTAACCCTTTATTGACGTAGAAGAATCCACCTGGGAGTGCAAACGCGTTCACCTCATCCGAGTCGATCACCTTAATCGTAAAGGGAATCTTAGCGTCGGAGTGTAAAACGACATTCTGGCCGACGCGGTTTACGTATTCCGTAATGACGGGATCGTCAACAAACTTCGCCTGCCGGTCGACTTCAGCCGCCAGTTCGCGTCCCATTCTCACTTCCTTTTCGGTGCCGCCGCTCATCTTGGCAATGATGCCTTTGTTGATGTTGCGCTTGCCGATCAGGGCAGGGTCCTCGTTCACTGACAGCGGTTTCTTCGAGCTGCTGGTAGTGGTGGTTGTTTGCTCTTCTTTTTTGTCGTCCTTCTTAGCGGCAGTCGCTTGCTCCTTTTGAGCAGGCGCCTGGGACGTCTGGGTCGTTTGAGCGAAGCCCGCGATTGAGCCCATCAGGACAGAGGCCACCAGCATAAGAGCGGTAGCAATGCGGGAGAAGCTGTTCATTTTGAAAACCTCCAGAGATTTCGGCATATGTCTTTGCTGAAAAGAATTCTGGGGAAACACTTTCCAGGGCCACGGATTGAGGGTTACTTGCGCGGCGAAAACTGATTCGGGGGTAAACCGGAGGCCGCAAGGCGGCACAAGCTGTTTTCGCACATTGAAACTCGCAGTCTATGATGCCCGGTGGTCGGCGGATGGTTGCGCGTCAAAGTAGGGGGAATAAGCGCAAGCATCACACTCGCCTCGACAAAAAAGCTTGACCTTTTTGGCGCTCTCAGGATGCCCGCCATTATAATGCACCGCCCTTGGAATACCTAAGAAACGTGGGGCAAATCGTAACGCAAACTGTTAGTTTGCGGACGCGCGGCTACCAGAACCGTTTAGACCGCCGGTACAACGTCCCGCGAGAGTTCCCCAACAATGCCCAAACATTCCGACCCGCCGAAGCCTGCTGTTGCCATTGTCGGAGCCGGCCGCCTTGGTCGAGCCCTCGCCATTGCACTGGGAGAGTCAGGCTATTCTGTCAGAGCTTTAGTCGCGCGAAGGGCCTCGGAGGCTCAAAAAGCTGCCGGATTAGTTTCTCAAACCACAGAACCCATTCAAGCTCTGGGCCTCAAGGATCTGGAGAAGCTCGCACCAACAGGGCTGACTCTGATTACAACGCCTGACGACGCCATAGAACAAACGGCTCAGAACCTCGCGGTGTTGGAAAAAAGGCGGGCTAATTTGAAGCCGGGCAAAACTCGCGGCCGAATAGTGCTCCACACGAGCGGCGCCTTATCGTCCGTCGTCCTGTCTCCACTCGCCGAACTTGGATTTCATACCGGTTCACTACATCCACTGGTTTCAGTGAGCGACCCTCGTTCGGGCGCGGAGGATTTGCGTGGTGCGTTTTACTGCGTGGAAGGCGACAGGGTTGCCACGAAGCTGGCGCAAAGAATTATTGGAGACTTTGGAGGCAAGAGCTTTTCTATCGCGCCGGCAAGCAAAGCTCTTTACCACGCCGCGGCATTGACTGCCGCCGGACATCTGACGGCTCTTATTGACTTGGCCATGGAAATGCTGGCTTCGTGTGGACTCAGCAGGTCGGCTGCGCAGAAGGTGCTGATGCCTTTGGTTGAGAGCGCTGTCCACAATTTAAAAAATTCCCCGCCGGAGAAGGCTTTAACCGGGACATTCGCGCGAGGAGACGTCGCGACTGTTCGACGTCATCTTGAGGCTTTGTCCGGTGACGAACACGCCGAGGCTTTAAAGGTCTATAAGCTTCTGGGTTTGCGCTCGCTTCGACTGGCCGGCAAGAAGGGAATCGACGATAAGGTGCTTCAGAAGATCAGGACGCTTCTTAAGTAGGACAGACATTCTTGTGTGTCTTGCGCAACTTTCTCGCCCACCCCTGATAAAGAAATTTTCCATATATCATTTTTCATTTCTCGCTTTTCATGACCGTTGGCTGAGGGCGCGACGTTCAGAGTTCATCAAGCTTTAGCTTGCGTTGCGGAGCCCAAGCCGCAACCTAAAGGTTGAACGCTAAACTTCAGGCCTAAACCGCACCCGTTCCAATGATAGCCAATGAAAAATGAAAAATGTTATATGGAAAATCTCCTGCCGTTCTTAAACGGTGGGCCTTCAAACCCCCACCAGCGGTTTACCATTCACCATTTACCATTTACCATTCACCCTTAAATGCAGATTGAGATATTTCTAACCTTACTGCTCCTGGTTGGGTTGTCCTTGCTCGCGACGGTCGACATGGCTTTCGGCCAGTTGAGTGACGTCGGCCTCCGGCGGCTGATCACTGAAGCGCAGGAAGGTTCCAAGCTGCGTTCATCTGCGTTTCTGAAGCAGGTGCTCGAGAATCGGCCCAGATTTACCTTCGCCATCTCAGCCACGATTCAGATCCTGCTGGTTGTAATTGCCGTCCTGGTGACTTCAATCTCGCTGTCGCTTTTCGATCAGCGACGCTTCGTACTGGTTGGACTTCTCGCCGGGCTGATTCTCGCCGGAATTTTCCGTCAGCTTATCCCGCTCTTTATCTCAACTCGCGACCCTGAAGGGACGCTGTTATTCCTTCTTCCTTTAATCCGTCCAATGCTGCCTCTAATGGCTTTCGCTGCCGATCCTTTCCACAGATTGTTTGACCGTTCACGCAAGAAAGAGCAAGTGTTGGAGGACGGCGACGAAGACGAAGAGCAAGACACCGGCGACGACATTCAGGCTTTGATTGATGTCGGCGAAGCGGAAGGGATACTGGAAGAGGAAGAAGGCGAGCTGATCCATTCGATAATCGAGTTTGGCGACACTCTCGTGAGCGAAGTAATGACCCCGCGCCCGGACATTGTCGCCCTTCCTGCCACTGCCGGCGTGCGTGAGGCGCGCGACGTCATGATAGAGTCGAAATATTCGCGGCTGCCGGTTTACACCGATCAAATCGACAACATCGAGGGTCTCATCTACGTGCGAGACCTGCTCGAGCGCTGGGCACAGGGCGATGAAGATGGACCGATTACCTCGATGGTTCGCGATGTGTTTTTCATACCCGAAACTAAACCTGTTGATGAACTTCTGGAAGAGATGCAAAAGGCCCACGTGCAACTGGCCATCGTGGTCGACGAATATGGGGGCGTTTCCGGTTTAGTGACTGTGGAGGACATCCTCGAAGAGATAGTCGGCGAAATTGAAGATGAGGATATCGGCGGCGAGGAACTCGAAGAAGTTGTCGAACAAGGAGACGGCGTTTATCAGGTTTCCGGTTCTACTGAGATCGGAAAAATTGAGCGACTGTTTGACATGGAAATCGATACCGATGACTTCACCACGATCGCGGGTCTTGTAATTAATGAATCCGGAAAAGTGCCCCAACCCGGCGAGCAGCTGAAGTTTCGAGGGCTGGAGGTTAAGGTATTGGAGGCTGACGAGCGTCGGATTGGCCGGCTGCTGGTGAAACGAGCAGCCAGCGAAGACGCAAACGAGATAACACAGGCCACGTGATTGCCTCAGTCAAGTTTGAAGAAAGAGACGATCCACGAAACCACACCAAACAATACGAAATGACTGGAGTGCGTTTTCGTGTAATTTCGTGGACCGTATCCCATAGACAAGTGCCTAAATTGAGTTCAGAGCGAGAGACACAAAACGAATGGCAAAAAGAACGAGTAAGTTTCTCCAGGGAAAGCGAATCGACCCTGCGCCGATTACTAAAAAAACAACACTGGCAACGCTGGTTGACGAATCGTTTCTTGCTTATAACGGAGCGCGCCTGCGCGAGGCATGTCAATTGTTCACGCAGAAAATGCTGGAGCGTGATGTAACTATTGGCATGTCGATTACCGGCGCACTCACGCCTGCCGGTCTGGGCATCTCTGCGCTGATTCCGCTAATCAAGGCTGGCTTCATCGATTGGATTATTTCCACCGGAGCCAATCTCTATCACGACACACATTTTGGAATCGGCCTGGCGATGCATCAGGGCAACGCCCAGACTTCGGACATCGTTCTGCGCGAAGAAGAAGTCGTGCGCATCTATGACATCTTTTTTGACTACTCCGTGTTACTGGACACTGACGCCTTCTTCCGTCGCGTAATTGAGGGAAAAGAGTTTCAGAAGACGATGTCAACCGCGGAGTTTCACTACCTGTGCGGGCGCTACGTCCGTGAGCGTGAACGCAAACTTGGTCTGAAGGACAAGTCGCTGTTGGCGGTCGCCTATGAATATGGAGTGCCGATTTACACTTCGTCTCCCGGCGACTCGTCCATTGGCATGAACGTCGCGGCGAAGGCTCTGCAGGGAAACAAGCTCGCGTTTGATCCCTCGCTGGACGTGAACGAGACGGCGGCCATCGTACTAGCCGCGAAACGCAATGCTGGCGGCGCTAAGACAAAACGGAAGAAGCAATCCGGACGCTCAGCTTGTTTTATTTTGGGCGGTGGCTCACCGAAGAACTTTCTTTTGCAAACTGAGCCGCAGATTCAGGAAGTGCTTGGCATTGACGAGCGCGGCCATGATTATTTTCTACAGGTTACCGACGCGCGGCCGGATACTGGCGGTCTTTCAGGCGCGACTCCGGGCGAAGCGGTCTCCTGGGGCAAAGTCGATCCGGATCGTTTGCCGGACGCAGTTGTTTGTTATGTCGATTCTACGGTGGCGTTGCCGATCATTACGGCATATGCTTTAGCGAAGCACGCACCGCGGACTCCGAAGAGACTGTACGATCGACGCGAAGAATCTATGGAGTTGTTATTGGCTGAATACAAGAAATCGAAAAGGCGCTAGTTAGATCGGAAGGACTCAATTCAAGAATGGGCCTAGCACCAGGTAATGTGTTGAAGGCGGTAAAGTATGACTGCGATAAGTGTGTCGCATATTGCTGCTCGATTTACGACCGCGTACAGGTTACACCAAGAGATATAAAGCGTTTGGCCCTGCACTTCGGCGTCTCCCCTGAAGTCGCCACGGCGCGCTACACGAAGGTTTGGGAAAAAGAACGGATCCTTCGTCGCCGCGCGGACCGCCTGTTTGGCCAGGCATGTATGTTCCTGAATCAAGACACGCGCAAGTGCACGATTTACAACGCCCGTCCCGGCACGTGTCGAGAGTTTCCGACGACATCGCGATGCGCCTATTACGATCTGATTGAGTTTGAACGCGGACAACAAAATGACCCCGAGGTGATACCGCTCGTAAAGATCACCTTTGCGGACGGAGCGTAGAAAACCTAACGCGTCGATTAGGGAGCGCCTCAAGCCATGCAGCAATTTCTATCCACTATGATCGGAAAGAAGGTAGACGTCTTTTGCGGAGGCGCGTCGAGTCTTCGAGGTGAAATTGTGAAGGTGGAAGACGGGGTGCTGCACTTGAAGGACACAGACCAAAGGATGTGTTTCGTCCAGATAGACAAGATTCAGGTCGTGTGGGACGCGCGGGAAGATGACCATCGGGCGGGGTTCGTGCCGAGCCAGTGAATCGTTTTGAACTTCAAAAGGAAACGCCGGCACTCAATGAGCGCCGGCGTTTTTGCATTAGCCTGAGCTTGCTTTCGGTCTAGTCAGCCGAGTCGGGCCGCGCCGCCAGCGGAACGCGCCGGAAGCCATCGATGCGCGCCGTCCAGTAATCGCTGAAGGGCGAATAAATTACGCCGTGGCGACGGGAGGAATGATAGAAGCCCTTCTCGTCCGCGACGATTCCAATGTGCGTAAGATTGCTGAAGAAGACCAGCGTCCCGAAGGTAAATTTCTCTTCTGGGGTTGGCGCTGAGAAACGCGACCAGAGTGCTCTGGCGCTCGCGCGTTCAAAATCGATGCCCGCGGACTTGAACGTGCTCCAGACAAACCCAGAACAATCGTAACCGGAAGGTCCAGTGCCACCCCACAAGTAGCGGGTTCCCATACGCTGCTCGATTGCTGCTGTAATCAACTGCTTGAATTCAGGATTGATCCCACTCCTGGCGATGAAGGCCTTTGCGCGATTGATGTCTTCCGGGGAAGCAAGCGAAATGATAACCGGGTCGTCTGCGTCCAATGGAGATATCTCCAATGTATTGGTGGCTTGAGCTAATTGCCGAGGACGAGTTTCTTCCGTTTGACCGGTTGCTGGGTTCGAGGAGATACCAACAGCAAAGCATGCGGCTAGCGCATAGGGGAACAGTTTTTTGAAAGGCAAAGGGGAACTCTCTCCTTAAATTTATTCTTTATCTACTTGCTCTGTGAGGGGGTACTACAGGAAGCGAAGTGGAGTGTAGTTGTTGAAGTGAACTCAAACAAGACGCAATGTGACTGTTTTGTGACGAATCACACGCTCCTGCAATAATGCGAATCAAAAGGGTTCACAGGAATTAGTTTGAAGGAATCGCTTTGAACGCGGTTTTAAAGACGATGCCGGTGATAACAAAAAATGATCAGTCAATGTGAAGCCGTTTTTTCACTACTGCGAAGAATTCTCTCGTGAACTTTTTTCTTTGGCGAACACAATAAAGCTCAAAAGATAATGTTGTGTCGGAGAATCACGCCCCTTGAGTGGCCGCGTGATAGTTTAGTCCGACAGTGATGATTTTCTGCAGCAACTGATCGTAAGGAACACCGCCATGAGCGGCTGAATCGGCGAAATCCTCGCCTTCCGCAATCTGCGGATTCGGATTGGCTTCGAGCAAATAGAATTGACCTTCATCGGTGAGTCGATAATCGAGCCGAGCATAACCGCTGAGAAAAAGATACCTGTAGATTCGTTTTGAAAGCCGTCCGAGAGTCTTGTGCTGTTCCGGCGTGAGAACTGCGGCGCGGGTGGCCACGCCGACCTTTTCCTGATATGCCGGGTCCCATTTGACCTTGAGTGTGGCGATATTCTCAGAACCTTCCGGCAACTTTTCCATAACCAATTCCCAGGGCGCGTAAGTTTGAATATTCTGGTTGCCGATAACGCCGACGTAGATTTCCCGGCCTTTAATATATTGTTCGGCGATGGCGGCCGTCTTGTTTTGCCGGTGAATGAACTCCACTCGCTGAACAAGTTTGTCGTCGTCGTGCACCACAGAGGCCTGCGAAATCCCAACCGATCCTTCCTCACTTATGGATTTGACCAGTAGCGGAAACTTCAGGCGCTTCGGGCGGTTCACCTTTCGATTCATGGGAAAAACGGCGAAATTCGGGACGTGAAGCCGGTGATAAGCCAGCAACATCTTTGTTAGCGCCTTGTCGTGGGCCAGCGTCATGCCGCGAGGGTTGCAGCCCGTATAGGCCTGTTTCATCAGCTCCAAATAACTTACGACGTGTTGGTCATAGAGCGGGTAACCATGAAATTCCTCAAGCAGATTGAAGGCGATGTGCGGCTTATGCTCCATCAACGCATCGCCGATCACATTCAACTGGTTGTAAAGACCGATGGGATAGACGTCGTGGCCCATCTTCTTGAGAGTTGAGCAGACGTCGTATTCAGTTTTGATTTCGATCTTTTCTTTGTCGCTGAGGTCGTCGAGCGAATCGGGAGGCACGAGATCCTGATGGACCAGAACAATAATGCGAAGCTTCTTTTTGGGCTCGAAAGTCATAGAGCGGTCAAACCGCGATACGATGATAACCCGAATGCAGTACGTTCATGACCTGAACTGTCAAAACAATCATCACCCGCCGGCGCGCTTCTCGAGGAGGTATGACAACCCGCAGCTTTAAATCCTTGCAACGATCAATCATATTCTCGAGCACATGATCGATAGTGTACTGGTGAACCCCGGTTCCTTCAGCAACTATTTGTCGCACCTCTCGCTGCACACTGCGCAGGAAACTCACCGCGCTCAGCTTATTTTTATGATGAGGGTCATCTGAAAAGATCCGCAGGAGATCTCGATCGTAAACAGCGGGCCAATCAAAATCATACTTCTCCCGTTTCATCCGGTAATGTTCGCGCAACGTTGTGCGGATCTCGGAAAGTGGTTCGACTTTGGTCCGCGCACGGTTTCGTGGTTTAGTACCGGCCAAATCCGTCATCAGTGAATCGATGTATTCCAGTTTGCGTAAGGCCGGCCATCCTTTGTAACGACGCCGCCAGCGCGATCGTGGACTTAGCCAAACGGCGAACGTCTCAGCGAAGTCCTCCGCCGGATGGGCTTGCGCATACCACGCACGCAAGTGAAGGACGTAGTTGCGACTCTTCGGTTTTGGTCTATAAAAGTCGGGATAGGGTTGCGCAAAGGATCCAAAGAGCTCGCGCCATCGACGTTTGAAGTGCAGACGAAATGCGGTGTCGAGCGCATGCCCGGCTTCGTGGCGAAGAATCCGCATGCATTCGGTGTCGGTGCCGCCTTCCACTTCCAGCATCTGCTTACGTTCGAGTTTCATCAGGCGCGGATGCGCCAAATAAAAAGGTATGGCGATTCCGGGCACGCCATCTGGCGAGAACCATTCTTCGGAGAGCCAGACGTGCGGCTTGAACCGAATACCACGATCGTTGAGTTCACCGTAAAGACGGATGATGTGGGGCTCAAGAAACGATCCCTTGATCTTCAAATTGAGATCGCAGATACGTAGATTCAGCAGGTGATCATCGCTGAGACGATACCAGGGGAAACGATAGCTCACGTATTTCCCCCCCTGACGGGCCGCTGATGCGCCGCGAAGGGCGCAATTTGCCATGAAAAACGGTGGTTGAGACTATGGAGGTGGGCGTAATCGTCGACCGGCATCTGGACGGCAACTCAAACTGGATTTGACGGAGCGGGCCCATTGTAGCGGCCTTCCGAGGGTTGCGCTAGCAGCCCGAGATTCAAGCGTAAAAGACTTCACAGTCTGTGTCGCGCATCGGTTTCACGTCGGAAGCTCCGTCGGGTTCCGGCCATCCACAGCTGGAGTCTATGCTGCTTCAATTCCCAGGCATGACACCGGTCTTGAGGTAAGACGAGGGACAGAGCTTCTCAATGACGCATTCGGCGCAGAGCGGATTTCGGGCCTTGCAAATCGCACGACCGTGCGCGATTAGGAGGTGAGGGAAGATGACCCAGTCTTTCCTGGGCACAATTTGGATGAGGTCTTCTTCGATTTTTTCTGCTGTCTTTGCCTGACTCAAGCCTAGACGATGCGACAGTCGAGTAACATGCGTGTCGACCACAACCCCGGCGGCGATGCCAAAAGCGTTTCCCAGCACGACGTTTGCGGTTTTGCGTGCAACTCCAGGTAGTTCCAATAACTCGTCCATCGTCTGCGGAACGTTACTGCCGTAGTTTTCCATTAATGCTTTGGAAGTGCCCTGAATGGATTTCGTCTTGTTGCGAAAGAAGCCGGTCGTTCGAATGTCGCGCTGCAATTCCTTCTCGGGGACCTTTAGATAATCTTCAGGTTTACGATACTTGCGAAAGAGATCCTGAGTCACGATGTTCACACGTGCGTCAGTACACTGCGCAGAAAGGATCGTGGCGATCAATAACTCGAACGCATTCGAATGGTTCAATGAACACTTCGCGTCGGGATAAGCGCGCTTCAGCAGCCGAATGATTGTTCGAACACGTTGTTTTAGTTCCGATATCATCATGCTTCAAAATCTGACGTATGTGAGTTGCTGGGTGCGGTCCATGTGATTCACTTTCTTCCTTGCGCAATCTTCACAGCTTCCGGGAGAGACCGCAATCTCAACATGGCAAGCGCGCCGAGAAAAGGTCCGGGCGCTAGGATAGCGAACGCGTATCGCCAACCTACGATGTTTACGAAGTAGGAAACCAGCTCTATTGAGACGGTAGTGAGCAGAAATCCCAGGCACGTCTGCATCGTTAAGGCCGTGCCGACGTATTGTGGATTACCAAGCTCCGTCACGCATGCTGAAAACTGCGCGGAGTCAGCGATCACGCTGGCTCCCCAAATTGCAGCGATCAGCAAAAGAAAAAAAGGATTGCCGCCAAAAAGAAAACCAATAACCAGGCAGCAAGTCCCGCTTATACCCATGGCCCAGGATGTCACGATCGTTCGTCCTAGTTTATCGGCGAGTAATCCACCTATTACACAACCAATTGCTCCGCAGCCGATCACCAGGAAAGACGCAACTTCAGCAGGCAGTGCTGTTACCTGTTGGGCGGACATGCTGGCGCGAATCATCACCGGAATCCACGCCCACATCGCGTACAGTTCCCACATATGTCCGAAATAGCCCAAGCTCGCCAGGCGCACACCACGATTGCTGAACACCGCAAACGCCTGTTTCCATCTAAAACGAGCCGTGGGTACAGCGTATGGACCATCTTCAACAAAAAGCAAAACAATCAACCCGCTGAGCACCGCGAGGAACGAAACAAAGAAAATGTTCTTGCGCCAATCAACGCTGCCGATCGCATTTACTAGATACGGCGACGCTTTGCCCAACGTGAGCGCTCCCACGAGCACACCCAGCGCCATGCCGCGGCCCCGTTGAAACCAGGTGGCCATTATCTTCATGCCAGGCGGATACACGCCTGCGAGAAACATTCCCGTAAGGAAGCGCAACGTGATTCCGGTTTGAATGTCGTGAGCATAGGCGCCAAAGGTTGCGTTTGTGAGTGCGGCGGCAAAAGCCGAAATGGCGAAGAGGTATCGAACGCTGATGATGTCCGGCAAGTTAAGAAACGCGCTGATGAGGGTGCCACAAACAAAGCCGAGTTGAACGGCAATCGTCAACCAGCCAACGTTTGAATTGGTCAGGCTCCACTCAACGCGCAGCGCCGGCAATACCGCCGCGGCACTAAACCAAAGCGACATACCCAGCAACTCCGCGAGTGAGAGCAACGCCAACGCACGCCAGCGAGCGGGCGAAGGCTGGAGACCGGCGTCATTAGTAAATTGGGTTTGGCGGTCCATGAAATGACCGCAGAGGATACTACAAAAGCAAAAACGGCAGGTCCGAAAACCTGCCGCTACCACATCCGCTTAAGATCGGGTTATGCCACGGCCTCTGTTAATTCCTCCGAACGTGTCTTGGCTACAAGCACTTTCTTGCGACGCTTGTTCTCATACATCGCCGCGTCGGCGTGGGCCATCAGGTCCTCCATTGATTCGGTTGTGTCAGGAGTTAGTCGCGCTACTCCGATGCTGATTGAAAGCTCGTAAGGCGAGGTTTTCAAAACGTTGTAGTTTGCGAACTTCTGTTCCAACCGCGAAATGAGTTTCTCCACACCGCCCTCGGGATCAACGGCCGCCAGAATTGTGAACTCATCGCCTCCAAGCCGACCCAGCACGTCGGACGATCTGAATGTCTCCTTCAATAGCTCTGCGGTCTTAATCAGTGCCCGGTCGCCCTCCCGGTGTCCAAGTGTATCGTTGATCTTTTTCAAGCCATCGAGGTCCGCATAAACCATCACGATGCCCTTGTTAGTTCGCCGCAGAGTACTCAGGTGTTGTTCGCAGAAAGCGTGGAAGCCGCGTCGGTTATAAAGCCCGGTCAGTTCGTCAGCCAAAGAGAGCGATTTGATGGCCGCTTCGGCTCGTTTGCGTTCGCTAAAGTCCTGGATTTGGAAAATGAAATGGAGCGGCCGTCCCTGGGCATCACGAACCAGCGAGGTGCTATTGGAAACCCAGACGTCATGGCCGAGCTGATGAACGAAGCGCTTTTCCACTTGCGAGGTAAGAGTCTCGGCCGAAAGCAGCCGATAAATTTCGGCAAGATCGGTTCCGAGGTCCTCGCGGTGAGTAAGGCTTTGAAAATCAGAAACCAGCAATTCGGCTTCTGAGTAACCAACGATTTCCGTCAGCGATCTATTTACACGCAGCCACTTACCTTCAGGCGACACCAACGCCATGCCGATCGCCGCATAATCAAAAGCATTTCGGAAGTGTTCTTCACTTTCAATCAGAGCTTTGCTGATGCGCTTCTGTTCCGCTATGAAGCGGTTAAGCTCTTCTACGTGCAGTTTTGCCTGGTCTGCTCGAGCTGCTGAGGTTTCGACGTTGGTGAGATACGTTCGATACGTAAAATAAATGATGGCAATTATGGGCGCAGTGGCGATAAGGGAGTAGAAACCAAGTCGGTCACCAAGCCGTCCGACAATCGCAGCGCCAAAAGCGCCGGCAAAATAAGTCAATGAGGTCCACATGAAATTGGCCCGCCAGCTATGCCAAACCGTGTGGTTTGCACCGATTGCGACACTCACTGCTACCAGCCCGGAATTCAAGACGTATTGCACTAACGCTATCACGCATAAAGCAATGATGAAATTTGGTGAATATGCACCGTGGATATCAAACCCGGGAAATGCCAGATGGAGACTTGAGGAGGTAATGAACGTCGAGACAGCCATTACGCCAACATTAAAGAAAACCACTCTTGCGTTCTTACTGAAGCGTATTGAGGAGCAAAGCGCTTCAGCCCCAGCAAGGAGCACGGCTGCCTCGAAATCAAAGACCAACATGGCGAGAAAAATGAAGGTGTCTGACACTGAGACTTGCCCACGAGCGCCGGGAATCTTAATGGTGATGCGGGACCCGATGAGGATCGTAACCAAAGCAAGCGTGAAGAATCTTGCGTCAATCTGGGAAAGAGGTAGACGATAAGCACACAGCACCATAACGGCAGCACCCAAAAGTGCAACCGACAACATGTACCGGTTTCTAATTTTTTGGTTGTCCACCTTACTCCGAAAGGATTGTTTGAGCTTTCCCGCAGGCAGGATCGAAAGCTGAGTTCCCTACTGCTTACGGTAATGTTTGCAACCCCTGTTCCCGTATTAGCCACGTTATAGGCGTGTGTTAAATGACAAAAATTGTTCTCCAGTCGGGCACATGGGCCGACCGCGTTAGTTTGGCCGTCATTTTGACGCGGCGGTCTTCAATTTGACACAAACGTTCTTCCTTTGACATGAACCGGTCAAGCATTCCTCGCAGACTACGAGGTTGCAGCCTGTACCGGAATTGTAGAGTTCAAATCGTGCTATTCTGACGACACTCAGAACATCGCAGAACGCGTTATTTTGTCCACAACTTCGAAGAACAGGTGTGGAAGCCAAAATTATTTCAACCTCCTATGAGTGAGTTTTTAGGATCGTTATCCGCAAAGGTCGGCAAGGCGTTTTCCTTTTCTGATGAGCAGCCGATCAGAGCGGAGATTTTTAGTGTTGAACGGCTCGAGCAATACGCTAAGGCGCTCGCTGCTGAACACAAGACCGTGACAAAACGAGGCCGCGCGTTACTGCTGCCACGGCTCGAAGACAACGGCCGAAAACTTGTCGCTGCTTATAGAGTCCTGATCGAAGCAATCAAGAACGGCCGCGCAATCTCTCCTGCGGCCGAGTGGCTGGTCGACAATTTTCATATCGTCGAAGAGCAGCTACGCGAAATTCGCGAGGATCTGCCCCGGGGGTACTACCACGAGTTGCCGAAACTCACAGAAGGCGAACTCAAGGGACATCCCAGAATCTATGAGGTGGCTCTAGCGCTGATAGCGCATACCGATTGCCGCCTCGATACGGACACTCTCAGACGTTTCATTGCCGCCTACCAAACCGTCTCGCCGCTGACGATCGGAGAATTGTGGGCCGTTGCAATCACACTGCGTTTGGCGCTGGTCGAGAATCTGCGCCGGCTTGCCACTGTCATCGTCAGTGCGCGCGCAGAGCGGGAAGAGGCTGACAAGCTGGCGGACAAACTTCTCGAGCTCGCTTCACGCCAACCTTCGGGACTAATACCTCTGCTGACCGAGCGATTTGGAAAACGAGACAAGATACCTCAGTCGTTTGTCGTCCATCTCACGCAGCGCCTGCGTGAACAAGATCCAGCTGTCACCCCGGTACTTGATTGGTTGGAAAAGCAA
>DASQKG010000468.1:0-12995 GCA_035630655.1 Pyrinomonadaceae bacterium
CAACCGGTGATAATCGTGCAACGAAGGGTGTTTCCCGAAAGATGTTCTACGGTGAGGTAAATAGCGTCGGCGAGACCAATCAATGAAACAAGAGCGGCGACACCGTAAAAGATCGCCGCCCGTCGTCCAGTGCGTGGGTTGTCGGTATGTTCCAGGCTTGTCATCCGAACTTGATCAACTGCGGCTTTCCGTGGATGAGAAGGCTCGTTGCGTGCTCTCGGGTAGGGAAGGAGGGCATGCCCCCGCTCTTCGTCGCGCATCTCCAGTCATGAAAGAAATTGAGCACCTTGATATTTTCATGAACGAAGGTAATCCAGCAAAGAGCGGGGGCATGCCCTCCTTCCTTACCTGAGAGCATACAACCGGTTCTTCCGTTCACCTGGGATTTTCAAAACAGGCGGTACGGCGCACGGTTCCGGAAGTTATTTCCCGGCGGCGGTCAACTCATTGTTGATGAGCGTTCGGAGCTTGTCGGCTGGAAGCGACTGAAACGGCACCTCGCGCCCGTTTAAGAAAACTGTCGGAGTTCCCGTAACGCCCTTGGAATGGCCGCGTTTCCCATCAAGAAAAATTCTCCGCTCCACAACCTGACTGCCAATATCTCTTCGATACATCTCGAGATCCAAACCAATCTTCTTCGCATAGCCCTCGAAAACTGGCCGAGCATCAAAAACGTCTTTCCAGGCATTCTGGTTTTCGAAGATGATGTCGTGCATCTCCCAAAACCTTCCCTGCAGGCCCGCAGCTTCCGAGGCCCGCGCGGCATTAAGCGCGTGTGCGTGCGTAGGCACTAATGGAAACTGCCGGAAGATTACGCGCAAACGGCGTGGGCCAAATTCCGTTTCCAGCTCTTCCAGAATCGGATGGAGCAGGCCACAGGGTGGGCACTGAAAATCGCCAAACTCCTCGAGCGTAACCGGGGCCGTCGCATCACCTCGTGCGTGTGCCGGCTCCGCGCCCGGCTCGGCGGCCTGTGCCGGAGTTTGTGAAGCAGGTGAAGCAGAAGAAGACGCGGCGGGCGTTGGCGGCGGTGGCGGTGGTGTAGCAACCGAAGCCCGCTTTAAATACCACGCCACCGCACCAGCCGCGATCAGCACCGCGCCGATAATTAAAAACGGAAGAGCTCGTTTCATGAAGTTAACAGATTCACTTTCGCCAAACGTTTAATGCCGGAATAACAGGCGTTTAGAGTACAAGCTTTAGCTTGTGTGGGAAAAAGCTAGCCAGCGTGGTCGCGAAGGACCGCAACCTCAAGGTTGTACTCTGTACACCTGTTGCGGGCAATCACACGCGTCTAGTCGATGTTGTAATGAACAGTCTTGTCGAGATCGCCATTAACGAAGACCTGGACCTTGTATTTCCCTATGGGCCAATCCTGCGGGTAACTCAGGTGACCGTGAATAATGTTTTCGCGCGGCTTCGTCGAATAGGAGATGTCTTTAATCTTCTCGTTTTTGCGGCCTTCGGCATCCACTGCCCACCAGGTAAACATCATTTGCGTGTCAGCCTTTGGCTCTTTTAACGTGACCACGCAATGCACAGTGCGATCGCCGGCTGCAAAGGAATCGGTTTCCTCGCCCGGCGCGCCGCGTCCATTGTCCTTCGCCATGTGGACCTCTTTGATGTATTGACCGGATCCTTGACTGGGTTCAGGGGTGGAACTGGTTGCTCGGTTAGAGTTGGAGTTAACGTTGGTGCTCTTCTTGCCCAGGTTGCATGCAAGCACGACAAAGAGAACGAGACCCGCGGCAAGCCAGGAGGGATGGTGTTTCATCTTAGTATTCTCCGTATGGGTTACAGTTTGCAAAGCTATCGGGGCAGTAGCCCGAGGGTGAGGAAGGGCGTTAACCTCTACTCACGAGGCCCTTCCTTACGGTCGGGCTACTGCCACAGGAATCACGCTACCGCCGCGAGTGTAGCGGCAAGCGAACGAAAGATATCGCGGCCATCGATCGAGCCCAATAGATCTTCACAAGCCCGTTCGGGATGCGGCATCAAGCCCAACACATTGCGCGCGCTATTGCAGATGCCGGCGATGTTATCACGCGCGCCGTTAGGATTAGCCTCTGGCGTAATATTTCCCTGGCTGTCGCAATAACGGAAGATTATCCGATCTGATCGCTGAAGTTCTGCGAGGGTTGCATCATCGCAAACGTAGTTTCCTTCAGCATGAGCGATCGGAAGTCTCAGCACTGTCTTCGGTTGCAATTCATTCGTGAATGGCGTGTCGGAACTTTCTACCCGAACAAATACGTGTTCGCAAATGAAGTGAAGGTCACGATTGCGTATCAGGGCGCCCGGCAGCAGACCTGCCTCGCAGAGAATCTGAAAGCCGTTGCAGATGCCCAGCACGAACCGGCCTGACGCGGCAAATTTCTTAACTGATTCCATCACCGGCGAAAACCGCGCGAGCGCGCCCGCTCTTAAGTAGTCGCCGTATGAAAAACCACCGGGAATAATCACCGCGTCATAGGAATTCAGATTTGTATCCCGATGCCAGATGAAATCTACCGGCTGCCCGACCTGTTTTGAAATCACGTGATAGGCATCGTGATCACAGTTGGAGCCAGGAAAGACTATTATGCCGAACTTCACCCTTCAATCTCCACGCGATAATCTTCAATAATCGGATTTGATAGAACTTCCCGCGCCATGCGCGCGACGGATTCGCGAGCATCGTCTCGATCGGCATCGTTCTCCAGAGAAATCTCAAAATACTTTCCCTGGCGAACATCCTCTATGCCGGAAAAGCCGAGCAGCTCGACCGAATGCTGAATTGCCTTGCCCTGCGGATCAAGTACGCCGGGCTTTAGACTAACGTAGACTTTGGCCTTCATTTCATTTAGCGTCACTCTCTTCTATGCCTTTATACTAAGGCATATTATTGCTTCATGTGTAGTTGATAGCATAATATCTTCTGCCGCAAGTTCACGATTTTGGGGCGGTAGCCCGACCGTTAGGGAGGGCGTTGCACGATCGTGTCGCGGACGCCCTCCCTTATGGTCGGGCTACTGCCCCGGACTTCAAGCAAAAATAAATGAGACCAGGAGAACAACATGCAAAACCCTCCGCCCGGCCAACAAAGCTATGGCAACTCCAGCGGTAACCCACAGCCGAGCAATTCTCCTCTGGGAAGCATGGATCCCAACGTCGCCGCCGCTCTCTCGTACATCTGGATTGTGGGCGTGATCTTTTTCATCATAGAGAAAGAGAATAAGTTTGTGCGCTTTCACGCGCTGCAGTCGATCATGTTTGGCGTCGCAAACACCGTCATCCTGATTGTGCTCGCGATCATTGCTATGGTCCTGACCATTGTATTCAGCATTGGAGCTGCGGCAGCTGCGACGGGCGGTGGAGATGGAATTGCTACCGTGGTCGGACTACTTGTTTGGTTGATTTGGCTGATCTTCTGGCTCATCGGACTGGCGATGTTTGCGGGACTGATATACGCAGCCATCAAAGCTTACCAGGGACAAAAATTCAAGCTACCGATAATCGGCAACATGGCCGAGAAGATGGTGAATAAGTAACCCTGCCTCAGGCCTCTCCTTTGGAGTGCGGCGCCGGCCGCCGCACTCCAAGGAGGCGCCTCGATCGGTCGTCACTTCTCGTCGAACACCCTCTCAAAGATCGTCTCGACATTTCGCAAATAAGTTTCCGGCTTAAACGCGGCTTCAATATCGTCAGGCGACATATGCGCACCAATGTCGCTGTCTTTGCTTAGCAGCTCCTTAAAGTCTTCCTTCTCATCCCACACTCTCATCGCGTTTCTTTGCACCCACTCATAAGCAGTTTCTCGTGAGATGCCTTTCTGCGTCAGCGCCAGCAAGAGTTGCCCGCTAAACACCAGGCCCCTCGTCGACTGCAGGTTCTCAAGCATGCGCTTCGGGTAGACCACTAGTCCCTGAATTAAGGACGTGGCCTTATGCAGAATGTAATCAAGCGCAATACTGGAGTCGGGCAGGACCACGCGCTCCGCGGATGAATGCGAAATGTCGCGCTCGTGCCACAATGCAACATTTTCCAGACCCACCAGGCTGTTGGCCCTGACGATGCGCGCAATGCCGCAGATGCGTTCGGAGATGATCGGATTGCGTTTGTGAGGCATCGCGCTCGAGCCCTTTTGGCCCGCAGTAAACCGCTCCTGCGCTTCCCGAACTTCTGTCCGCTGCCAGTGGCGAACGTTCAAGGCAAACTTATCTAGAGATGAAGCGATGATCGCGAGCGTGCACAGATATTCGGCGTAGCGATCGCGCTGAATAATTTGAGTAGAAACGGGCGCGGCTTCAAGAGCAAGCCGCTCACAAACTTTCTCTTCGACTACCGGATCGAGAAGTGCGAATGCGCCGACCGCACCACTAATTTTTCCCACGGCGACGGCTTTGCGCGCGCGTTTCAAACGCTTCCGATTGCGGCGCATCTCTGCGTACCAGAGCGCAAAGGTCAAACCGAATGATGTGGGCTCAGCGTGAATCCCGTGAGTACGACCAATCTGCGGTGTGTCCTTGAATTCAAACGCGCGTTGCTTGAGGGCCTCGAGCAGGGCATCGATTTTCTCAAGCAATATGTCGCAAGCGTCCCTAAGCAATAGAGCGTTGGCTGTATCGACCACGTCGGAAGAAGTCAGACCGTAGTGAACAAATCGCGAGGCTTCGCCGATGTTTTCGGCCAGGTTAGTAGTAAACGCGATGACGTCGTGGTTGGTGGTTTTTTCAATCTCGTTTATTCGCTCGACTGAAAAACTTGCACGCGACTTGATCTCGTCGAGCGCTTCCGCGGGAATCGTTCCCATCTCGGCGTGAACTTCACAGACGGCAAGCTCGACGTCCAGCCACTTCTGGAATTTGCTCTGTTCACTCCAGAGCGCGCCCATTTCGGGCAATGTGTAGCGTTCGATCATTTTAGGGTGTCGGGTGCTGGGTGTCGGGTGTCGGGTTACCAGTTCAAAGCCGGCACCTGACACCCGATACCCGACACCTATTGTAGCGCTGTGGAGCTGACAAAATACCTGGCCAGCTGCCAGCGGCCGTTTCTCTCTACCAGCGTAAACGTCTCCATTCCTTCGCCGTGTTGAAACCTGGTTCTGTAGGTGACGATGAATGCGCGACCTTTAAGCGGGCCGCCGGACTTTTCCTGTTCCGTTGCGGACTGCAGCGTTCGATTCTCAACCTCACCGAGCTTGGTTCGCAGAGTCTTAAATGTGGCCACCGAATCTTCAAGAGTCGCGTCCTGCCGCCACAGGTCCGAAGCTTCCGTGTAAACCTTTTCGTAACGCTCTGCCCGGATGTCGTCGCTGACGCTGTTAACCGTTGATTCCACTTCCGCCGGAATCGTGCGGCGTCCTGGGCTCGATCCACAAGCGGAGCTGACGACTGCGGTCAGCAGAATCAGTGCATATAACACAGGTATCGGGTGCCAGGTGTCAGGCGCCGGTTTTGTTTTTGGCCGCTGACCCGACACCCGACACCCGACACCCGACACCTGACACCTAAAAGACCGTCCGCCGGAATCGCTCATCCTTTCACACCTCGATCCAGGGCGTGGGCTCCTTGGGAAATGACAGGCTAACCTGCGTGTCGGTGTGGAAAAGCGGAAAGCGTTCCTGCAAAGCGACTTCGGCGGAAATCTTGGCCAGATAAGGATTATTTGCGCGTTGGGACAGATGGGCCAGCACCAGGAATCTGGCTACGCCATCAAAGCCGTCGCGAATCCAATCGGCTACATCTTCGTTGGACAGATGACCCAGCCGGGAAAGAATTCGCTGCTTCAATTCCCAGGGATACACGTCGCAGGCCTTCAACATATCGCGGCTGTGGTTTGACTCAATCACGACGGCGGCGCAGCCGCGCAGTTGTTGCGTCACCAACGTGGTCAGGTGGCCGAAATCCATGAGCGTGGCAATCTTTACGCCCTGATGAGTCGCCGTAAAACCGAAGTTGTCGACCGCGTCGTGGGGAATCGTGAATGGATGAAAGTCGATCTCGCCGATCCGGAAGTCTTTGCTCGATTCAATCTGCTCGACCCGATCGCGCAGTGCCCTGGCGCGCTTTTGCGGCTCATCACTACTGACATGAAAGCGTTCGCCGATGTAGGCGTCGCAGGTCTTCGCGGAGATGTAGACCGGACAATCAACGGTTCTGAGCAGCACGCGCAAACCGCCCGCGTGATCTCCGTGTTCATGCGTGACGAGAACCGCGTCCAGACGCTGCACATCTTCGCCGACGAGCGCCAGGCGGCGGGCAATTTCTTTGGCGCTGAGGCCGGCGTCAACGAGAACACGCGTCTCGCCCGCAACGATCAAAACCGCATTGCCAGTTGATCCGCTGCCAAGAACGGTAAGTTTCATGTTTAGGATTCAGAACTAGAACCGAGCAACTAAGAAGGTGTTGAAAGAAAACTTTATCACTTAATGCGAGAAACGGCTACCAGCGATCAATGTGCTGTTTCGTAACTGAAAAGCAGATCAACGATTTACGAACTGATACTAAGGAGACACGAAGCTTGTTATTGGATTTGCCAGTGTGCCTTCGACGTTAGCCGGCCATCTTGCGCAGCATGTGGTCGATGACCTTGCCGTGCTCGTCTTGCGGACTGAACAGAATGACCTCGGCGTCTTCACCGACTCTCACTGTGTGTCCGGGCGGCCAGTAAAACAGGTCTCCGCTATTAACCACTTCCTCAGACTTGTCTGCGAAGGTGACTGTAAGTTGTCCCTGTAACAAGTAGCCCCAATGCGGAGATTGACAAAGGTCTCCCTCCAGACCCTTGAGCAACGGCGCGATATCCGCACCAGCGCCGAGCGAAAAATACTCGCCGCTGATCTTGCCGTATCCGCTGGCGTCGCCAAAGTTCATCTCTTGTCGAGCTACGGCACCGGGCGCGTCGATTCTGACGGGAATGTCGCTCTTGGCTATTCGCATTTCCTTGTCTCCTGTGGATTATTCTGGGCGTGTATTGCTCGATTACTTTTTGCCGCCAACCGGTTTAACCGACTGGACTTTCACGATCTTGCCACTTGCGGAAAGGTCCGCTTCGAGTCCCGGAACTTTACACTGGGAATCTTCAACCGTTGCGGTGACCGCACATTGTTTTCCTTCTTTACACGCCGCCAAAATCTTACGTCCGGCTTCCGAAGCGTTGGTAAAACAGTAAGCGGCGTAATCACCACTTTCCGCGCCGAAATACAGAATCACCGACTCGGTTTTTCCGACCTGCAGTTTGCCCTGAATCTCAGTCGCCTCGGATTGGTTCTGTGAGGTGGCGCCGGCGGTCAAGACTTCAACAAGTTTTACCTGTTCGCCGCCGCTTCGATAATGAACATCGTAAATTCTCCAGTTCTTGTCTTTGCCCAGTTTGAACTGGTACGAAACCATGCGTTGTTTGCCGGAGTCTTTGAAAGTGACTTGAACTACCGCCTCATCATTCGGGCCAAACTTGCTATCGCCGCCCCAGCCCGTCTCCATAATCCTGAAATTCGTAATTTGCGGATCCTGCGAGCCGTACAGGGGGTCGAAACTAATTGCCCCAACTTCGCCCTTAGAATCAAGCGCGTCTTTCCAAATCAAGTCCGCCAGATGCCTGGTGAAGGTTTTATCCAGGAGGACGCGGCTTTTCGTTTGGAAGAACGGACTCCTGCCAGCTTTATGCGCTGCATATAAATTCTTAACAACTACGTTGGGCGCGATTGTTTTTGGTTGCGCTAACCCAACTGAGCTAATCGCCAAAAACAGTGTTGCCAGCAGAACGATCTTAGTCTTCATTGTTTCCTACCATTCCTTGTTGTTTCAGTTGTAGGGCGACTTCATTTGTCCGACACACTTTCAGTTTGTCGCTGTTTAGCACTCTATCTAATTCGAAGCTGTTGCCATGAAGAACCGTCAGCATATCCTACGCTCCGTATGACAATTTGCTCCGAATACTGGTCCCCCGGTTTCTTGCCAGCGTTCGTTGCATCGACAGTGCCGGTTGGGGAAGTCGTCGAGCGCATGACCACATTCGTGGTTCTGCCGGGGCTAATGCTTACTTTACTCACGAACTGCCGGCGACCCACCTCTCGTTCCGTGCCTGGTTCAAAGAAGATGTATTCCCAGATGAGAGTTCTAATCTTTTTCTCCCCGGTGTTCGTGACCTTCACTTCGTAGATGTATCTAAAAGAAAGCCCGCGGGCTCGCCTTTGCGGTGCGCGTACGCTCACGGGTGGTAAGGTCGGCAACCCCTGCCGAATTCTGCTTTCGTTTTGTGTGGCGGCCTCTTTCTGGGCAATCACTTCTTGTTCACGCTGTTTATTGGGCTCGAAAGGGTCTCTCTCGAGCGCTGGGTTGCGCACCTCCATACGCCACTTCTTTTGCACAACTTTCAAACCAGGTCCATCAAGCGGATTGGAGACCACTTGGGTTGAAGCGCAACTACCAAGGAAAAACAGCAGGAATATCGAGCATGAAACTTTCATAGCAAATCCTCACGGAAAGTGAATGATAGACATTCATTCACAAATTGTTTCATTCAGCCTTGCGATAAAGAGGAATGGCAGAACCGCTTCTCATCTTTGTTAGCCCTCAGAGTTCACCTCTAGCTCCGCGATGGGTATCGAGTTGTAAGCCTCATCCATCAACTCGCCAGATCTCATGCGCCTTTAGAATATCATCCGAGGTGAAGGCGCCGGCTTCAATCTGAGAGGAATACTGCTCAACCAAATACTGCAGGAAAGCTGCGACGAATTGCCGCTGCTCTGTGCTGCATGCGCTAACCAACCTGTTATCCATCCCATCCTGTAGTAAATGAAAGAGCATCTGATCGATGTAAGTCTCACGGGGGTTCTCCATCGTGTCAAGCGTTAGCCTTACGAGCGCTGGCATGTAATACCGCAGCCCCGCGGCTGAGGAAAAGCAAAACGGATCCCAACCCGGGTTTCCCAGTTGTGCTAAGCCTATAGAATCCACGTCGAACGCCAGTAAGGTTTGATCGTGCTCTGCACATTCACAGCAATGCTTTGGATCAACGAAGTGTGCCGGCTTTTCGACATTGAATATTAGTTTGGCTTGCTGCTTCCAATCCATATTCAAATTCTTTTTGTAAATCGCTGCAAAAGGTCTCCCGAAGATTGACGGGACGGAGACTGCCTCGCACGTATTCTGTCAGCTTTGCCTAGCATCTGGTTTGACAATCAGATCAGGGATCCAGCGGGTCATTCGCGTCAAAAAACAATGAAGCAACCGAGGGCTTGAACTCCGCCGTGACCGGGGATGTTTGCGTAATGAACTCCAAAGGGAAATATCCGAGTTCCGTCGAACAACGAATCCGAAAACCTTCCTTCGTGGTGAGTGCGATATGGTCTGGGCTCGAGGTGACCAGAGCTTTTAGATCAGCCGGTATTCCATAACGAAAAGCGAGACGCGCCGCATTTCGCAAATTAGTAGTTGTATGACGCGCGTGCGGCTCTATCAAAATATTCTTCTCCGGTATCTTGAATTTCTCCATCACGTATTTTTTCATCTCGAGCGCCTCGTTGAAAGGTGTCTGCATCGGATGAACGTGACCCCCGGAGAGGATAAGCAGAGGGGCTTTGCGCTCGAGGAATAGTTGGACGCCCTGGTCCGCTCTTCTGGCCCCTGACCGGCTTAGCCTGGCCGAGTCTTGTGGACCCGAGCCCAGGACTAAAATGAATGAATACGGATAATCGTTCCACCTGATGTTTTTAAAATCCTGGAGGCTGGTCTTGTTTTCTCCTTCTTCAAGTGGTTCGTAACGTCCTGCCTCATCGCGTCGATTAGCTTCTAATAGTTTCAGCGCAAAATTCAGCGTAGGTTCAAAAAAGAGCGGGTCTCTGGAGAGCTTAGTCTCAGCAATCTTAGTCTTCAGAAGTTTGCGGTATTCTTCACTCGCAACGTCGAAGCTAACACGATCAATATCCTTATAGAATGGATTCTCACCCAGAGCGTAAACGCGCAGCAGCCGGTTCATTCCACTCGCAGCATCATTCCACGCCGCAACCAACATCTCTGAATCGGATTGGCTGGAGTATTTAATAAATGCGCCCGATGGACGCATATCTTTCGTAACGAGTTTCTTGAATTCAGGACGTCTGGCCAATGCCTTAAGTTCGCTTGCCACGGTCTTGATACCTGGACGGTGGAAACGAAGCCAACGGTCGAGGCAACTGACGTCGTTGCAATCCGCGGCCATTCTTAAAGCCCGAACCTTTTCATGGGCCAGCTTTTTCAGGGTTCTATTTTCTCTGAGCAGCTTTCGAACTTCCGGGTTTCTTTGAAACAAACTCAAGAGATAGAAGTTCTTGTCCTGAACCGGATTACGAAGCGTGAGCTTGTAAGAGCTGTCAAAGCCGGACCACCTGGGTGCAGGGGCCTGAGCGAATGAAACGCCTGTGAGTAAAACTAAGGAAAGCACGACGTGTCGAAACATCGTGCTCCTCAGAAGGCCGGGACGGCGTTTACCCTTAACCGCAGTTCTAGTTTTGTTGCCGTGGTTTTTGGATGTATTCCTTTTCATCTTTTATTGCCAACGGACCACTCGCGCCCGTTTGCGTACATTGCCAACCACCTGTTTTGTGAACGAAGCAATCGTAAATTCGCTCCATCTTTCGCTTTGAGATGGCAGCCCTGTAGTCAGTGCACGTCGCAAAAGTAGCTCTCACGGGATAAATCGGCTTTCTCGGATCGGCTTGCGAATAAGCGTCAGTCGCCGTCGGTCGCCAGGCGCGTGGTGCGCCGACGACAACCTTTTGGAAAGTAATCGTTACGGCTCCGTCCGAGCCTTCTCTTGCTTCTTTCTCCCACAGGCGCCGAATCACACCTCGGAACGTTTTCTCATTTGCTGACTTCCCATCCGCATCCGGGCTTGAGGCGCTACAGGCAACGCCACCTGTGTCAGCTCTAGCTGGTGTGGGGTCGTTCTTTGAATTAGGCGTTGCGCTCTCACGTTGTTCGCCTGCGCCTTGCTCGTTTTTGGCTTTCGGTTGACTTTTGGTTTTGCACCCCTGGTTGATAGTGTCAATAATCAGACCGCGAGAATTAGAATCTTTAAATCCGCCGTTAGGCGAATGTTCGTTGATGTAAAAGACTTCGCACCTGTCGAATTTCCCGGTGCCTTTGCAGCTCAATACCTTAAATTTTAAGCGGCCGGACCCGCAATCATAAACGCTGTTGTATTCAATTTCGTCTTTCTGTTGCGCTACGGCTTTTTGAAACACGATTGCCGCGCCTGCGACTGTCAGAAGCAAGACAGTGGCTGTTAAAACGAACTTACGTTGAATCATTGATTGTTCCCCCTTGAAGATGATGCATTGGTTAGTGGCTGTCTAGCGTCGCATCTGTTTCAAACGATAGTAGCCCAAGGCTCGGGCTTCAGCCGCGAGTGAGGCAACTTAACAGAGAAGTCGGCTTAACGGCTAGTCGACATTTTGAAATGGCCTGATAGTCGTTCGTGGAGGGGTTAATAGTTCGTTGTAAAAGACTCGGAGGAGAGAGTTGTACTCAGGCAAGTCGAAGTGCAACGTCAAGGGAGGAATGCTGGAGCTCTCGAGGTAGGGAAGGAGGGATTGCCCCCGCGCTTTCCCCACCGTCAATAACCTACGAGCCTTGAGCGGTGTTAATTAGAGCGCTCCGCGCAGCTTGCCATCGGACTTTTTGTGCAAGCGCTCCAAAAACATTAAATGTGGCCGAGGATGAAGTATTAACAGCATGCGTTAATACTCTTTCTCGGGAGGAACTAAGAAGCTGTTTCGTGATCTCGTGAATCTCTTAATCTACCGACAAGAGAGGAATATCGGACATATAACCGTCCTCGATAGTAGACGCCGGTGTCTTTTCTCTGAGTCTCACTCAAGGTTTTCTGCCTCAGTTCTTCCTTTTTCATTCAATTTTTGTCGGCATGTAGATTGCGACTTTCGGCGTTTCCTGTCCGATCAATCCCCATTCGAAAGGTTAAAACATGCCCAACAAGAAGAAAGCCGCCGCCAAGAAGTCAGCTAAGCGAACCGGTGCGAAAAAGGCCGTCAGGCTTCCCGAAGCGCCGGAAATTCCCGCTGCCACTTCCACTATTCCCGAGCCGGTGCTCGAGTTCCTCAAGCACACATCCGTTCCCGAAGGATTTGTTAGGTCCCAACGACTCACCCTCTCAGACCTACGCAAAAAAGTGGTCGAACTCAATCTGAAGTCCACGGTTCCACTCGAGCAGTTGTTGGAAAGCGCGAACCGCATTAAGCCTAGCGTTGATCCAGTTGAGAAGTTGCCAGAAGACGTCAAAGCGTCTGTGCCCGCCATGAAGCCTGCGGTTCGACGTTTCCACGGAATTAAGGTTCCGCTCTACTGGTTCCCATTTCCGTGGCTGAGCTCTGCGTGTGCGGATCGCTTCGGCTATATGTCGTCGCCGCTCATCCGCGCAGCAACGAGGCTTCCATTCAGTACCGCATCGCAGGCGCTGCTGAGACGGCTCGGCGATATGATGGGAGACGCTGGCCGCGACCCTAATCCAGGATCTCACAATCCCGCTGATCCCGGCGTTTCTTCAATACCCGCGGGCTTCACCTACTTCGGTCAGTTCGTGGACCATGACATTACGTTCGACGTCTCTTCAACGCTCGACGCCGCGACTGACGCGAACACGATTAACAATATGCGAAGCCCTTCTCTGGATCTGGATTCCGTATATGGACGCGGGCCCGCCCTGGACCCGTTCCTCTATGCGTTTCCCGCATCTGGCCCATCCACTGCAATTAAGTTGCAAAGAGGCGCGAACAGCCCGGTTGGCCCAGGTGGCCCCAGCAACAACGGGAACCCCACGGGCATGGTCCAGCAGACGAACTGGGATGTGCCACGCATATCGGGCACGAACACCGCAGCGATCGGCGATCCGCGCAACGACGAAAACCTGATCATCGTGCAGTTCCAGCACGCGATGCTGCGTTTCCACAACGCCGTCGTGGACCTGCTGCTGGCGGCCGCGTTCGCGGGCGACATCTTCGCAGAGGCCAAACGGAT
>DASQKG010000469.1:0-30301 GCA_035630655.1 Pyrinomonadaceae bacterium
AACGACACATTGCTTTACGGACAGAACAACTGGACGCGGTTTCCAAACGCAGGACTCGTGATTGACTCAATCACCGCTGACGACTCGAACACGATGTACGCACTTACGCGACGAGACCTCGGAAAACGTCTCGTGAGGTTCTCGTTTGTCGAAGACAATTGCACCGATAACCTCGACAACGATGCCAACGGTCAGTTCGACGCCGAAGATCTGAATTGCCGCACCAGGCTCGCGACCAGCTGGTGCCAGAGCCACACCGGCAGCTACTGCATTGACCGGATCCAAAATTCCAATGGCTACTCGCATGCACTTGTCACTTGCAACTCAGGCGGGCAGCAACCGACCATTCAAGCCGGTCGTTGCACAAAAGGCAGACCCGGCAATGACCGCCTTACCCCGGAAACCGCCACGAGAGAGCCTCTCGGATCTGGTCACTACTGCAACGTGATCAAGGCCGACGGTACGTGGGACTTTGACTACACAGGCCGGACGCCATGTGCGACCTTGCTCTCACGACACGCGCGGGCGACCGTCGTACGGGCAGGAATCTATTCGACCGATGGGATTAACAACGTCCACGTCCGTTGCAGCGACAAGAGCGTGATCCAACCCGAAGGTACAGGAACCAGGCCGCTTGAAAGTGCCCACGCAGCAGTTCGTCACACCAATAATCGTTGCGTATTCACGGTTTCCCCTAAGTTTATGCGTGTCTTCAACGCGCCCTTCCCGACAAACGCATGGTTCGATCCGATCAACGGCGGGCGCGGCTACCGCGTTGGTCACGTGTTCGACCACGTTCCTAAGTGCCTGGCTAACGATCCCGGTTGTCCCTGCGCGAGCGGGGACTGCCGGGTCTCGTTGTCGACATTCGGCAATGGCGAGGACGGGTTAACGAACCGGCTCGACAACCGCGGCCGGGAAATAAGCGTTTCGTACGATGAACAGAACTCTTACGACTATGTAATGAACGAGGGCACGCCACTCCGCTCGCTTGCCCACGGACGCGTCGTCAGCTCGCGCGATCGCGATCTCTCGTCGCTGCTGACCGGCGGCACGACCTACCAGGGTGAGATCTATATTCGCTATGACGTCGGCAGCGATCCGACCTATGCGGAGAGCTTTATCGCTTACTACGCGCACGTTGGCACACGCGTGGTCGTTACTGGCCAGACCGTCGAACCGGGGCAGTTGCTCGGCTACGTGGGAACCACCGGCGCCTCGTGGGAGCCACATCTCCACTTTGGCCTCATTCGCCTCAGTAACACTAACGGACGCACGACGGCCGCCGGCGAGGCATTCGGTTACCACATCCCCTTTCAAGTGGTCCTCACGAATGACCACGGCTACACCCTCTGGGCGAGGCCCGGGGCAATCGATCCGTACGGCTGGCGCGCGGGAGACATCGACCCAATGGCATACCAATGGTCCAACGCCCGAAGCGGATACGGCAACGTCATCGGCATGGGCGCTTGGTCGCCACAGATGTGGAAGAGCGCCGAAGTTCCGCCTTATCCGGCGGAGAAGCCGTTTCAGCCTTAACGGGCGTGACCTAGGTGACCTGCTGGTAACCAGCGACGTTCCGGGACTGGCGATGAAATCTGAACCGATCAAAGTCGGTGGACGGCCAATGCACATGCCTGGCACGTTGATTGGTAAAGCGCTGGAGCCCCTTGAGAGAGGTTCGGGAAAGATCCTCGTGCTCCTGAGTTTGCAATAGATCACCGGTAACAGAAGAACTGCTTACTTTTGTTCAACCTCTCTGGAGCCATCCCATGCATGTCAGCCATGTCCACGGGTCGCGAGTAGCGCGCGTATTTTTCAGTTTGATCGTTAACGACAACTGGTCGATCTCTTCCTTGCTTCCGACGCCGCCCGATCCGCAGAACCCTCTAAAAGCTCTATTTGAATTACGGCGACTCAAACGTACCAATCGTTGGACTGCATGATCTTGAGCAAACGCGTGGAGTTTCTCGATTCGCCGGCCAATGCTGAATCGGAGTTAAGGAAAACAATTGAACAATCAGCGGAATTGATTGAACTTGGGAGAAAAGTTGGACACTACTGGGCAACGAGTCGGGGAAACGGTGGTGCTAAGGTTCACCAAAGATAAAGAGCCAGACTGAAACCCGTATTGTATGGACCGAAAACTCTGAGTTGTATTCGATTGACTCTTCGACCTTGGAGCATGCCCTCAAACTAGAAGCATGGTTGAAAGCGAGTGATTCGCGTCGGCGTGAACTAATCGGCGAGTCTTTGCGCCAGCGTGCAAAATTCAACCACCCGGTTTTCGGACCAGAAGCGGTCTTCACCGTTTGGCTTGTCGGAAACAAATGCGACGTGCCCGCCGCGTTCGGTGTCGATCAAAAGAATATAGGGATTCTTGGTGAAGACCGGATCGAGAAGAGGCTCGAAGGGGATGAAGGGATCATCCTGCGCGTGAATAATCAATGTGGGAATGCGGATTTGATCCGCCACCCTGATTGAGCTCGCCTTGTAGTAATAGTCTTCAGCGTCGGCAAAGCCATGCGCCCTGGCAGTGAATTGATTATCAAACTCACGCAACGTCCTTACTGACTCAAGACCGGTGATATCGTAAAGCTTCGGAAAGCGTTTGTGTTTGTCGCGTAGTCGTTTTTTCAATCGATAGACGAAGTCGCGATTGTATATCCAGTTTGAGCGTTTCAGGATTAGTTCGGCGCTGGCCGTAAGATCAACCGACGGAGAAACCGCGCAGATTGCCACTACTTCCTTTGGCGGGTTGTACGCATATTCGCCGGCGAGCTTTAAGACCATGTTTCCGCCCAGTGAAAATCCCACCAGGAATAATTGCGTGAGATGATCGTCTTCGATCAGTTGGCGCACGGCCTCACGTAGATCTTCAGTCAGGCCACCGTGATAAATCGACTTGGTCAGATGTTCGGTTCCGCCGCAAGTTCGCAAGTTCATCCGTATAACATTAAAGCCCGCCTTGAACGCCTTATCAGCCATGGCGATCATGTAGGTTGATTCGGTCGAACCCTCGATGCCGTGCCAGATGACCATCGTAGGACGTTCAAGCCGGTCCAGTTGCCACCGGCAGCGACCGAGCACCTTAACGTCGGTCCCGACGTCGAAGATTCGCTCTTCATCCAGTGGAGACTGAAAGCGATACTTGCGCGGCCAGGCAAAAGCGCCGAGAGTTTGCGCGTGACCGTTTTTGAAAATCGGGTGGGGTGTAAAGGGACGTGCCGCAAATAGCTTGGATGTATGCGCGAGCAGCGAGCGAACCTTGTCGGGCGGGGCGTTACTATCCACTTCCTTGTCTTGCCTTACAATAGTTGGCGTTCAATACAATTCAGTTTAACTTACAGTAAGCGCGCACAGAAGCGAAGCCATTTAGGCCGAGGCCATTCTCGTTTCTCTGTGCAATGGCTGTGTTCTCTGTGTCTCTGTATTGTTTCTGCCCTATAAACATTCACCACAGACAACACGGAGGTACATAGCGCGCAAGCCATACAAATCGACGTCATGGCTCCAGCGGAGCCAAATGTTTATACCCTTAAAAGGCGAAAAGCGATTTGAAAGCGTCTGAGAACAAATGGAAGTCGCGAACGAAGCACGACCTGATGATTGAGGTTTGGGAAGCTCTCGACTGTGAGTCAGTAGGGCGCAAGGAACTGAAGCAGATTCAGGGCGTCCTGATCGAAAGGTTTGGCGAGGGCGCCGTGGAGAGTCCCGCCGCGATTGCGCGAACGCTGGCGGACGAAGGAGCGGCGCTGCGACATCCGGAAGTCTTTGAGTTTGACTCCGAGTGGCGGAAACAAAGTCTGGCCCATACCAATCTCGGTACGGAACTGAGTTTCTCCAGTCTACCCGAAGCACTCGCATCGTTTGAAAAACTTGAAACGAAGCGGCACGAGCTGGACAACAACGGTAAGGAGCGTGAACGGTTGCGGCTTATCGTGATAAACGCCCGCCAGCAGTGTCAGCTGACTGCCGAGAGCAGTGTACTTAAGTCCGAGCAGCGTGAAGAAGCAAAGGAGATCTCCGAGTGGCTTGCGGTTTGGCTTCGATCTCCGCAACTATTCCCCGACTGGCTGGATCTCCGAATGCGGGCGGCTGAGTTTAAGAAGAAGTTTCCGTAGTCCGGGCGTCTCCTTGGAGACAAGTATCGCAAACCGTTGAAACGGTTCTCCTTCTTAGTCACGGATCCTATCACCGGGCTAAAGCCACGGTGCTAATGATATCGCTCCGCGCGGCTGAACGTTTGCGTTGCGGCACAGGCCGCGCTATGCAATCTGCGGATGAATTTGGAACTTTCCTTTGGGTTAACGGGAATTATGAACGACGGCGGCACATTATTCTTGATGAACGGACGAGACGACTCCTCTGATAACGAGTTGCTCCAGCAAATTCGGGCTGGAGACGAGCATGCGTTCGCCACGTTGTATCGCCGCCGCCACGCGGGTGTATATCGCTTTGCGTTGCAGATGTCCGGCTCTCAGGCGTTAGCGGAGGATGTCACCCAGGAAGTGTTCATGGTGCTGATCCGAGGGACTGATCTCTTCGATCCAGCCCGCGGCTCTTTGAGTTCTTTTCTGTATGGTGTTGCCCGCAATCAGACGCTGCGGCGATTGCATAGGGATCGTTTCTTCGTTCCACTTAGCGGTAACGACGACAGTGAATTGGACCATACGTCGCTGTCGAAACCTCTGGACGAGCTCGCGCGAACAGAGACGATCGAGTCGGTTAGAAAAGCTGTACTCAGCCTGCCGGAGCGATACCGCGAAGTTGTCGTCCTTTGTGAGTTGGAGGAAATGAGCTACGCGGAAACTGCCGCGGCTCTCGGATGCGCAATCGGCACCGTGCGTTCCAGACTCCACCGGGCCCGCCTGCTTCTGACTGATAAGCTGCGACCGGCGGAGAGCCAGGATGAAGCGGCTGTGAAAACCGCGAGGTGTTTTGCATGAACTGTCAAAGCTTTGAAAATAGTCTGACCGATCTGGCGCGCCAACACCCGCTTGAAGCGACCGCGCTGGCGGATGCTCAAGCGCATGCTGGGTCTTGCTCGAGTTGCGCGCTCAGGTTGGAAGAGCAGAATGTCTTAACTGCGGGATTCCGCAGCCTGGTTGAGCAGATGAGAACGATCGAGACGCCGAGCCACCTGGAAAGCCGGTTGATGGAGGCGTTTCGTGAAGGCCGCCGGCCGCCGCAACGAACACAAGCACCGGGTCGCGCGTGGTTTGCGGTAGCAGCAGTGGCAGCGGTTCTTTTGGTTGTGTTTGGGGTAGTCGCACTACGGCTGATGTGGGCCCCGGCGCCCGCGCCGATAGCACGTGAGACCGTGATTGAAACACCGGTGAAAAATACCGCGGCGCCTGAAGTCGTGCCGGAAGTCCGACCAGTATCCGTTGCAAGGGAAAACCCCGTTCGGGAACGTCGGTATTCGTCTCGCAGAACCGCAAGGCATCGCGTCAATCAGAATCGAGATCCGGCTCTGGAGATTACTCAGCCGTCGAGTGCGACCACGGCGGCGCTTGAAGTCACGAGTGAGTTTATGCAGTTGGGTGATGGCAGTGTGGGAAATCTCCAGGAAGGCGCACAGGTAGTCAGGGTTGAAATGCCGCGCTACGCGATGGCCAGGTTTGGTTTACCTGTAAACATGGAGCGGTACGACGAGAGAGTTAAAGCGGACATATGGTTGGGGGCCGACGGTTTGGCTCGAGCCATTCGCTTTGTTCAGTAGTGCAGCTGAGCTAGAAGAACGAAGTTTAGAGTTCAACCTTTAGGTTGTTCTTCGCTGGCAAGGCGCAAGCTAAAGCTTGGACTCTGAACTTCAGCGTGGTGACGTTTGATTGAACTCATTAACCGTTAGACGCCCGCAAGCAGCGGGCAACTTGTTAATAATCAAAAGCCAGACCGGAGTGTCTGACCAAAATAAAAGGAAGAATGCCATGAGAAAAGATCTCCGAGTTTTCAGCAGTATCGCTTTGATTGTCGCAATGTTAACCAGCACCGTAGTGTCATTGGCCCAGGAACGCCAGCCGGCTCCTGACCGAGTGATGATTGAGCGGCAAAGAGCAGAGCCCGGTCAAAATCCGCCGGTGCACCAGGTTCATGATCGAGTGCTGATGGAACAAGACGCCATAAGGCAAGGACCGCATGGTTCGGGTGGTGGCGACTATGTCTTTCTGGCCACGGAAATGAGCTTCGGCGGCAAGCTTGTCAAAGGCGCTCCATATACGGCACAGGCAGTGACCGAAAGTGTTCAAACTTTAACGGACGGCAACCGGATCGTTAACAGGTCAACCGCGTCGGTTTATCGCGATGGCGAAGGCCGGACTCGTCGTGAACAAACACTCAAATCGATCGGTCCCTATTCGACGAGCGGCGAACCGGCGGTGACGGTTTTCATAAACGATCCCGTCGCCGGCGCCAGTTACACGCTTGACCCGCGCACCCAAACGGCTCGCAAGATGACGCCAATGCGTTTCAGGGTGACGGCTCCGAAAAGATCGTCGGATGAAGCGAAACCGGGGGAAACGCGAGAGGGTGAAGTGCGTTACCGGGAACAAGTCAGTCAGATGGTCCTGGAGCGATCGCCCGCGACCGGAGGCGACTACAAGATCGCGGTCGATGCAGCAGCCGTGGATGCCAGGAGAAATTTGGAGGGGGGCATCGCTATCGGAATCACCAGCCCGCGCAATCGTTCAGCCCGTAACGAATCGCTTGGCAAACAGAACATCAATGGGGTCGAGGCGGAAGGTACTCGAAACACCGTGACCATAGCAGCCGGAGAAATTGGAAACGAACTACCTATCCAGATTGTGAGCGAGCGTTGGTACTCGCCGGAGTTGCAGGTCATCGTGATGACCAAGCATACCGACCCCCGCTTTGGCGAAAACAGTTACCAGCTCACCAACATCAATCGCAGTGAGCCGTCGCGCGACCTGTTTGAGGTGCCGGCCGGCTACACGGTGAAGGAGACTCCTGCGATTCCGATGACCGGACAGGGCGGTGGTATCAACGGCGGAATTCTAAATGGAAAAGCCACTTCGTTGCCGCCGCCGGATTATCCAGTGATTGCCAGACAGGCGAAGGCGACAGGCACGGTGACCGTGCAGGTGACAATCGATGAAGGCGGCAACGTAATTGTGGCCGAGGCTATAAACGGCCATCCACTTCTGCGCGCGGCAGCGGTTAAGGCAGCCAGAGATGCAAAGTTCTCTCCGACAAGGCTCAGCGGGCAACCTGTAAAGATCAATGGCGTACTGACCTACACCTTTGCCGCGCAGTGACGCATTCTCCCCGCGTTCGTTTAGAGGGCGGACTTGTCCGCCCGACGGCGGGCACAAGTGCCCGATCTAAACGGTAAGCATAATATGGGCCACGAGGGAACTCGTGGCCCATGTGCTTGGACGTTTCCACCAGTCCGTTTAGAATGCGGACTTGTCCGCTCGAACGCGGGCACAAGTGCCCATTCTAAACGGGGTTATGAAAACAGCACGGAATGCCTGTCTTACTAGTCTTCTTCTTCGCCTCCGCGGATCCTGCCCTCAGCCCTCGATTGTTCAATCACTTTCTGCGCCAGATTTCCCGGAACCGGATCGTAGTGAGAAAACTGCATATGAAACGATCCGCGCGCGGCCGTAATCGAATTCAGGGTTGATTGGTAGTTGAGCATTTCCGACATAGGCACCTGGGCTTTAATAACCTGATCCTTGCCGCTGGTCTCCATGCCCTGAACGCGACCTCGACGAGAGTTGAGATCGCCCATGATGTCGCCGCTGTGTTCCTGAGGCGCGTGGATTTCGACGTCCATGATTGGTTCGAGAATGGAAGGCTTGACCTTCTCCATCGCGGCTCGGAAAGCCTTGCGGCCGGCAGCGCGAAACGAGTGTTCATCGGAATCGACGTTGTGGTAGGAGCCGTCAATCAATTGCACCTTGAAGTCCACCAGCGGATAGCCGGCCACGGCCCCGGATTGAGCCGCCTCGATAATTCCTTTTTCAATCGCCGGACGAAACTGCTGCGGAACTGACCCGCCAAAGATCTTGTCCTCAAAAACAAAACCGCCGCCACGTGGCAATGGCTCGAAAACCACTTTGCAATCTCCAAACTGGCCACGACCACCAGTCTGTTTCTTGTGCCGGCCCTGGACTTCGGCCCGTTGCGTAATCGTTTCCTTGTACGGAACCTTCGGCGGATGAAGCGTAACTTCCACGCCGTAACGTTTCTTCAGTTTTTCAACCACAGTTTCCACATGCAGTTGACCGGAACCGGAGAGCAGAAACTCTTTCGTCTGCGCATCGCGGGTAAAGTGAATGGCCGGATCTTCCTCGAGGATTTTGTGTAGAGCCACGCTGATCTTCTCTTCGTCCTGACGCGACTTGGGCTCTATGGCAAAAGCGATCGCAGCCTCAGGATATTCGACTGGATCGTAAACGATTGGCGATTGCTTATCGCAGAGCGTGTCGCCCGTTTGCGTTTCTTTCAACTTCACGCACGCCACAATATCTCCGGCGTGGAAATCCGGCACCTTGTCGAGTTGCTTGCCCTGGACTGAATGCAGCATGCCGAGTCGTTCCATCGTCCCGCGACTTGAATTTAAGACATTGGCGTCCGTGGTCAGTTTGCCGCTGATGACCTTCATCACGTTGATGCGGCCGGCGAATGGATCTGCGATGGTGCGGAAGCAATAAGCCGAAAACGGCTCGCTGTCGCTGTATTTGCGGGCAACTCGTTCGGCATCGGGAGCGGCATCAACCGGCTTGCCATACTCGGCCGTGTGATGGGCCGGGTCGGGCGCATACTCGACGATGGCGTTCAGCAACGCGCGGAGTCCGACTAAGGTTTCCCCGGAAACTGCGAACACTGGACAAAGCTTGCTCTGCGCAATTGCCTTATTGATATTAGGAAGTATGTCAGCCTCATCGAGCGTGCCGTTTTCAAAATACTTTTCCATCAAAGCGTCGTCGGATTCCGCCACCAATTCCACCAGGCGCTCTCTGGTCTTATCGACAAACTCGCGGCCTTCTGACGGAATATCAATCTCCTTCGCTTTTCCATCGGCTCCCAACTCATAGGCTTTCATGTGGACCACGTCCACCACGCCGCGAAAGTCCTTTTCTTTTCCGATTGGGAGAGTGAAGGGAATTATCGCCCGGCTAAATGCCTTCTGCGCGCTTTCAACCGCAGCGCCAAAATCTGAGTGTTCCTTATCGAGTTTGGAAATCGCCATAATTCGCGGAACAATAAATTCGTTGGCGTAGGCCCAGGTCTTTTCTGTTTGAACCTCGACGCCTTTAACTCCATCAACAACGACGAGGGCACAGTCGGCGACGCGCAGCGCGGGACGCGCATGGGCCACGAAGGCGGCATAACCGGGAGTATCGATAAAGTTTATTTTTGTATCCTGATGTTCTAAGTGAGCGAGTGCGGTATTGAGTGTAATTTTGCGGGCGATGGAATCTTCGTCGTGATCCGTGACTGTCGTGCCTTCCTGGACCTTCCCCCAGCGTGGTGTGGCTCCGGCGACGTAGAGAAGCGAACTAATGAGTTGCGTCTTCCCTACGTCGCCGTGTCCGATGACCGCAAGGTTGCGAATAGACTCCGTAGGATAGGATTTCATAAGGATAATTCCTTTCGAGAGATGAATTAGGACAGACATTCCTGTCTGTCTTATTGACTGAAGAAGGCTGTTTTGCGCTCAAAGCCGATGGAATTGTCCGGCTACTCAAACCCAATGACCGACAGACAGGAAGTCTATCCTATGTCGAAACGATAGGCAGGAATGCCCTTATCGTGGTTCCGGGTTGGGAAGTAATTTAGCCGAGCGAGGAAGGGAAGGCAAGCGGGCTTCAACTAGCGTCTTAGTCCGACAAAAACCAGAATAATGCCGACAAACTCCATGAAGTGTAAATCGCGATTAGTCGCTGCCGCCCTGCCGAGAGTTCAGTAACGAAGCCGGGAATAAAGGCGCCAAACAGAGTGCTACCAATCATTCCCAATTAATACGATGGCAGCCATGCCTATCCAGGGAAAGACGACTCTGAACCAGCGGCCGTAAAATCTCCGTGGCGCGGCCGTAAGTTGGGCAAGCTTGTGCTTTGTTTGAGCAGGTAAGTTCCTGGACGAGTTCAATGTCTTAATCTCCTGCACAACACCCTCGGTGAAATTCGCAGCGGGAGTCAAGAAACAGTTGCACCTGTCTAAAAGCAATCCTTTGCCAATAATCTTGCATCCAAGACTTGCCAAGGAATTTGGGGAGTTTTGGAGAAAGAATGATGTTTTATCGAAAATCGGTTTCGTTTGTCGCGGTGCTCGCTTTGGCCCTGATGGCCTCTGTGGCGGCGTTCGCGACAGAATCAAAAGACAAAAGAGCCGGCCGCGTTTATGAGCCACTAAATTTGGCCATCCTGATACAGGACGATCTTACTTCGCAGGTCAGCAACGAGCTCGGCGTTACCCGCGATTTCATTCGCTCGCTGCCAACTGGTTCGCAAGTAATGGTGGCCTATATAACCTCGGGTTCTCTGCAGGTGCGACAACCGTTCACGGCCGATCTGGAGCAAGCTTCGCGGGCACTGCGTATGCCGGTCTCAAGCACTTCGGTGTCGCCGTATAACCCGTACGTGGAGGTTATTCAGGCGCTGCTTAAGTTTGAAGCAACTTCGCGAAACAAGAATGCAGTGCTGTTGATCTCAGATGGACTCGACACATCCCATGGGTTTGATTCCACGAGTGCGGGTACTACGCTCGCCCTGGAACGGGCCATCCAGCATGCGAACGATCGCAACGTTTCAGTCTATGCGTTTTACGCGCCCTCAGTGGGCTTGACCAGCCACAGCCGTTTGGCCGCAAGCTATGGACAGAGTTCGTTGAACCGTCTGGCGAGAGACACCGGCGGCAAGGCGTTCTTCCAGGGAACGAGTGGATTTGTAAGTTTCGATTCCCACTTCAGGCGTCTGAAGGAAACGCTGAACGAGCAGTCGACAAGAGTTTCATAAGGGGAGTGCCTATCGCCTGAGAAGCGAAACCGCCGCGGGATTCATTTCCGCGGCGGTTTTTTTGTGTAACGCAAACTGTTAGTTTGCTTGCCGGTACTGAACCAGGTGCGCAGAAAGCTGGAAGGTCTCGATGACACAAAGTCGCTGCAGGTGACGGTCCGCAAACTAACAGTTTGCGTTACCAGGGCCCAAAAATTTCCTTGGATTGGGAAGAAGCGGGGTGCTAAAGTTACCGGCTGGAAATGTTAATTCAGAAGAGGCTCTTCCAACCCGCAAAAGGCTCACTATTGGCTCTCAGCTAATTGGCTGGCAACGTGCGCGAATATTGTCTAATTGTCGAGGGGGCATATCTTTCGGAATCCGAAGCCGAGCATGCCCTGCGCGATCCTTTCATCGAAGATTGGGTCGAACAAACGGGCCATTTCAAGATTCATAATATGGACGAAATACAGATCACTCCGGGCGTCACGCTGGGATCGCTGGGCGTGGTCATGCTGGACGATCGTTTGTTTGAAATTGCCGCCGTTGACGAGAACCACCCTTTGACGGAGTTTAAAGCCAAGGGTGTGGCCGAGGCGCTTCGCCGGCAAGACATGTTTGACGAGATTGAAGTGAAGCCTCGCGACGAAGAGACTCCTTCGAGCTCCGATTAGATGGCGGACTTGTTCGCCCCATCGTGGGCAGAAGTGCCCATCTAATCGAGTCGGGAAAATGACAAAGAGATCTCGTCCCTAAACATTCAGCTCCTTCGAAGCTAGTGCCCAAACATTGACCTCCGAACTCAAACAATCATTCCTTGACGGCCGTGTGGTTGTTGCCCTAGGCGACATCACGCGCTTGCAGGTTGACGCAATCGTGAATGCAGCCAATTCCGCGCTAATGGGCGGAGGCGGTGTGGACGGTGCAATTCATCACGCTGGTGGTAGAAAAATTCTCGAAGCATGTCGTGAGATTCGTCAAACGCAATATCCGCAAGGTCTCCCAACCGGCGAAGCTGTAATCACTACCGCGGGAGACCTTCCCGCGCGACATGTCATTCACACTGTTGGTCCAATATTCGGACAACACCGCGGACAAGAAGCGGAGTTGCTGGCTGCTTGTTATACGAATTCATTGAAACTCGCCTCGAGCCACTCGTTACAATCCATCGCGTTCCCAGCAATTTCGACCGGCGCCTTCGGCTATCCTTTGCCGCAAGCCGCAGCTGTCTCGTCGGAAGCCATCGATCGGTATATGGACCAGGATGAGCAATTGAAGGAAGTGCGGCTGGTTTTCTTTAGCGCAAAGGATGCGACGGTGTTTCTTAAGCACCAAAAGTTCTCAAAGTGACGCTAATTAGAAAGCGTCCGCAATTCAGGTGAGTACCACCTCATAGACGCAGCCTATTTCCGGTACCGATGCAGTTTGAGTTGCGGAATGCATTTACCCATTTTCCTGCTCAATTCAGATAAGCGCCGCAGTTGTGTTATAAGAACCGCTTTGTTTTGAAGCAAAACATACGCAACGCTGCACGAATTACTTGCGAAGACAGGCAGGAATGCCTGTCCTACTGAAATGATTGAAATCATCGATCCCAAGAAAACTCATACCGAACGTCCCACTCTTCCGTTTCCCCTACAGGCTCTCGAACAACTCTCCTGGAATTATTGGTGGAGCTGGACGCCTGGTGGGACAGGTGTCTTTCGCGATCTCGACGCCGATCTTTGGAATGAGTGTGAACACAACCCTCGCCTGCTTCTCTCTCGCGTTTCTGAGTTTCGACTCGCCCAGATGGCCACCGACCCAATCTACCTTGAACGCATCAACCAACTCAGAGCCGCTTATGATCGATACATGAGCGACCGGGCGACTTTGGCCAACAACTGGGGAACGATAACGCCGGAACATCCCGTGGCCTACTTCTGCGCGGAGTATGGCATTCACAATTCGCTCCCGCTTTATTCCGGGGGCCTTGGAGTTTTAGCGGGCGATCATCTCAAGTCTGCCAGCGATCTTGGTGTGCCGCTCGTCGCCGTCGGACTCCTCTATCACTACGGTTACTTTCGCCAGCGCTTAAGTCGCGAAGGGTGGCAGGAAGAACGGTATGGCGAGACTGATCCGGACCAGTTGCCGCTTCATCAAGTGAAGACTGACGACGGCCAGTCGTTGTTGGTTGACGTGATGATTCGCGAGCGCATCGTTCGGGCCCAGGTTTGGCGTGCCGACGTAGGACGCGTCGCGCTCTACCTGCTGGATACAAATATCCCCGACAACGAGGAAACCGACCGCTGGGTAACTGCACACTTGTACGGCGGCGATCGCGAGACGCGGATCGTACAGGAGATGCTACTCGGTATCGGCGGTGTCCGATTGCTGCGAAGACTAAAAATCGAGCCGAGCGTTTTTCATCTCAACGAAGGACATTCCGCGTTCCTGACGCTGGAGTTAGCGCGGGAGTTGACTACGGCAAGACAGTTGAGTTTCGTCGAGGCTGCTAAACAAGTGAAACAGCGTTGCGTGTTCACTACTCATACGCCGGTGGCCGCGGGCAACGATGAATTCGATGTGTCGTTGTTGGAGCGATCGTTTGGCCCAGCCTTTGAAAAGGACCTGCGGTTGACTCATGACGAGTTTGTCGCGTTGGGCCGTACCGTTCCAACGAACCAGCTCGAGCCGTTTGGATTGACGCCGCTGGCGATTCGAATGTGTCGGTCTACTAACGGCGTCAGCAAAAAGCACGGAGAAGTCTCCCGTGCGCTATGGCAGAAGCTTTGGCCCGGTGAGACAGTTGAAAAAATTGCGATTACTCATGTAACGAATGGCGTGCACGTACCCACCTGGGCCGCACCGTTGATACAGACGCTTTTCGAGAAATACGTCGGTGATAGCTGGCAGGCCCTTTTGCGTGACCGGAGCAAATGGGCGCAATCCATCGCACACATATCCGATGAGGAGCTGTGGGCGGCGCATTCACTTTTGAAACAGCGTCTGGTGGCCTTTATTCGTGAACGCTCATTTTTGTCGCGTCTCAATCGAGATGAAAGTGCGGAATACACTGAAGCTGCTCGTAAGATTTTCAATCCTGATGTACTCACGGTCGGATTTGCCAGGCGCGTGGCCGGTTACAAGCGCTGGAATTTGTTGCTCTCAGACCCGGCGCGTTTACTACGGATTATCAACAATGAAGAGCGGCCAGTGCAGTTTGTGTTTGCCGGCAAAGCGCATCCTCAGGATGGTGAGTCGAAGGTCGTTCTTCAACAGGTTGCTCAATGGAAGTATGACCCGGCTGTCCGCGATCGAGCGGTATTTCTCGAAGACTACGATCACGAGATTGCGAGACAGCTGGTCCAATCGGTCGACGTTTGGTTGAACGTGCCGCGCCGGCCGCTTGAGGCCTCAGGCACCAGTGGCGAGAAGGTGGCGATGAATGGCGGACTAAATCTTTCCATACTGGATGGCTGGTGGATGGAAGGTTACGACGGACAAAATGGATTCGCTATCGGTCGAGATGTAACTGGTGATGCAAACGTCGATGCCGGTGATGCCGAATCGCTCTATACCGTATTGGAACGCGAGGTCGTACCTCTTTACTACGATCGTGACCAGAACGGCCTGCCTCGCAAGTGGATCTCAATGATGAAACATTCCATCGCAACTCTGGCTCCTGAATTCAACAGCGACCGCATGGTGGAAGACTACGTCCGGCGGATTTACTCGTAAGAAGGTATGCCCATTACCGAGCCTTACCGCACGGAATGCGGCGAAGCCGCCGCGGTACTCCTTGAAAAGAGTTTAGGTAGGGCGGTTGTGCCGCCCAGGGCGGACAAGTCCGCATTCTAAACGGGTCTGGAAAAACACGGCGTGCCGTTCGTGCAGTCCTCCTGCGTGACTTGTGTATGTGTTAGACTTGCTGCCTTCGCTGTTTCCGAAATGCGAGCATTGACCGACGAAACTGCCCGATGGTGTTTACCGCGTAAAACTCAAGCTGGATGTTTTTCTTCGCAGTCAGAATCAAATGAAACATTGCTCCATCTGCAAGGCTAAATACGAAGATGGCGTGAGCTTCTGTCCCGTTGACGGTGAAGTTCTGGAAGATGATCCGTCTTCTCTGGTGGGAACGGTCCTCGACGGGCAATACAGCATCGAGTCGCTGCTTGGCAAAGGCGGCATGGGCGCGGTTTATCTCGCCCGCCACATTCTTCTGGGCGATCGCGTCGCCATAAAAATTCTGCCACCCGAGGTACGCAATAACGCCGAGTGGCTGCGACGATTCAGGCGTGAAGGTCAGGCGGCCCGCCGTTTTCGCCACCCGAACGCCGTCACCGTCTACGATCTGAGAACTTCATCCGACGGCACCATCTACATGGTGATGGAATACGTTGAAGGTCACACGCTCGACGCTGAGTTAAAGAAACGTGGACGCTTCAGTCCCCCTGAAGCTTTCGAGATACTCAATCCGATCATGAGCGTGCTGAACACCGCCCACGAAATGGGCGTGGTCCACCGCGATCTGAAACCCGAGAACATCATGATCGGCAAAGCAGGCGGAGAGTCGTCAGTTAAGTTGCTCGATTTAGGTATCGCGAAGATGCGCGAGATTGCCGGGGCTGAGAACCCCGGGACCACGGAACTAACGATGGCCGGGCAGGTCCTTGGCACGCCTTACTATATGTCGCCGGAACAGTGGGGCGAACTATCACGCGATGGAAACTTTGAAATTGACGGGCGGGCCGACATTTATAGTCTGGGTTTAGTGGCCTACCAGATGATTACGGGCAAACGCCCGTACGCCGGCGGCACGCTTCATGAGTTAAGACGCGAGCATCTGGCCGTTCATCCGGCACCTTTGCGCGAAGTCATGCCGGACGTTTCCGGCGCTTTCAGCGAGGTGATCACCCGCGCAATCGCAAAAGATAGAAACGATCGCCAACCGACAGCCGGCCAGTTAGCTGCCGAGTTGCGAGCGGCGATAGCCGACGCGCCAGTATCACCAGGGGCTACGGTTGTGGCCCCTCCCCCTGAAACCGGATCCGGGAACACAAACGAAATACCATCGCCGATAAGTACTCAGTCTGATGTAAACGCTGCGACTATCGTCACATCAGAAGCCTTGGGGACCAGTCCCGTAAGCGCGGGCTCGCCGCTTACATCTCCCCCCGCGGTGAACCGCCCCGCCGGTGTTGTGCAGCCGCGCGCGGCCTCGCCGGCCCTTGCCCCGGTCGACGACATGCCGTCCATTGTCACGGTTCAGCGGCAGCCGGCAGCACCCGCGAAATCACGTGGAAAATCGTTTGCATTAGTCGGCGCGGGCGCGCTGATTCTGATCTTGGGTGTCGTCGTAGTTGGCGGATTTTTAGCGTTCAACTGGTACAAGAACAAGTCAGATGTAAATGCAACTGGAACGACTGCTGGAACCGTCACAACCGCGGGCGCATCGACCGCCAACACCACGACCGAGTTTGGCCGTTACTGGCTGGAAGTGTTGCCCAACGCTTCGGTTGCTGAACCGACGCGTGTGGCAGACTCACTGCGGTTGAAATCAGGTCAGGCGTTCAAGTTTCATTTTCAGACTCGAGAGAATGGATACCTTTACATCGTGGGGCCAGGCGAAGGCAGTAAGCCAACCGCTTTTCTGACCGAAAAGCCCGCTGCGCTTTCGGGGTTGGATAGCAATCAGGTTACGAAGGATAGCGACTTCAGCTTTCCCAATGGGCTGGAACGTTGGTTGAAACTGGATAAGAAGGCGGGCACTGAGGATTACACGATAATTTTTTCACCCCAACCATTGACCTCGCCTGCATTTTTACGCGACGAGGCTACCGGTAAACCGCTAAGCGAAACAGAACGTGCGCAATTTGACGACTTTATTACCCGTTACAAGATAGGCACGCCAGTTAGGGACGTTGATAACCAGGATGCAGATGGGCCGGCAATGGTGGTCAAAGTGCCGCAACCGAAGGAACCGGGAGCGCCGGTCGTTTTTGATGTGCGAATTAAGCACCAGTGAGATTAATCCGAGTGTCATGAGGTCAGTACCACCTCGCGGGTAGCGGGTGGGTCTCCCTCGCGTAGAGATCCTTATGTCTAACCGCACCCACCCGCTTCATGACAAGAGAAATTAGGGAGTTTCAAAAGAGGGTTATGCAATGAGAACAAAAATCACATTAGCAGGTCTGTTATTAACTTTGGCAGCGTTTGGCGCGCCCCAGATAGCCGCCCAGCAGGACGAAGACGTCCGCGGGGCCTTTCTAACAACACGTCCAAAGACGGCACCTAAAACAACGCCAGCAAAGAGACCAAGCCGTCGCCGGCCGAAGGCGGCGCCAGTTGAGAAGCCAGTCACAGCGACTCCCGGCAACCCGACTCCGGTCACTACGGTGAATACAGCGAGGCCACGAATCGGTTTAGGCTTGACGCTCTTTATGCGCGATTCAAACGGATTGGCCGTACGGACAGATCCATCGCGCGAGTTTCGCAAAGGCGATCGCGTGCGCGTGTTGGCGGAAACAAATGCCGATGGCTACCTGTACATCTTCAACACTACCGATGGCGGAAAGCCGGTGATGATCTATCCTGATCCGGAACTGGATGAAGCGGGTAACTATATTCAAGGGCACGTGCCGTTTGAGATTCCGTCGAGTCTGGCTGCCGAAGAAAGATTGCGCTGGTTCACTTTCGATCAAAACACTGGCGCTGAAAAACTCTACTTCGTGTTCACGCGCGAACCGCTGCCGGGTGTGCCTACGGAAGATGAACTAATCGCCTACTGTCGTGGCGGGGCCGGCAAGTGTCCGTGGAGCCCAGGAACAGAATTGTGGGAGCAAATCAGGAAAGAGTTAAATGAACCAACGATGGTCGCTAAATCGCAGACCCTGGGTAAACCTCAAACCATGGGCGAGACGCAGGCCGCCACGCGCGGGATCGGTCTCAATCGAGAGGACCCCGAGCCTTCTTTGATCCGCCTGACGACCTCGACAAACAAAGACATGCTCGTCGCGCCGTTGGATCTGAATCACAAGGCTCAAATGGGAACAACGTCGCCCCAAAAACCAGAGTAGACAAGAGGAGAAATTACGGTGAACACGACTGCTACGAAATTTATAACCGTTGTCTTGAACGTGGTTCTTATTCTGGGTTCCGGCGCGACAGCTTTTTCGCGTGGGACGGTGGGCTTTCGCATCGCGGCGGTCCAGCAACCCGACCAGGCTTCGTCGGCGTTAAGGGAGGGAAGGCGTCTGCTCAAGCGCGGGAAGACCGACCAGGCCCTCGGACAGTTCCAAACGGCGCTCAACCTCTACACCACAGCGAAGAATAGGAAAGGGATTGCCTCCGTCAATAACGAGCTCGGCGACCTTTACATGCGCCAGGGGCAGGCGAAAACTGCGCTTGCCTATTATCAAACTGCCTATGAAACGCTCAGCGGAGCTTTAGGTGACGAACAAAAGAACGCGGCCGCTACCAGTAGCGCTGCAAACATGGTTGACTCGCGGGCAGGTACCGTTGCCGATACGGCGGCGAGCGTCAGCGATACGGGTTTTAACGCTCAACTCTTTCTCGCGAAAATCGGTGATACCCACTACCGCCTGGGCCAGATGAGCGATGCCGCCTCCTCTTATTCCAGAATGACAGTGGTAAAGCCAGAGAGCGCCGCAAAGAAGGCGGGTGGAATGTTTGGTCGAATGGCTCCGTCGGCGATTCTTGGTAGCGCTACCGATAGCGCTTCGATCGGATCAGCCGCCGGGGCTGTTGGTGGCGCGCTCGCGGCGAAGAACGAGCTTGATAATTATCGCAAGGCGATCGTTTACATGACTTACAACCTCGGTATGGGCCGCATCGCTTTCACCAACAACGATCTTGCCGGCGCACGAAAATATTTTCAGGAAGCTATCGACGCCGGCAAGGCCGGCTTGCCGATGCTTACGAATTTAGGTCAGACGCGTCGTTTCCGCGCCGCCGCTCTGACGAGCCTCGGCGACGTAACGGTACGTGAAGGCAAATATAAAGACGCGGGAAAACTTTACGAGCAAGCCGCGAAAGGCGCCAAAGACGACAAACGTCTCGATCTGATTTGGCCGGCGCAACGAGGGCAGGGCCGCAGTCTCTGGTTGCAGGCCACTCAGGAAAAGGACCCAAAGAAAGCGAACAGCCTTAGGGAGTCGGCACTCGTGAATTATCGCGAGGCACTCAACGCCATTGAGACACTCAGAACCGGAAGTCTCCGAGCAGACGAGGCGCGCACAACATTTTTGGCCACCACCAAGGACGTGTTCGACGAAACGGGAAGCGCGCTGGCGGAGATGGCCCTGCTGTCAGCGCCTTCGGGAGGCGCGCTCACGGGTAAAGCTCTCGAATATGCAGCCGAGGCTTTTCAGGTTACAGAACAGTCACGCTCACGTTCGCTGCTCGACATGTTGAGCGAGACTGGAACATCGATTACCGAAGGTATTCCAGCCGATTTACTAAAGCGAAAGCAGGAGAACCTCGACCGCCAGCAGGAAATTGCTGAAGAGATAACCGGCGCGAGTCTATCTACGGACCAACAGAAGCGAAAACCGTCGGAGGTTGAAGCTGATCTCGACAAACTCCAAACTGAGTTTGACAATATTGAAAACCAAATCAGAACGGCTAGCCCACGTTACGCGAGTCTCACCGCTACCAAGCCGCTGACGCTTGCAGAAGTGCAACAGAAAGTTCTGGATGACCAGACGGTCTTGCTCGAGTACGCCCTTGGAACTGATAGCTCGTATCTATGGGCCGTGGGCAAGAATGAAGTGATGCTGTACAAGCTTCCGGCTCGTGCCGTGGTCGAGAAACTCGCCACAGATCTACGGGCCCAACTGATTCCTGCGAAACTCCAACGCCGAATTGTTGGCATCGATGTGATGGCAGATTCCCAACGCGGGCTCGGAGTAAGCGCTACGCCTTTCGCCGAAGAAGCGGCTGCTTTTGTGCCCGCGTCGAACGCCCTTTACAAGACTGTGGTCGAGCCTGCCGCATCCGTAATCGGCACGAAGCGTTTGTTGATTGCCGCCGACGGTGCGCTCAATTACGTTCCGTTTGAAGCGTTGGTGAAGACGCCTGAGAGTCTTGACTATTCGTCGCTGCCGTATCTAATCAAGTCGAATGAGATCGTCTACGCTCCGTCGGCGTCTGTGATTGGTGCGATCAGGCAGCAGCAAAACGCGCGTGCAGCTGGACCGATTCTGGTGTTGGCAGATCCCGTCTTCAATTCCGCTGACACACGGGCAAAGGGCGCGACAGTTTCAGCAAGCGCTTCAGACACTCGAGGACTCGGCATTCAAAGCGCGCTCTCGGATGTGACGGGCCAGGATTCGAAGGCCCCCGCATCCACAAAGATGCAGGGCCTGCCGTTAGCACGTTTGGCAGGCACGCGAGCCGAGGCGGATCAAATCGTCAAACTCGCAAAACTTTCGGGCGCGCAAGCCGACATCTGGCTCGACCTCGAAGCCAGCGAGGACAATGTCGACACGAAGGACATGAGCAAATATCGCATTCTGCATATCGCGACTCACGGTTTGTTGAATGCCGAGCGTCCGCAGTTTACGGGTTTGGTGCTTTCGTTAGTTGGGAACAAAAGTGAAGACGGTTTTCTGCGCACGGATGAAGTCTTTAATCTCAAATTGGGCTCGCCACTGGTGATCCTTTCCGCTTGTGAGACTGGACTCGGTAAAGAGAAACGTGGTGAAGGCGTGATGGGACTCACGCGTGCTTTCATGTATGCGGGAGCGCCGACGGTCGGAGTTAGCCTGTGGTCTGTGGCTGACAGATCGACTGCCGATCTGATGAGCGATTTTTACAAGCGTCTGCTGACGCCTGGCGCCGCAGGTAATAGTTCGCCGTCGACGGCAATGCGCGATGCGCAACTGGCAATGATCGCGGGCAAGAAATACAGCGCTCCGTTTTACTGGGCACCGTTTGTCCTGATCGGCGACTGGCAATAACGCACTCGCCAGATAAAGATGCGAATCAACACGAAATCATGGCAGTCGTGTTGATTCGCATAGTTTCGTGAATCTCTTCTACCGCTGTACATACTTGATGCGCGGTGTTTCATACTTAATCGTATAGTCCGGTCATCCTCATTCCGGGTAAAACCTCATATTCCTCGACTTATCGTCCGTCAATCATATGGCACGGTGGTTGTAGCACTCTCTCGTTAAGCAGATTGCTCGACGTGGATCGGGCTCTCCGAAACGGAAGGGGACATATGATGAAGAGTAAAAACGGATTTCTAGGACGCGTTGGGATGTTTGCGGTGCTCGCGCTTTTGGTGCTGCCCTCGGTAGCGCTCGCGCAGGACAGAGGTAGAGGTAGAGGTAAGCCGGTTGAAGTTTTCGTAAACGGTCATGACGCACGCGACGGCCGCTGGGACAAGGACCAGGATCGGCGACGTGGCGATCGCGACGATGATCGCTGGGATCGCGACCGTGATGGGCGCCGTGATCGCAATCGGCGTGGTCGTTCTGACGATGGCTATGGCAATTTCGGCGGATCATTTCAATTGCGCCAAACTGCATTGAATGCAGGCTTTGCTGACGGCAACAAAGAGGGTCGTAGGGATCGAGACCGCGGTGATCGTTTCGACTTCCGCGACGAGAGTGCCTTTCAAAAAGGGACTCGCGACTATAGTTCGCGACTAGGCGATCGCGGGTTGTATCAGACCTACTACCGTCAGGCGTTTGAGAACGGTTATAGAGACGGATACGCCGGTTACAACTAAAAAGGATCCACCGGTAGACACCAGCGGGAGTACAAGCGCACAGCTTGTACTCCCGCTTTTTGTTTCCATGCCTCTCCCTGGAGTGCGCCGCCACGCCACCCCAGCGCGGTTGCCGCGCCGGGGACCCGGGTTGGCGGCTCTTTGGCCGGTCGCGGCTGGGCGCGACCACGATTCGCTTCAGGACAACAGGAATATCACTGGCATCCAGCTTACGACTGCGACGCCAAGCCGCCGCGGGCCAAAGCGCCGACAAGGCGGCGGCGCACTCCACGAGGCGTCTTCGGTTGCCTCGCTACTTTGTACGTTTCAAACCGATAGGCTACTATCAAATCATTCGAAATCAGGGGTGGGTAAATGCCAAACTGTTTTGTGAGAATTACTGATATCGGGGCGATGGACGAGTTAGTCGAAGGTTCAAAAGAGCGGCCGGTCGTGATTTTCAAGCATAGTCTGACTTGTCCAATCAGTTCTGCGGCTTATGACCAGATGGAAGCATTCGAAGGAAATGTTTCACTGGTCGAGGTGCAGAAAGCGCGAGAACTCTCAAATGAAATTGAGAATCGATTGGGCGTGACCCACGCATCGCCCCAGGTGATTGTGTTACGCAATGGGCAGGTCGTTTGGAACGCTTCGCACTTCAACATCACCGCGCGCGCGGTAGCCGAGGCGGTTCAGAAAGCAGAAGCGACGGCGCCGGAGCAAGGACATCAGGCCGGGGCAGGCGACTAGGTCCCCACTTGGGAATCCAGGGCCGGCTTCGGAACGGAGGCGTTATTATCGAGGCGACAGAAAGACGTGGTCCGGCAATTGAACCGCGCGAGATTAAGCAGGTTGGTGATGCAGGCCTGAATGTTACCTGGGGAGACGGCGTAACGAGTTCCTACAAAGCCGCCGACTTGAGACGCGCCTGCCCCTGCGCCCAATGCGTTAACGAGTGGACCGGTCAGCGTGTCCTAAAGCCTGAACAAGTTTCGGAAGAGTTGGCCATAGCAGATATCAGTATCGTTGGGCGTTATGCATTAAACTTCCGCTGGAGCGATGGCCACGAAACCGGTATCTACAGTTTTCGTTATTTGCGGGAGTTCGCGGATGCAGTGACTGAGAACATATCGTCGACCGAAGGTTAAGCAATGAACGAACAAGATTTCTTTAATGAAAAGCAGGAATTGAAAAAAGCGACCTACAGTTGTCCCCATTGCCGCGAACGCATGGAGTATGAAGTTCGCTGGCTAAAACGAACGAAGAAGCAGGGGCCACCGCGTGGGGCGAACGAGCAGGATCGAATGCGCTTTCAAAAGTCCCGCGATTACATGGTTAGAATTGACGACATGCTGGCCTGCAAGAATATGCGCTGCCGTCGCCGCTTCGAAATCCCGAGTTCCCAGTCTGTGGTTTTCATCTAATCCGAAGCCCCTGTTGACCAAGGGTAGTAGCTGGTCTTCGTGGTCTACATTCTTGGTCAATGGGGGAACCTTAAACCGTCGCCCTAGCTGCAATTGGCTAAAGCTTTCAGCGTTATTCATGTTTTGGGCAGAAGTCTATATGTCGTAAAAATCCTTCTAGTGAAAGGCTTGCTGGTTTCCTCGCCGACCTTTCTCCTGTCGCCTAACGACGAAAACGCAGAAACAAAGGAGTAATCGAGGTCGCAGGGTCGGCTTTTGTGAGAGTTCTCATGGCCTCATGCTTGCTCTAACGGAACGGTGGAAGAAAGATCGAATCAGGGAGTTATGATGGAAACACAACGATTTGCCGGTGCTGATAAAACGAACACGTCATTTCTTTCGCCGCTCGAGCGCAAGCTCGCGCCGCTGGTTATTCCCAGAATTCCCAGTTGGATTGAGACGTATCATTTGACGATGCTCACCGTGCTGTGGTCGCTGCTGATTATGGTGTTCAGTGCTCTGGCGGCTACAAACATTCGCTGGCTCTGGATGGTTTCGCTGGTAATCGCGCTGCAGTGGGCAACAGATCACTACGATGGCAAGGTCGGGAAATATCGCAACACCGGCCTGGTGAGGTGGGGCTACTACATGGACCACCTGCTGGATTATTTTTTCCTTTGTTCGATTCTTATCGGCTACGCATTTATCCTGCCCGAGAGTTCGAGGTTTCAACTGCTGCTGATGTTGGCTCTCTTTGCGGGTTACGACTTCAGCACCTTTCTGGCCTTTTCAGCGACTGACAGACTCAAGATCAGCTTCTTTAAATTCGGGCCTACGGAGTTTCGCCTCGCGTTAATCATCATTAACGGACTGCTGATTTCGTTTGGTACGAAACACATGATTGGCGGATTGAAATGGGTCAATGGAGGAGCGGCAATCGGGCTGGTGTTTTTGATCTACCGTACTCAGAAGAAGATTTGGCAGCACGACATGGAAGGCAAACAACCGAAGATCAAAGTCAAAACCGAGGTAGTCCGGGACCAGCCTTTTGTGGCCATAAAAGAGTATAGTTAGCGAGTGCTGGGGGCCGGTTTTCTCGGCTCCACGCAGTCCAAATCCACGCCTCGGGTCGTATATCCAGTCAGAACGATTGACCCCAACCGGAGCCTGCCCGCCTTTGGCTTAGCGTTTGCAAGTCATAATGCAAGATTGCTCTTGCCGGTCCGTTCTTAGTCGGCAACAAGAATCAGGGAACTCTCCTAACAGAAAAACGTTTAATTGAAACAAGCGATCATAATTGGTCAAACACAAGGGTGTTGGAAATGTCAGAAAAGAAAACCATCAAAGTAATCAAAAAGGACGAGCGGGCACGTAAGGCAACGCCGGCCGTAAAAGAAAACACGAAGGCCCAAACCGCGCGCGAAATGGTTCAGACCGTCACGAATTGGGTTAATGAGCTTCAGCAGAAGCGCCGCGTAGAAACGGCCCAGGCTATCAAGTCAATGCTTCCCAAGAGCCCGCGACCCAGCGAGGCTTAACCTTCGAATCCAGTTAGGCCGCCTCGGTTTGCCCTTAGAAACGCAAGCCAGGGCGGAGCTCTTTTAAGCGAACACCCAGGCGTGTCGGTACAGAATGGGTGCGGAGGATTCTCTAACGATGGCGCTAGCGCCATAGGTTCTGTGGTGCCCGTCCCATCAGCATTGACACCCCCTACCAGCGGCGATAGCATTCGCGAAACTTTCAGTACACAACTCAATTAGCGGACGCTCCCGAGGTAGCGGCGGAAATGGCAAAAAAATCCTCTCAAAAGGCCAAAGGGAAGAAGGCCCGGCCGCTATTCGAAGGCATTAGAAAACCTTTGGCTCCGCCCGGCCACCCGATGAGCCATGCGAAGCCGGAGGAGAAGGCAAGGCCCGCCGGGCGCAAAGCCAAACACAAGCGCAGACCTGAGGAAGTTTCTGTGTTGGAAGACATCGAATAGATCGATCGTAAAAGCAAACTGTTAGTTTGCGTTCGGTGGCGGAAAAGACATACCTAATCCTTTGAAGGGCTCAGCAAACTAACAGTTCGCTTTTTATTCAAACCATTAATGACTACGACAGAATCTTCGGCAGAAACAGACGTTGGCCAAACATTCATTCAACGAGCGCGGCAGCACCTGACTGATGAATACCTGCCTAAAATCGAACGCTGTCTTGAGAGACTCACCGACGAACAGATCTGGTGGCGTTCAAGCCCCGAGTCAAACAGCATCGGAAATCTGATCCTACACCTTTCAGGAAACGCCAGGCAGTGGATCGTGTGTGGATTGGGAGGGGAACTAGATAGACGGGAAAGGCAAAGGGAGTTTGACGAGCGTCGAACAATCCCTCGCGATGAGTTGTTGGCGTTGTTGCGTGAGACCGTGGCAGATGTTGACAACACGCTGGCGCGGTTCAATCCGGAAAAGCTACTTTCGGAATATCCGATCCAGGGAACAACCTCTACTGCTTTGGCGGCTATCTTTCACGTCACCGAACATTTCTCGATGCACACCGGACAGATCATTTTGCTTACAAAGATGCTGGCCCAAGTCAATCTAAACTTTTACGACTTTTCGACAGGGAAGCCGTTGCACACATGGAATCAGAACGAGCGAGATAGAGAGCGTTAGTAAACAGGCTCGCGCGAATGTAATAGCCTGGGGCAACGCCCCAGGCTACTACATTTCGCGCCTTTGGAGCTGAGAACCGTAGCCTCTGACTAAACCGACGCAAAGTCGTTTTCTTATCTTTCAAAAGTTTCCCATTCATGTTTAATATAGTGTGCTCTCATTGAAATCCTAAATGAATGACAGGCAGCGATGCCCGTCTTACCTGAGGAGGTCTTAGCTGAATGACTTACGTGGTTGCAGAGCCTTGCGTAAACTGTCGATATACTGACTGCGCACTTGTTTGTCCGGTTGAGGCTTTTCATCTTGATGACGATATGTTGGTTATTAATCCCGAAACTTGCATCGACTGTGATGCATGTGTTCCCGAATGCCCGGTAGAGGCAGTTTTCGCCGAAGCAAATGTACCGGGCGAATGGGCGCAATTTACTCAAATCAACGCAGACAGAGCACTCAGTGGTCTCCCCACCATAACTGCTCGACTTGACCCGCTGTGTGAAGTCGTCGCGCACTAGGTGTTAAATGAACAAAACGACAAGACGTGTGCTGGGCGGCTTGGCTTTCGCTGCCGGGGCACTGGGCACCGGCGTCTTCTTAAGAAAGAGAAAATCAATGGGAGCTAAACAACAGCGAGGTTACGATAACCCTCACAGCGTTTGGGCCAGGCCGGGAATGACCGTAACGTTCCGAGCCGAGCTGATGCCGGGTCGTGATCGAGAAGAGAGGACAGCTCACGTCAAAGAGCTTCTGCCCAGCGGGCGAGTGTTGCTGCATGAAGTTGAAGGGGAGCACGCACAGAACGAGTTCGAGAAATAAGTCTGACTTCAGTAACGAATGCCCAAACTCAACGGGCGACTGTGAACAGTTAGAGGTTGGGAAGGCGGGCTTGCCCTCGCTCAGGATCGTAGCATTCAATGACCGGGGGTAAACCATTCTTCCCGACCTCTAACTGTTCAAAGTCGCCCCGTTGAGCCCGGACCTTCGGACATTTAAACTAAAATTCGTAAGTCCGACCGGGTTCCATCACACCCAAGCCCGGAATACCCAGCGCATTAAGTTCATCGATGATCGTCTGTCTGTAGGCGGGCTTGATGTGGACCGCGAGAATGTCCAGTCCGTTATGATTCAACTTACCCAACTCGCGCTTCAGCGAAGACGGGGTGAAGTGTCTTGAAACTTCGGCGAGTTTGCCCATCGAATCGGGAAACGAGGCTTCGATGAGAAGAGCGTGCATGTCCTTCGCACGGTTTACTGTTTTCCAAAACTCATCAGTTTCGTACGTATCAGAGCTGAAGGCGACGGTACTTTTTCCGTCCCCCACCACCAGCCCCACGGTCGGCACGATGTGATTGACCGGCACCGCAGTTACTGTGAGGTGCGCGACCTTAAACTCCTCGCCGATTGGAATCGGCACATATTCCATTACCGGCCCGTAGTCGTTCCTGAGCTCAGAGAACCTCGGATACACGTTCCAGTTGAAAATGTCGCGCTCCAAAAGATCGATCACTTCCTGCGTTGCGTAAACACGCATCGGCGTCGTCAGAACCGGATAAAGATCGTCAATGAAGATTGGCAGGCTGGCGATGTGGTCCATGTGAGGGTGGGTGACAATAATGTCGCGCACCTTTTCTCTCTGGTCGCCTGACAGTGCGAGCGCAATGCTGCCGGCATCGATGGCCACACGTTCGTCGATGAGAAAACAGGTCAGACGTTGTTCTAAGGTTGCATGACCCTGACTATCAAAAGTGCTCGGTAGGAGTTGGATTCTCACTGGTCAGTTTGGGGGTAAACGGCCTTCGCTCCCTGGCGATTAGTAGCGCGGTTAGTATATGTCAAGAGCAGTCAGTTAGGTGAATTTTGTTCGTCCTGCATTACCGTTAAGGGGTGCGCAATCGCCTGAGCAAATCCTGCATGGCCGTGCGATAAGCCGCTTCCCGTTCATGTGCATCCTGCGAGGAAATGCCTCGAGCTATCCGACTTCGATGGAAAGCCAGTTCGCTCGCTGTCTGATTGAGTTGTCTGCATGCTTGCCAGCCCTTCAACCCGCCTTTCGAAAGTGCATTGAATGAAGATCCCATGCGCCCACGAATTGTGCCGAGGCGGTCATACTCTTCCTGAGTCAGTAACCCCGCGTGGAAGTCCGGAGTGAGAAACTCTTTTACCAGACGACCTTCTCGACGAAGGGCAAGTGCGATTACGACAAACATCAGGAAAAAGGCCGGGACCATTATCAGCACATACATGAAAACGAAACCCGGCCCGCCGAAAAGATAAATCGAACCATTCCAGATCGTATGCATGGCGATCGCGGCCCCGAGGCCCAGAATGGGAGTAATGATTTTCACCGCCATGGATTGAGATTGACGCGCCAGACCGAGACCAATTCCAGTCATACTTGTAAACAACGGGTGCGAGAAAGGGGCGATCGTTCCACGTAGAAAAAAAACAATAGTCAGGCCACCCTCCTCCAGTGCGGCCCGGCCGTAATACTGAATATTTTCGGTCATCGCAAAACCAAGGCCGGCCATTGCCGCGTAAACTATTCCGTCAATCACGCCGTCGAATTCATCCTTCTTCCAGAAAAAGAAAATAAAGAGGATGAGCGCCTTCGAAGTCTCTTCGACAATAGGCGCGGAAATCACCGCGCCGAAAGTATCGCCGGCTCGCGCGTCCTCAGTCATCATGGCGACGGCCAGGCCGCTTGCGGTATTGATCACGAAAGCGAAGAACACCGCCACTAACGCTCCCCAGAAAAAAGCGGTAGCCAACATCCAATACGGCTCTGATTCATAACGATCGATCCATAACACGAGTATGAGGTAGATCGGCAGCGGCAAAGTTGCGGTGACCAAGCCCATGAGAAAGGCGACTGGCCCAGTTTCGAAGCCAATCAAGAGTAGGACCAGTAGTCCGAGAAAAAGGGCAACGAGAACGGCGATGATGCCGAAAATAATCTTGATCGCGCCCACGCTCTTCCTGGGCCTAAACGCGATAGTCGCACCGAGGTTTTGATTGGGATTGTAGGGGGACGGATTATTCATGATGCGACATTGATGTTCGCTAGATTTATTTCAAAGCGATATAAACGCCGCCGAGTATATAGCAATCCGCGTAATCTGTGGATGATCACCAGGTTAGGTCTAACGGGCACAGGTTTGAGCCCGTCCCCCGTCAATTGAATACGTCGCGCCGGTGATCCAGGACGCTTTCTCCGAAGCCAGGAAGTAAATGAGTTCCGCTACTTCGAAAGCGTCGCCAACCCTGCCGATTGGGTGAGTCCCTTTCGAGTGTTCGAGGAAGGCATCGTAGTCGGCCTGACTCATCCCGCCGCGTTTATGGATTTCTGTAATCACCACACCTGGATTCACGGCGTTCACGCGGACGCCTTTCGTTGCCAACTCGAGTGCCGCGCAGCGAGTTAACTGATCCAGCCCCGCCTTCGAAACGCAATAAGCGAGCACACCGGGAAAGGCACGCAGTCCGGTAACGCTGGACACATTCACCACGTTGCCACGGCGCTCAATCAAAGACGGGACAGCTTTCTGCATGAGTATGAAAGCAGCCCGCAGATTGATATTCATCATGGCGTCATACGCTTCGAGCGTAGTGGTTTCTATGGTGCCCGTCGAAATGTGGCCCGCCGCATTCACAAGTACATCGAGGCCTTTGAAATGGTTTATCGCTGATTGCACGGCATCTTCAGATTCTGTTTTGTCGGCAAGATTGGCGCGAATGGCAAGAAAGTCCACACCCAGTTTTCCCATTTCGCTTTCCAGTTCAAGGAGTGCGGATTCATTGCGGCCCACTGCCGCCACATTCGCGCCGGCTTGCGCAAAACGTAAAGCAGCCGCCTTACCGATACCGGATGTTGCGCCGGTCACAAGCACAGTCTTTGTTGCAAACTCCTTATTCATTCTTATTTTTACCGTCCTGACTAATAGTCGTCGATCTTGAGTGATTCTGTGTTGACAGCAGAATAGCAAAAAGCCGACTATTGTGCCGTTTTAACGTTTCCGAGGCGCGGCTTTTTCAATAGCCCCCGCCACTCTGTGCACGGCTTCATTTAACTTTCAGAGAATCACAATTGGGTAATCACTCAGCGAATGATTTTTTCCCCAGGAACGTGCGGCAGGCGCATAACTCCGGGGAGTCGTCGCAAGGGCGCGGTTCTCGAGCACGGATGCCGTCCAGCTCTGGGTATCTGCTCGGGGCATCGGTAGCCGCGTTTACGTTGTTTCTGGGACTTTGGTGGATGCTCGTCAGCAGTGGTGACGAAGCTCCCTGGCTGCCGGCGGGTTTAGCGGCAAGCGTAGTGCTACTCGTGGCTTTGTCAGCGCGCGAAGTAGTAATGCGACGAGCATGGACGCGTTATTTACTCGAACAGCGCGGCGAAGGTTCGAGCAGAACGGTTCGCGATAAGAAATCCTCATCGACTGGAAAAACGCATTCGTCCTCGATGTTCTCCGCGTCGTGGCGCAATATTCAAAGACAATCAGAAAAAGCTGAATCCGGATCTACACCGGACTTGCACCTTGATGTCTTCAACCTTTGTCAGGATTAC
>DASQKG010000470.1:0-20644 GCA_035630655.1 Pyrinomonadaceae bacterium
TGGGGGGAATCAGGGCGTTGACCAACATGCCGACAGGCGCCCTGCTTTCCCCGGCTAACACCGAGAGGGCGGCCAGAAGGAGCCAGCCGGCGGCGACGCCCAGCCATTTGTTCCGCAGCAGCATAGTGAAGAAGAGCAAGATGAAGGCGACGATGAAAGTCTGTTGAATCGATGACGATACCAGAAGCTGACGACCGGCGGTTGCCCCGTCGCCAATCTGTTCCAGCGATCCGGGGATGTGTCGCGGTTGCGCAGGTGAAGCAAGTGCTCTCCGTCGAGTGAGGACCCGTGCGCGGTGTCTGCAGGCGGCGCGTCGTATCCCACCCGGCGCGCGATCTCGTCGGCGCGCTCCTTGAGTGCGTCCGGCGACTTCTTGAGCGGGATGAGGCGGTGCAGCGCCACCTTGCCCGACGCTAGCATGACGAGCGCGAGGCCGACGAACACCGCCGCAAGCAGCGCTCCGGCCACGGCGTGCACGGCGGCGAGACCAGCACAGAGCTGGTGCGCGATCTCGACGGCCTTGTCCTGCGGCAAATCAAGGGTGAAGCGGTATCAGAACCGGAAGCCATAGCGACCGGGATGGGCGGTCGTCCGCGGGTCGCGGACTTTTCAGTCGTCTGGGAATGCGCCGCGAAACAACGGTTGACCAGCTAGCGAAGTGTAGAAGCCGAAAACGGCGAGTGCGAGCGAGATAAGCAGGGCCAGCACGAAATCCGCTGCATACCAGGCCGAGAAGTCGGACGTGATCGGGTAAAAGACGATCAGGTGATTGAAGAACAGCGCCGAAATTAGCGCCAGCAACCCGTAATGGTACAGAACCCAGACAATCAGGAACGCGCTGAGGCTAACGAACGCCACGCCGACAAGGGTTTTGTTCGTCATCAGAGCCAAAGCTAAAGTCGTGATCAACCAGAGGGCAACCGCGGCAAGCCATTCTTTACGCGGGATGATGTAGAGCAGAAACAGGAAGAACAGCAGAATGAATGCCTGCATGAGACTCGCGAATACCTGTGAAATTATGCCGCTCCCAAACGACCTAACTCCCAGCAAAGGCGTCGCGGGAAAATCGAACCACGGCACTCCAGGTGGGTATCCCAACCATGCCGGGATGAGGTAGGGGAGATAGTGAATGCTCAGAAGGATAGCGACCCCGAAGACAGCGCCGATGAGTAGGTCGCGCCCGACGAGCGGATCCCGGAACCCTCCAGCCAGGAGGCGGTTCCATGAAATGATCCGTCCCGGCCAGCGCCGTCTGACAAACGGCTCGAACGCGACATAGACAACCCAGCAAAAGAACGCCCAGAACAGCGCGCTCTGGACGCTGGAGATTAGATTGAGCGCTTCACTCACGGTCGGTACGTGATGGCCTGCGAACAGCCACCGGACAAACAGCGCGACGAACACGAAGGCAGCAACGCGAAACGCGCCTTTGCGGTCACCGCGACCCTGCCGCAGATTTCTCCAGGCTAGAAGCACGCTTCCGCACATCACGATGATGAAGATAGCGAGCAGAAGACCGAGGATGGCGCGGCCGCGAATGCTCCCTAAAGACGCTTGCGGCTCGAGTGGTTGATCCCAAGGATCTATGATCTCGAAATAAACAGGTCTTCCCTCATACAGGGCCGCTTCGACATTTATCTTGAATTCCGGCTGATCCGGATACGATCCTTCCCACGCGCCCCGGGCCGTTGACTCATGAGGAGGAGTCCACGTGGACGGGACGGGTTGAAACTTTGACAAGTCCAGCCCGCTCTCCGTGAACAGCGTTGACCAATCAGGCGGTGCAGAGTCTGCCGCCGTTGAACTTCTTTGCGGCGGCACTGCGTAAAAGGAGCGCAACCGCCCGAGCGTGTCCAGCGTCATTGTGGTCATCCCGGCGAAGTCTCGCGCGGGAGTGCGCTCTGACACGTATCCGCTATTCGCCACGTCGAATGGGCGGGGACTCTGGCGGTACCAGAAATAGATCGCCGCCGGTTGACCGCTTCTTACTCTCTCCCAACGCGAGGGAGAGGGGTCCGTAATTCGCACGTAGTTTAGATATGCCCGGTCCATGCCCATGCCGTAAGCGCTGTCGGCGGGCGGCGCGGTATAGCCGAGCTTCTTGACTAGTTCGGTGGCGCGGTCGCGTAAAACTTCGGGCGACTTGTTCAGCGGGACTTTCCGGTACAACATCATCTCTTTGGTAAGAAAGCAGGCGATACCTATCATCACGAGCAGGGAAGCGAGGAGCGCGACGGCGACGGCGGGTCGCAACCCGCCTTCCTTCGGCGCCGCGGCAACCATTTCCGGCGAAGGAGTCTCGCCGGCGGCGAGTGCAGCAGCCAGCGGGTCGCCGCCCGGTAGCGCAGCCGCGACTTGCAGCGCTGAAGCCGGACGATTCGCAGGATCTCGTTCAAGGCAGCGAAAGATGACGCGTTCGACGAGCGGGTCCAGGTCTGGAACGAGTTGCGCTGGGCTGGTAGGCGTGGTGTCGCTCCGTCGCAGGCGAAGCAGCTCCGGCAAACTCGAAGCTTCGAAAGCCTTCTTGCCGGTGAAGACTTCATAAAGCACCAGGCCCAGCGAGTAGATATCGCTCTTATTGGTCAGCTCTTGCCCTTCGAGCTGTTCGGGCGACATGTAGGCGGGAGTCCCACTCATCGCCTCGCGTGGGCCGATTTCTTCCGCCAGCGCCGCAATGCCGAAGTCGGTGATGCGCACGTCGCCCCGCTCGTCGACCATGATGTTCGCGGGCTTCAAATCGCGGTGTAGCACGCCTCGCTCGTGCACGGCGGCGAGACCAGCACAGAGCTGGTGCGCGATCTCGACGGCCTTGTCCTGCGGCAGGTGACCGATGCGCTTGAGGAGCGACGAGAGTTCTTCGCCGCGCACAAACTCCATCGAGATGAAGTGCTGCCCTTCGTACTCTCCGACGTCATAGACGCGACAGACGTGCCGGTGAGAAATCTGACGGGCGACGCTTACCTCTTTGTAGAAGCGCGCCAGCGCGGCGCCGTTTGCAGTGAGAGACTCCGGCAGGAACTTTAGCGCTACCGGCTGTTTCAGCTTGAGGTCGTCGGCGCGATAGACTTCGCCCATTCCGCCGCGGCCCAGAAGACCGAAGATCCGGTAGCGTTCCGCGAGAACGTCACCTGGTATGAATCTGGCGTCGTCGATCGAGTCTGAATTAAAGGAAGGCTGCGACCTGCCGGACGATCTTCTCTTTTCGCGAACCGCTTGCCTGGGCGGCAGATGCTCTGTTTCTCCGGTCATCAAACCAGCGGCAAGATTGAAAACGTCGGCTTCGATGAAATCCACGGCTTGCTCGTCACACTTGAGCATCTTCTCGACTTCACGGCGCAGGTCGGCGTCAGCGCCACAGGCCTGGTCCAGGAACGCGGCCCGCTCGGCGCGGTCGCGCTCGAGGGCGGCCTCAAACAGCTCATCAACCTTTCGCCAACGGTCGGGTTTCATCTCCATCTCCTTCGGAAATCATGCGATAGAGCCAGGCCTTCGCTCGCCGCCATTCACGCCTCACTGTCCTCGGAGAAATCTTTAATACTTCTGCCGTCTCCTCGATGCTCAAACCTCCGAAATAGCGGAGCTCTACGAGCCTCCCTTTCTGCGGGTCAATAGCTTCGAGGGCGCGGAGTGCTTCATCAAGCGCCACGAAGTCACCAGCTTGCTCCGCCGGCATTACGGCAACTTCATTTAGGGAAACCTGGATCGCTCCACCGCCGCGCTTGTCGCGTGCGTGGCCGCGTGCGTGGTCTATCAGAATGTGACGCATCACCTGCGAGCAAACGGCGTAGAAGTGCGCACGGTCGTGCCACTCGAAACCTTCGCGACCGGCGAGTTTGAGATACGCCTCGTTGACCAACGCCGTGGCTTGCAGCGTGTGGCCGCCGCGCTCCTTCTTCATCTGGCGGCTGGCGATGCGGCGCAGTTCGTCATGGACCAGCGGGAAGAGCTTATCGAGCGCAGCCCTGTCGCCTCTGCCCCACTCAGCGAGCAGCCGGGTTACCTCCTGCGGCGACATGGTGGGCATTGGACGCTCCCCCGGGCAAGTGAGTGTTTTGAATAGCGGGGCGGATTCTATCACCGTTGCCCGGCGAGACCAGAAAAGAAAATCAATCCCGGGGTGGCCGCTTTTTATTTGATTCAGCGCTTCCAGAAGTGAGCGGAGAGAGAAATTTCAACCTGCGGTTGACGGGCCCGGAACTTCTACCCGCGAGATCATCAGGAGAACACCAACAATATGACCCCGTCCCGTGCGGAATTCACCGGAGAGAAAAAGTGAAAAGAACATCTATGAGCATCAGATTTTTGACCATCCTCGCAGGCTTCACGCTGTGTGTATTCACCATCTCGGCCCGACAGGTGCGTGCCGTAAATACCCACGCAGAGGATGAAGCGGCCATCCGCGAAAACGTGAGACAGATGGAAGCCGGATGGAATACAAAACAAGGGGCGCTGTTTGCAAAGCCTTTCGCTCCGGACGCGGATTATGTGGTCATCAACGGCATTTATATTCAGGGGCGTACCGCAATCGAGAAAGTGCACCAGCAGATCCTCAATACCGTCTTCAAAAACACGACCCTTAGACTGTCGATAAAAAAGATTCGCTTTCTTCGGCCTGAAGTGGCTGTCGTCCATGTCACCGGACACAGGAATGCTCCAGCGAACGAGAGGGAACTCGTGAGCGACGCATTCATGACTATGGTTATGACCAGGGAGAAACAGGGCTGGAGGATCGCAGCGTTTCAGAACACGCAAATAGTCGCGAACCCGCAGCGCTAGTTTGCTGCGACCTGCCGCCTCCGTCGACGCAGGAAGAGCGGTTCTGGCAGAGACGTCAACCAAGGCTTTAACCCGAGAGACTGTGTCTCTCGGACAACTTTCAATTTGTTCTCAACCCCGAAAGGAGAAACCTCATGTCTATCAAAACAAATAGGAACACCCTTAAACGCTCCATTCTGGCTGTCGTTATGCTGGCGCTTTTCATCTGCAGCGTCAGCCTGACTCCGATCTTGAATCCGACGGCGCAAGCCGGCCGTGAATGCGATGACGACTGTCAGGAACAACTAACCGCGGCCAGAGCTGCCACAGCTCAATACCACAACGAAAGCAAAGCGCTGGAGGATGGCTTCATCTCCACGTTTCAATGTGTCCAGGTGCCGGGCCTCGGCGCAATGGGCATCCACTACATTAACCCCGCTCGCCTGGCTGACCCCTCCGTAGACGCGACCCGGCCCGAGGCATTGCTCTACCTTCCACAGAACGATGGGAAGATCAGACTCGTCGGCTTGGAATATGTTACGCCCGTCTTTTCGAACGGCGTTCCCTGGTTCGGAGCGTCCAATAACCCACCGCCCGTGATCGACAACCCCGCTCCTTCACTGTTCGGCCAAACGTTTGATGGCCCAATGCCCGGCCACGGCCCCGGAGAACCGTGGCACTACGACTTGCATGTCTGGGCCTGGAGGGATAATCCAAGAGGACTGTTCTTTCCGTTTAATCCCAAGTTGAGTTGCCTGTAGTGAGCAGCTCGTCACCTGGCGCTAGAAGGCGGTAGTTCAACAGTTCAACCTTTAGGTTGCTCTTTCGCAAAAGACACAACCTAAAGGTTGAACTCTGAACTACCGCCTTGATGCTGAGGTTACTGCCCCGCAGTCGCCGCCTTAGCCGCGCTCCGCGGTTTATTGAACGGTGAGGTCGACTTCCACGCCGGCATGGCGTCAGCGTTGGCCGCGCGCAGGCCGATGATCATCCCAACCTTGGCCAACGTTTGTGGTCCAGTCCAGTTCCAATCGGGCTTCACTGTGTCGCTGGGCGAGTGATAGTCAGTCTCGAGCCACTTCCTCGCGCGCGGGATCCAAATCGCAACATCCCCGTCAGGTCCGCCCAGCAACATCAACGCCGGCACACCCTGCTTCACAAACGCGTAGTGATCCGATCGGACGAAAGCATTTTCTTCAGGCATCGGATCCGGTGTGACGATGTTACCCGTGGCCACAGTGACGTCTTCAAAGACCTGGCCCAGATCGGAATGCTCGGCGCCAAAGCCGACAATGCGCTTCACAGGGCCATAAACTTCGGTGCCGATGCCATCGAAGTTGATATTCGCAGCAACTTTGTCGAGCGGCCATGTCGGATGTCTTACCCAATGTTCGGCGCCAAACAAGCCATACTCTTCTCCGGTCACTGCAAGAAAGATTATTGACCTGCGCGGCCGCGATGCGGGTTTCGGATACGCCTTGGTAAAGGCTTCAGCGATGGCGGCGATCGTTGCCGTCCCAAGTGCATTGTCCGCCGCGCCCGGATAGATTTTGCCGCCTTCAATGCCGTAGGCATCGTAGTGGGCCGTGAACACGACCGCTTCTTCCTTCAGTTTGGGATCAGAACCTTCCATCACCGCCACTACGTTGCTGCTTGGGGCTTCTTCGAGTTTGAACCGCAACGCCAGAGTTGCAGTTTTACCGAGGTCGCGAGAAACCATTTCACCGGTCTTCGCTTTCTCCAGGACTTGCGCATAGGTCGTTTCGCTGCCGGCGAAGAGTTTGTCCATAGCAGCATCACTAACCAGAAGTACCGGTGGAACTTTAAACATCATTGCCGGCGCTGAGGCGAGCGTCACGCGCCGGCGTGAGAGGTAGTTGGCGATAGTGGAGTAAGGCTGTGCCTGTGTTCCGGCGCCGGCGACGATCATGGCCAATGCACCTTTGCCAAAAATGTTCATGGCCCGTGCCTGCGGATTAGTTGCTCGGCGCCATGCGGTGGCGTCCACACCGGCCGGCTGTCCGCCCTGAATGATAACCACCTTGCCTTTCAAATCAAGACCCGCCAGATCGTCACGCTTCAAATCCGTGGACACTACTCCGTAGCCGGCAAACACGACGCCGCCCGTCGCATCCACTTTTTCGGAAGAGTAAGGCGGGAGCACTACATAATCCGGTCCGTGTTGGAGGGCAACGTCGCCTACCTTCACGGACGACTCGGCCATGACGCCCGCCGATCTGAATTTAATAGGTTGCAGATACGTGCCGTTTTCGCCCGCCGGTTTTAGTCCCAGCTTGGCGAAGTAAGCTGCCAGGTAATTCGCAGCTTTGTCTGCACCCGGCTGTGCTGTGCCGCGGCCTTCAAATTCCGGCGAGCTGAGCGCGGTGGTGAGCTCACGTATGGTTTCAAGCTTAACGCGATCCGCCGCCTTTTTCTCGGCCGCTGTAAGTGTTGCTGTTTTCGCAGCGGCCGTAGCAGCCGCGCCCTGTTGCCATGCGCGTACGGGCAGTGTGGAAACTGCCAGAGTGGAAACGGACAGCAGCACTGCCAGCAGGGCGCGCTGAAGTAAGTATTTAACTGGAAACGATTGCATTAAGGTTCTCCTAAGTTTGTTTGAAAGCAGATGCGGGTAGTGTATACGCAGTTGGCCAGGGAATGTTTTGGAAGAGGAAGCAGCAGGCCTGGCTCCCAGGCCCATTTGCGTTTTTACCTGCTCCGTAATGCCATTGACTTTTTTTGACCGCGGGAATATCGTCCCCGCGTCCTTGAAACGGCTGAATTCTCACGAGCTGCTTCCTCGCAAAAACTCGCTAAATCAGCCCGGTTGACCGCTGTTCCATACGTTCGGATTCAAACTCGAAATTTGGGTAGCATGAGCAAGAGCTATGAAAACCGAACTTAGTTGCTTGAACAGCAATAAACGATGTGAAGCCGCTGTTACAGAACCGAGTAGCTTTGCTCGTCTGCGACGCGCAGATAGCGAAATGAAACCTGTCAAAAATAAGGACTTTTTTGACATGTTTCCAAGAAGGAGGTGACTCGTGGCCACAGATTTCGACGTAGTAATAATCGGTAGTGGTTTCGGTGGAGCAGTTTCGGCCCTCAGACTCGCCGAAGGAGGTTACAAGGTTTTGGTCCTCGAACGTGGACGGCGCTGGGTGCGCGACCAGTATCCCAGCGTTACTCAAAAGGACTGGCTATGGAATGAGGGCCGTCCTGCCGAGACCAATGGTTGGCTCGACATCCGTCTGCACGGCAAGATAGGCACGGTTGCGGGCGCGGGTGTCGGAGGAGGCTCCTTACACTTCGCAAACGTAGTCATCGACGCTCACGAAGATTTCTTCAAGGCGGGCTGGCCGCCGGAGATCAACTACCAGGTGCTCGCGCCTTACTACCAAAGGGTCAGCGATGTGCTTCATCCCCGCAGGATTCCCGCCAATCAACATTCGAATCGTACCAAGCTGCTGAAGGAGGCGGCGCTCTTGGCCGGCTTTGCCGCGCAATACGACGAAGTTGATCTCAACATCAAGTTTGAAGTCACCTACTCTTACGACGCCTCGCGTGTTCCTCGCGCCGAAGATAGCGTCATGACACCGAACCCTGACGGGATTGAACAGGGGTTCTGCGTTCACCTCGGACAATGTGTCCTCGGCTGCCCGGTCGAAGCGCGGAATACACTCGCGCTCAATTACATTCCGCGCGCGGAGAAGAAAGGCGCTGAAGTACGCCCGCTGCACATCGTCCGTAACATCGAGCCGATTGGTGGAGGATATCGCGTCCATTTTGAACGCATCGAGCAAGGTAAACTCAAGCCAGGTTCAGTAACAGGACGTCTGGTGGTAGTCTCAGGCGGTTCTATCGGCTCAACCGAACTTCTTTTGCGTTGCCAGAAACAACACAAGACTCTTCCTAACTTTGGCAAGCTGCTCGGCTCGCATTGGTGCACCAATGCAAATTACCTGAGTCCGGCGTTTCACGATCGCAAGGTCTATCCCTCGCGTGGACCAACCATCACGGCTGGAATACGTTTCTTCGGCGACAACCATTACAAAGGCAGTCGCTTCATGATTGAAGACGGCGGCGTCCCCGACCTGTTGGTCCAATATCAGGAGAACCTAAAGAACCCGAGCGGCGACGCGCAAAAGTTTGCGGCCGCGCTGGGTCAACTCTATCGCGGACTGCTGCAACAGCCGTTTGACAACCTCATGCCCTGGTTCGCACAGGGACGTGACCAACCCATCGGAAAGTTCAAGGTAGAGAAAGAATTTTTTGGTTGGTTTGGAGATTACAAGCTGCGTCTCGATTGGAAGACGAGCGGGGCCCGGAAAGTCCTCGACGGCATCCAGGAGGTACATCGCAAGCTGGCCGAAAAGACTGGAGTGAAGCTGATCATTCAAAACCCGGACGCGTTCATCACGCCGCATCCGCTTGGCGGCGTCCCGTTAGGATCGTCGCCGGCGGACGGCGTCGTGAATCAGTTTGGCGAGAGCTTCGCCTATCGCAATCTCTATGTGGCAGACGGTTCGATCATGCCCGCGCCGGTCGGGCACAACCCTTCTAAGACAATCGCCGCGCTCAGCGAACGGATCGCTGAAAGCATCGTGAAGGACGGACGCTGAGTGAGTAGTTTGTCTCTAATTGTCTCTGTGCAGCTTGCACAGAGAGCTACTTCAAGCTAGGACACCACCCGCTGAGTGGCTCACGTTTTACCAGAATCTTCCGCGCGAGTTCTTGATTTAGAACAGCTGATGGAATACAGGGACCCCTCATTAACGTGAGGCTCATTTTGAAAGGAGGAGACGATGGCAGCCGAAGTGAAACTACAGCTCGAGCTACTGAATGTTTACGGGAAATTTCTTGGAGAGAAAGTTGACGTTATTCTCCGTCACCAGGTCCTGAGTGAGACTAATAAGGCCAGTTTGAATGCCACGGGTAAGGTTCAAATCACGGGCCTACGCGGTACTCCTCAAGGCTTGTATAGAATCGAGGTTGATCCTCCTTCTTATCAATACGTAAGTCAGTTCATCAATATGAAGGCGAGCGGGATCACTCCGCTGTCGCTTACTTTTCCCATCGATCCGGGAAAGGTAAAGAAGGTCAACTTTCCTTCGTATCAGAAATTATCCGACGACCTCCGGACCGTGTTGGAGAACAGTGACAAAGTCCTCTCGTTCGTAGGAAAGACAGGCACCGATCTCTATAACGCACTCGACGATATTCGGAGAGCAGGATTGCTTAACATCGCAGTGAAGTCGGGAGCCACGCCGCTCACCAACGGAAGGACAGTTCTTTCATACATTCAGACGCTGAATGAGCTCAGGGGTGATCGGTTTTTCTGTGTCGTGCCGAAGGAGCTGCGTGAGGAGGTCCGGAACAGCGAAGCAGAAGGTCTCTTTGATAAGGTCGACGGCAGTCTGCATCACCCGCCGCCAGGCTTCTCATCAGCCGGAAGCTTCAAGACGCCGGACAATTATGGAAACTTGCAGTTGACGTTCTTTATGAAGGGTGATGATTGTGTTGCGGACATCGACATCGATGACGCCGGAGGACTCGGGCACATCTTTCAGGTGCTGCGCAATAAGTTATCCGGCAAACCTACTCATCCTTACAATATTCATGAGATCCTAGTGGCCCACCAGAAGTTGGATCCGGGTTACACATTCGTTGTTTAGCGTTTTATTCGTGTCATTTCGTGTGATTCGTGGATCGTGATTTCGGATCGATAAGAAATTGATCCACGAATTTACACGAAACAACACGAACAGATTCTTCCTAAATTACATCGCAGTCAGAACGCTAAACAAACCACTCCGGTACGGAAGAAAAACGAGCTTTCACCCGTCCAATAGTTGAATCTGTCTATTCGACCGGCTTCGAAAGGAGAAAGCTTGATGAACTTTGCCGTTACTGCTTCAGTACTGTCCCTCCTGGTGACTATCGCTTCTATTCCGTCCATATCTTGTAACGCGGGCGACGCCAATGTGGACAGGCCGCAACGTCCGTTATTCGCGCATGCCTCCGGGTCGCCGATTGCAATTGCTGGTGGACCAGACGATGTTGTGGTCGGAGATATGAACAAGGACGGCAAGTTGGATCTCGTAATTGCAAGCGGACGTTCGCGAACGTTAGAGGTGCTCCCTGGTTTGGGCGACGGGAGGTTTCGTAGTGATGCCGTGAATAAGATCACGGTATCGGAAGGCCCCGGTGAAATGGCTTTGGGCGACGTGAATAGCGACGGCAACCTGGATCTGGCTTTCATTAGTCACGACAGTTACGGAGTAACAATGCTTCTTGGTGATGGCAAAGGCGCCCTGGCGCTGGCGCCGAATTCTCCCATCGTGATGAAGCAAGGTCAGCAGCCGCATACGCATGGCCTGGGACTGGGCGATCTAAACGGGGATGGCAAACTCGATCTGGCCACCGTCAACAGTACGGACAACGATGTGTCGGTCGCGTTCGGAGACGGGCGCGGGGGATTCGCTCGTGCGCCGGCGACCTTTGCTGTTGGTCCAAGTCCATATCCGATGGCGCTCGGCGACGTAAACGGCGATGGCCATCTCGACATCATCGCAACTGCCACAGCGACGGGGCCTTTGAGAGCCCAACAACTTCCCTTTAGTCGCGCTTTGACGCTGCTCCTTAATGATGGTCGAGGCAGCTTTCGCGTGAGCCACATTCCATTGCGTACAGGTGAGCCCTGGTCTGTCGCGATAGGTGACGTCAACGGAGATAAGCACCGCGACCTGGTGGTCACTCATCATGACATGGCCAACTTGACGGTGCTCAGCGGTGATAGCCGTGGCGCCTTTACCGAAGTAAGCGGATCGCCATTCGACTTTGGCCATAACGCTTTTCCCGTCACTCTCGCGGATGTGAATCACGATGGCAAACAGGACGTGATCACCGCTTCGGGCGAAGGTGTGAGCATGATGTTGGGCGATGGTCGTGGCTCTTTCAAGCGATCACCGTCGTTGACTTTCCCTACCGGCAGGGGAACATGGAACTTCGCAGTCGCAGATCTAAATGGGGATGGCAAAGTGGATTTGGTCGCTTGCAGTGGGGAAAGCAACACAGTGAGCGTTCTGCTGGGGCAGTAGCAGAACCGGATTACTCCGAGATCAATCTTGCAATCACGAACGCCGCGCCGGCGGCGGCGCTGCCAATGAACGCGGTCTGCAATGCACTACGCACGGGTCGCATCCCGGTGAAGCGGCCTTTCACAAAACCAAAGACCAGCAACGCCAGCAAAGTAACTGCGATGGAAAATAGCAACGCCGTGGTCACATCGGTATACGCCATGTAAGGCGCGAGCGGAATAAAACCGCCGACGGCATACGCCCCTCCTATCGTCACCGCACTTCTCATGGCCCGCCTGGGATCCGGTTTCTCCAGACCCAATTCGAAACGCATCATGAAATCAACCCACTTCTTTGGCTGCAGACGTAAAGCTTCAACGATCGGCTGGGTTTGTTCTTTCGTCAGTCCATACTCTTCAAACACTTCCGCCACCTCGCGCATTTCTTCATGCGGTATCTCAGCGACTTCCCGCTTCTCCCGTTCGCGTTCCTTGGCGTAATGCTCGGCGTCGCTCTTGGCGGCGAGATAACCGCCCAGGCCCATCGCGATTGCGCCGGCGGCAATCTCTGCGAGACCGGCGGTGACGATAATACGGGTGGAGTTAATAGCCGTGAGCCCCGCCGCCAATGCAAAGGGGACGGTTAGGCCATCTGCCATTCCAATGACAGCGTCGCGCACGACTTCGCTCGAGGTGAAGTGACGTTCTATATGGGGAGTTTGCGGCATGAATATTCTCCGTTTAGAGCCTATCTGCAGATTACGAAGATTGTACAGAACCGACCGCAGTGGCGCCGGGTGTCGACACACTTTAAGTTTGTCGAGAGTCTCGCAACCGCAACCAACAGACTACAAAGACGGTCTGATGCAGTTCATTAAATGATGACCAACTTAATCAGAGCTTCCTTTAGTTTGTCGTTCTATGCCAGGGCGGCCCGGAATTTCAAATAGCCTTACGCGAGGCAACGACAAACTAAAAGTGTGTCGGACATCAAAACTTATCCATCAGTATCAGTACGCCGATCACGATAAACGCGACTGCCGCGGCGCGCTTTATCCAGAGCAGTGGAATGTAGTTTCCCACCACGCCTCCCACCACGACACCAATCGCCGAGACCGCGGTGAGCGCAATTGCTGAACCGATGAACACCGCCCACGGCTTTTTTGTTTGCGCCGACATAGTCATCGCAGCAAGTTGGGTCTTGTCACCCATCTCGGCTAGAAAGATCACGCCAAAGGTAGTTAGAAATACACGCCAGTCCACTTGAGATTCCTTTCTTACGGGCCGCCGTTAATGCGCGAATCAGAACACAGAATAAGGCGTTTTATTGTGTCTATTGAGAGCGCGCCTCACACTTCGCGGAGCGATCTCATTCACACCGCGGCTTCAGCCCGGTGATTAGATCGGGAACATCCCCTGAACCGTTTCCAACGGTTTCGGCGGCTCCAAAGCAAACCGTTCAAACGGTTTCCATTTTCTAACCTAACTCCTGGTCACCGGGCTGAAGCCACGGTTTTAATGAAATCGCTCCGCGTGACGAAGGACATCCGATGCCAGGCTTCGTCATCTTTATGAATCAGTCTGATCTATACTACCTTACAACACGCGCCATGCTTCGAAGTTTCCGCCCTAAGCAATGAGCCAGCCATCTAACGAGTTTCTCGGCACCAAACGTTTTCGCATTCGCCGCCGGCTGGGATCCGGCGGTATGGGGATCGTGTATGAAGCTCACGACCTGGAGACGGACAAGATTGTTGCACTCAAAACGCTGACTCGCGCCGAGGCCTCACATATTTCACGCTTCAAGCAGGAGTTTCGTTCGCTCGCCGACGTCTCTCATCCAAATCTCGTTGGACTTTATGAGTTTATGGCTGACGGGCATTTCTGGTTTTTCACGATGGAGCTGGTTAACGGCGTAAATTTTCTCGAATACGTGAGACCGGGCTACCACGCACGGCAGGGAGAGAGCTCAAAGACTTCGACACTGAGAAAGGGTTCACTGCAGCCGGGTAACGAGATGCTGGCTGACTACGAAGCTGAGACCAGACAGTTGGATGAAATAACAGTTGAACCCGTCGAAGCAGATGCAGGGGACCCGTATCCGGTAGAAACCTCACTCTCGAGATCGCGTCTGGACCTCGAGCGGTTGAGGGCTGCTATCCGGCAACTGGCGGAGGGCCTTCATGGTCTACATGAAACCGGGAAACTTCATCGCGACATCAAACCGTCCAACGTGCTGGTCACTAAAGAAGGCCGTGTCGTGATTCTGGACTTCGGGCTGGTCACGGAAGTCACAGGCAAAGACCTTCACGACAGCATCAGTATCGCCGGCACTCCCGACTACATGTCTCCTGAGCAAGGCGCCCAACTTCCTATTTCGAGGGCCAGCGATTGGTACAGCGTTGGTGTGATTCTCTATCAATCGCTTACAGCTCGACTTCCGTTCGCCGGCAAATTTTTCGAAGTGATGATGAACAAGCAGAACTTCGATCCTCCGGCGCCGTCTGAGTTGTTGCGTGGTGTGCCGCGAGATCTAAACAAGCTCTGTATTCGTCTGTTGCGACGCAAGCCTGAAGATCGGCCGACTGGACAAGAGGTGCTGAAGATGCTCGGCCAGCCCAGTACCGGTCTCCTGCCAACCATCGTTCCGTCGCCGCCAAGTCCACTTTTGGAGAGCTCGCCATTCATCGGCCGCCAGCAACAGTTGCAGCAATTGGAGGATACGTTTGCATTCACGCGTACGGGTCAAACCGCGACGGTTTATCTGCATGGAAGCTCAGGCATGGGCAAAACTGCCCTGGCCCACCACTTTCTAGCTGGACTGCGCGAGCGGGAGAAAGAGATCGTCATCCTTGAAGGACGTTGCTATGAACGCGAGTCTGTTCCTTACAAAGCGCTCGATGGCGTGGTAGACAGCCTGACAAAGTATTTGATGTCGTTGCGTGTAGCGAAAGCCGAAAGCTTGATGCCGCGGGACGTGAATGCGCTGGCTCGGTTGTTTCCAGTCATGCATCAGGTCGAAAGTGTTTTCAATGCGCCACAACGCGACCTCGACATTCCCGATCCGCTGGCTCTGAGAGGTCGCGCATTTGCGGCGTTGCGCGAGCTGCTCGGTCGCATCTCTGACCGGCAGCCGCTCATTCTCTACATCGACGATCTGCAGTGGTCTGACGCAGACAGCACGATGTTGCTCGAAGACCTCTTGCGGCCGCCGGACGCTCCGCCGCTCCTCCTCATCTCCAGCTTTCGCAGTGAAGATGTTGAAGCGAAGCCTTTCCTCGGCGCGCTTTTGGAAAAGGTCGGCAGCAACACGTGTCGCGAAGTGTTGGTCAATGCTTTATCGCAATCTGAATCACTGAAACTGGTGCGGGATTTACTTGGCGTGCACGCGGCCGTGGTTGAGCCTTTTACAGAGGGCATACTGCGAGAGGCGCGTGGAAATCCTTTTCTGCTCGAACAGCTTGCGCGCTATGCCGCGACTAACGATCAAACGGCAACCAGCGGCATAACTCTCAGCATGATGCTTGACGCGCGTTTGCGGCACCAGCCCAGGGGAGCACGGCGGTTTCTAAATACTTTGGCGGTGGCGGGGCGTCCCATTAATCCTGAGGTGGTCTATCAAGCCACCGGCTTATCCGGTGACGAGTTAACTCTAGTCAGCTCGCTGCGGGCCGCCCAATTTCTGCGCAGTGGCGGTGAAGGCCACGCGGTTGAGCTGTATCACGACCGCATTCGAGAAACGCTCGCCTCGCAAATTGATCCGGCCACGGCGACACAGATTCATCGCGGGATGGCCCAGGCCATCGAAGCCCGCGGTATCGATGATCCCGAAGCGCTCTTCGAACACTACATGGGCGCCGGGGAGAGAGTGCGCGCCGCGACTCACGCGGCGATGGCAGCCAGAAAGGCTGCGAGCGCGCTGGCATTTGATCGAGCGGCGGCTTTTTACCGGCGCGCACTTGAACTGGCGCCTGCGCAAGGCGCCGAGCTGGTGGATCTCAAACGCGGACTTGCCGAAACTCTGGCCAACGCCGGGCGTCCCGCTGAAGCAGCCCAGGCCTTTCTCGAGCTCGCTCCCATCACATCCGCGAGTCACAGCCTCGATTTTAAACGCCGGGCCGCCGAGCAGTTGTTAATGGGCGGGCACATCAACGAGGGCCTGGACGTGATCAAGTCTGTGCTCTCGGCTGTAGGTCTCACGCTGCCTGCTGGTCCAAAACGCGCCCTGCTTTCGCTTCTCCTGAGGCGCATGCAAATTCGGCTGCGCGGCCTCGATTTTACTGAGCGGAGTGCCAGCGAGGTCCCTGAGTCTGACCTCTTTCGTATCGACATCTGCTGGGGCGTAACTGCGGGACTTGGATTCGTAGATCTCATCAGGGGAGCGGATTTCCAAAGCCGTCACCTGTTGCTGGCTCTGCGCGCGGGAGAACCTAACCGCGTCGCACGCGCGCTGGCGTTTGAAGCGGTGCAGACTGCCACGCGCGGCGGGTCGGCCCGGAAACGTTATCTGGATATTGCCCGGCGTGCCGAGGAGTTGTCGGCAAAACTGAACCATCCACGCGCGGTTGGGCTGGCGACTTGGGCTGTCGGCGGAGGCGCATATCTGATGGGCGACTGGAAGAGGGCCGCCGAATTTTGCGAACGCGCGTCGGACATTTTACGAGATCAGTGCACCGGAGTGTCCTGGGAACTAACCACTGCAAACCGCTTCATGCTTAGCGCAATGCTGTATCGCGGCCAGGTGGCCGAGATCGCCCGGCGTGTGCCCGTGCTCCTTGCCGCCGCACTCGATCAAGGAAACCTGTTTGCGGCGGTGGACCTCCGTACTAGTCTTAATCTGATCTGGTTGGCGGCTGATGATCCGACACGCGCGAGGGCAGAGGTGATCGAAGGACTCAAGGCCTGGTCGCACGAAAGCTTCCACCTCCAACACTACACGTCAATGCACGCGCTGGTTCACATTGAACTCTACACTGGAGATGCTGAAGTGGCGTGGAGACATATTGAGGGACAGTGGAATGCCCTCGAACATTCGATCCTCCTTCGCACTCAGATATTGAGGATAGCAGCAATGCATCTGCGCGCTCGGGCGGCGATAGCGTCGGCCCTCGTAGAGAATGAGCCAGGCCGTTTGGCCGTGGCTGAGAAGATGGCGCAGAAAATCGCGAAGGAAAAAATGGACTGGGCCATGCCTTGGGTGACCTTGTTAAAGGCCGCGATAACGCATCAGCGCGGCGATGTTAAGGAAACGCTCACTCAACTGAAGGAAGCAATCGACGGCTTTGAACGCCAGGACATGGGTCTCTATGCTGCGGCGGCGCGACGGCGTTTGGGTGAACTAACGGAGGGCGAGCGTGGGCAGCAGTTGATAGCGGAAGCAGATGCCTGGATGAGCAATCAAAAGATTCAGAACCCGGCATTGATGGTAAACATGCTGGCACCCGGGTTTTGAATCCAACTACAGAACCGAGCGCGGGTAGCGCCGGATGCTAGAGGCTGCTGGGTCTTTGAAAACAGAGGTCAGAGGTCAGAGGTCAGAGGTCAGAAGTCAGAGGTCAGAAATCAATAGGTTAACAATCTTGCCCGGGTCTATCCGTATGAATAGTGGGTGGCATCAAAAATGGAGTAGCAGTCAGGGATTTTTAGGCTAGGTGCTCGTTTCTGACCTCTGACCTCTGTCTTCTGACCTCTGCTCATGCCCACCTTCCCCACCTCTAACTTTGGGACGAGCCTCCCAACCCTAACCCGGTCTGAGATGAGAGAGACAGCAAACTGACAGTTTGCTTTACGCTTGGGTGACCAACTTCTTGAATGCATCGGCAAGTCTGACTGTAATGCTCCGCGGTGTGCATGAGTATTGCCGGAAGTCGAAAGTTGTCACCTGGGCCACAGCGATACTTGCCGACGTCAGAAATATTTCGTCGGCCTCTGTCAGATCGCCAAGTTCATAGACGCCTTCAATCACCGGGATGAATTGTTTCTCGGCCAGATCAATCACTGCGGCCCGAGTGATCCCCGCCACGGCGCCTGTGCTCAGGGCGGGTGTATGAAGTGTGCCGTCCTTGACCCAGAAGATGTTGGCCATCGTGGCGGAGACAATCTCGCCACGTTCATTGAGCATGACGGCTTCGTCAAATTCTCTTGCTTGCGCCTCTTCCCACGAAAGCACCTGCTCCAAATAGTTGAGGCTTCTGATTCCGCTTAGAGGCGAAAACGTATTGATGCGGTAAGGTGAGACTGCCAAAGACATTCCCGCGGCCGGGACCTTCTGGGGTTCGCCGGTCAGGATCAAGATGTCGGTCTTGCGAGTGTCGGCCTTTTTTGTCCTCCAGACGTCGCGTCCACTCCGCGCCAACAAGATTACGCGAGCGCGCCCGTGTTTCACTTGGTTGACTGCGATCAGCTTTACCAGCGCATCGCCGAGGCTGCTCTCGCTCATTTCGGTGCGGTTGATGTCGAGTTTCCCGGCGTGGTCCATTAACCTTCGGTAGTGGTTGGGCCAAAGGAATGGTTTACCGTCGTAGATAGCGACGGTAGTGAAGACTCCACGGCCGTAGAGCATTGCGGAGGACACCGGTGCGACGCGCGCCTTCGTCGCTTCGAGCATCACTTCGTTGAGGTAGATTACGGGATGCATGGGATGCCGCAGATTGCCCCAACGGGGCTACGTCAGTAAAGCCCAGGGTTGCCGCACTTTGGCGGCTACCCTGGGAAAAGGAAAGCCTTGAACACAACCGCAACGCGGTTGCGGCTGCTTATCGGTATTTGACTGCACTGACGAAACCGCGTTGCGGTTGAGTATTCTTTTTGCCAACTTATCCCAGGGTAGCCGCCAAAGCGCGGCAACCCTGGGCTTTACTGACGTAGCCCCCTTGGGGCACTAGAGATTTGGACTATTCCTTGCCCGCGGCCATGACTTCCGCTTCAAGCTTTTTGGAAAGGGAACTGCGCCAAACGTTTTCCAGTTCGCCAACCTCAGCAGAAACAACTTCGTCGTCCCCAAGTCTTATACGAAGACGGCTTCCGCCCACGTTACCAACGACGTTGAAGGGGCAATTCGCACGTTCGGCAATTGCCTTCACCTGAGCAAGGGAATGTTTGGGGAAGCTAATGATAATCCTCGATGGTGACTCGCTGAAAAGCGCAGCATCGGGAGGAAGCACATCAGACAGGAAAACGTCGGCGCCGACGTTCGAGCGATTGAGCGAGGAAAAACAATTCTCCGCCAGCGCGACGGCAAGCCCGCCGTCGGAGCAATCGTGGGCCGACGAAAGCAGACCCGCTTCCGCGGCTTCGAGACATGCAGTCTGCACGGCGGTCTCAATTTGAAGATCCAGCTTCGGCAGAGTGCCGTTTGCGAGCATCTCGTCAGTCGTGGCGCCTTCGAGGACGGCTGCGTATTCGCTGATGGAAAGATCGTTATTCGTCGTTCCCAGCAACGCGATAACGTCGCCTTCAGTTTTGAATCCTGGCTGCACCACCCGACGCACGTCTTCCAGTAGGCCAATCATGCCGATCACAGGGGTCGGTAAAATACCGCGACCTTCAGTCTCGTTGTAAAAAGAGACATTACCGGAAACAACCGGTGTGTTGAATGCGCGGCAAGCTTCGGCCATGCCGTCTATAACTTCTGAAAACGACCACATCACTTCCGGACGCTCCGGGGAAGCAAAGTTAAGACAGTTAGTAACGGCGAGCGGGCGCGCACCAACACAGACGACGTTGCGGGCCGCCTCGGCCACGACGTGTTTTGCTCCCTCACGAGGATCCACGGCACAGTAACGTCCGTTTCCATCGAGCGACATTGCCAGCGCGCGTCTCGTTTCTTTGATACGAACGACGGCAGCATCAGCGCCTGGCAACACGGCAGTGTTAGTTCGCACCATGTGGTCGTATTGTCGATAGACGAATTGCTTGGAAGACAGATTGGGGGAAGCTAATAGCTTTAACAACGCGTCGTCAAACTTATGACCCTTGTTCTTTGTACTTTGATCTTTGAGCTTGGCGCTTTGATCTTGGGACTCGGGACTTGCGACCTGGGCCTTGGGACTCGGGCCGCGCATCGGCCTTTCATACAGCGGCGCTTCATCGTTCAAAAACGAAACCGGAATGTCCGCCACAGTTTCGCCCTGATGAATCACGCGCATGTTTGCGCCTTCGCGCACTCGCCCAATCACGACCGCGTCAAGATCCCACTTGCGGAATATGTCGATCACTTCCCGTTCACGCCCAGAGTGGGCGACGATTAGCATCCGCTCCTGCGATTCAGACAGCAGCATTTCATAAGCGGTCATGTCCGTCTCGCGCTGCGGCACGAGTGACAGGTCTAATTCAATTCCGGTTCCTGCGCGGAAGGCCATTTCACATGACGAAGAAGTAAGTCCCGCCGCGCCCATGTCCTGTATTCCTGCCACGGCTCCACTACGCATCGCTTCGAGGCAGGCTTCGAGAAGCAGTTTCTCGAGGAATGGATCTCCCACCTGCACAGTGGGCCGTTTTTCAAGCGCTTCTTCGTCAAACTCCGCCGAGGCCATCGTGGCGCCGTGAATACCGTCGCGTCCGGTTTTCGCGCCGACATAGAGAATAGGATTGCCAATCCCGGTCGCTTTGCCGAAGAAGATTTGGTCCTGCCTGACCAACCCGAGGGCAAAGGCGTTTACGAGTGGATTGAGAGAGTAAGCATCGTCGAAAGCCACTTCGCCGCCGACCGTAGCCACTCCAAACGCGTTGCCATAGTGAGCAATGCCGCCCACCACACCCGCCAACAGCGAACGATTGCGACGGCCATGTTTCGGATGGTCCAACGAGCCGAAG
>DASQKG010000471.1:0-12529 GCA_035630655.1 Pyrinomonadaceae bacterium
TCGCCCCGACCATAAATCTCCAAGACTAAGGCCGCCAACATTGGCGGCCGTATCTCTTTCGATATTCATTTTTTCTGATCAAACTTCTGCATGCAGTCCTACTGGTCGGGCTTGATCACGCAATTTGAAATCCCGAAGTGATTTTCATCGGCAGTTCGACCTGTATCGACGCCCGCGCCGCATCGAAATTGCAATCGATCATTGCACTAATGCAATGATTCAATTTCTCGGATAATTTTCCGAATGTTGGAATTCCTTATCTCACTAACTCTGTCCTGATGCGATAAAACGGGCTCTTAAAACAACTCACTTTTTGGATGTGTGTTGGCATAATCCTTGCAGATTTCGTAGCACCCCGATTACTTCCCCTACAATGCGACTACAACCCCCAACGTTCGCCAAACGTCGACCAACCGCGCTCGAATAAGTCGTGTCTCGAACAAGCTGGAAGTGTGCATTCGTAGGTGAATCCAGTTCTGAATCTGTTTTTTTCCACATCGTCGCGTCGCTTGCGGGCAAAGCGTGTTCACCTCAGATCCAATAAGAGAAGGGCCGATATCAACTTCCGCAGCACGTGAAAAGAGTCAAACCATTTGAGGAGGCGAAAAAAATGAAAAGGAAAGTTGCGGTAGGAGCTGTGATGGTTTTGCTGGTAACAGTGGCGGTAGTACTCGCCGATGGAGGTTTCAAGAGAATCAGAGAAATTCTAAGTGGGTTTGAGGAGGTTCCGGCCATCTCAACGACCGGCAATGGCGAATTTCGCGCTCGCATCGACAAAGCCGAAACAGAAATAGCTTATTCGCTGAGCTACTCTGATCTTCAGGGAACTGTAACGCAAGCGCACATCCATCTGGGCCAGGCGGGAGTAAATGGCGGCATCAGCGCGTTTCTCTGCTCAAATCTGGGCAATGGCCCAGCGGGAACCCAGCCGTGCCCTAGCCCGCCTGCAACTATTACGGGGACGATCACCGCGGCCGACGTTATTGGACCTACGGGTCAAGGCATCAGCGCGGGGGAACTCGATGAATTGATCGTAGCCATCCGGGCCGGGAAAACATATGTGAACGTTCATAGCTCAATATGGCCGAACGGCGAAATTCGCAGCCAGATTGATCATGCGGACGACCACGACCATGAGAACGCTGATAAGGATAAGTAAGAAAAGCGCTCTGTCGAATCAAATGGTGCAGCACATCCGGACTGAAATCCTGGAGTGAGGCCTTGCATTGGCACTTGTTGCTGTTAACCTGCGGATGGCAAGAAAACGAGTTGGCCGCTATCCGAATTTCGGCGGATCTGGATCGAGCATGTGAACCAATCGGAAGCAACGAGGCGGTGTCAGCAGAAGTGCTAACATCCCCCCAGGTTACTCGTCCTGGGCACGTGCTGGAGTTGCCGTATACTCTCGGTTCCAGAGTCGTACTGTCATGATTCTCAGCCGACTAGTGTAGGCCCTTTCCTATGTGGATTTCCCGAGTCGGGAGCCAGCGTTTTTAAAGGAGAGTCACCGGAAAGTGTTGCCAAAGCGTGCCGTGAGGATTCCTTGGTCTGCACGTTTGCAATCAGTTCGGGCAGACTAGAGTTCCTGTAAATCGGAAGCCCTGCGATGAGCTTATTTACACCAGATGACTCGCACCATACTGCGAAATCACTTTCATCCTTTTCCTCATCACGATTGTTTAGGTAAAGCGCTGAAGCATGAGCAATCGCGCGCTGGGCCGACGCTTTGATCTTTTTACTACTCGGGCTCGCAACCATGATCGCAAAATCGACTGAAATGAAATCCAGAAAGCTGTTGCCTTCGACAAATACACCCGGACCTTTTACACGTTTGACCGCTTCATTTACTGCGCTCTCGACTTGTTGATCAGTTACGATCGCCCAGTGCACATTCGCCGCGCCCGCTTCCCAGTAGCGTCCCGTATCTTTGCCCGGGCTGTAGGTTAATGACCTCCCCGAATGGATTACAGGCTCATCGCTCAGCAGATGGCTAACGCAGCAGGCTTCAGGATTCTTGCCGCAGGAACGGTAGTGCCCGCGCGTCATTTTGATCGCCTCCCATCCCGGGAACGCTCGTAGCAGATCACACATGAGTGTTGTTTTGCCAACTTCAGATGTGAAACCACTCACCGATACAACCACAGGATGCTTCATGATGTCGCCTCATTCCGGATGCGTTGAACGCACGTCGACCCTTGATGAGTAAATGATATCGACGGTTAATGAGGGTAGCAACGACCGATATGTGGGGTATGAAGTGATCATGCGTTCCAACTCAACTTAGTCAATACCGATTGCACAGGGAACAGGTTCGATTCGAAATCTGATCGCGGCAAAACTCGTTAAGGATGACGAAGAGGACAGGCGGCGGGACTTAGGAAGGGAAAGCCGTCACGAACTCTAGGCCGCTCGTCCAGCTTCGCGAAGGAAAAGCAGAATAACAAACACCCTCGGTTCGATAGGTTTGACGGAGGCTGATAGAAATTGCCGAGACCTGTTCAAGCGTATCAACCGGTCACGCGAGACATCTTGCAGGCCTCGATAATCCCATTAACTACATCCGCGGTTATGTCAACCACCGGAGTATTGATGAAGAGGCCCTGGCCGCCCCTCGAGGTATAGAACGTGATTTTCAATTCCTTCTTATCCGTGCTGTGAAGTAGCAAGTTCACGTGAGGCGGTTGGAAAGCAGATTTCCCCTGCTCTACGCGCCTAATCTGCGTGCACTGAACCACGAAATTCTTCTTGTCGTTCTTCTCGGAACGCTTCTTGACCTCAAATGACAAGCTGCCCGGTGTCGTCATTAACGTACCTTCGGTCCCGCTCCCATCTTTCAAGTCGAACAAACGCGTGTTGCGTGCTCGTTCCGCTTCCGATGCGGCGCGCTTCGCTCCTTCGCGCTCGCGAATCTCTGACTCCAGCATCGCAACTCTGTTGTTAGCAATCTCGACGAATAGTCCTCCGGGAAACTTCGTCACGTAAGCACGAAAATCCGAGGGGTTCCTGCTGTCCTTGATGGCGTTCCAATACGTGGTTTCGAGCGAACCAGCATCGACATTTGCGGGCATCGAAGAAGGCGACGACCTGATTGGTTGCGAACGCGATTTCGCCAAACTAGCAAATTGACCATCCGGATATTTTTCAAGATAAGATTTGAAATCCTCTGGATTGTTACTGTTTTTGATCGTGTCCCAGTAAGCCAACTCAATCGCTGCCGGGTCAACGGTCGCGATGTTTGGGGTCGAAGGACTGTTAGCCATTGATGCGTTGTTGGTTACTGCCATGACCAACTCATCGGCTCGATAACCCTCGATGATCGCGAAGGGCCGCTGTTGTTTCGTCGAGCCCAGGTCTACAGCGATCCGTTTCGGCACGTTCTCCTGAACGTACTTAACTAACTGCGACAAAGTGATTTCACCTTTATCGTTAGCTGCCGCTCCTTTTAGGCCTTCAACCACGGCCCAACTGAAATATCCCTGTTTCTTCTCGGTATATTCGTAAGCCCGCTGCCCAATTCCGGTAGCGTAGACTGTGGCGAATGCCTGCACCTCGCGGTTGCGAACGTCAAAATTGAAGGCGCTCGTGTAGGCCGTGCTCAAGGCGTTGGGTGCATCGGCGCGGCCGCCGGGGTCGTTTCGGCACGCATCCAACAACATTACTACTTGTCCCACACCGGTTTCTTTGACCCGATCCTTAACCCGATTCAGGCTGATGGCAGTTTCTTCCAGGAATGAAACCTGATCGCTGATTTGTGAATCAGACGGGAGCAAGAATGCCTGGCCGCCTCGCTCCATGCCATGACCCGCAAACGAGATCAAAAGCAACCCATCTTTGGGCACGGCCGTGCTGAGGTTTGATAAGCGACGCAGAATGTTCACACGGGTCGGCTGACGCTCCATTGGTTGGGCGGTTGACAAGAGAATTACCTGGTCTTGGGGAAAACCTGCGTAACGCACAAGCGCATCTGCAATCATGCGGGCGTCATTGTCCGATCCCTTGAGCGGACTAATCTGCGGATCCATGTATTTGTCTACGCCAATCACCAGCGCCCAACGCTTGGCGCTGACTGGCAAGGAGGTGATCTGACCCAATTGTGAAGCGACGGAATTTGGGGGCGCGGTTTTGGCCTTCGGAACCGAGGCCACTTCCTGAGGCGGTTTCGCGACTTGGACCAGCTGCCGAGATGTGGGTTCACTTTGTTGAACTGGCGGTGGCGCTTGAGCACCCTCGGAAGTTTGTGGATTTGCGGGCTGTGTCTTAACCACCGGCTGAGGCTTGGATTGCGTCTGCACTGGTTCCATCAACCGGGCAACGGGTTTATCGGCTTGCGCCGATGGGGCAGCTGACGTCTTAGCGGTCGGATTTGCCGACTCCTTGGATACAGTCTGCACGTCGGCGACGCTCGCAGGTGGCGGTGTGTTTGTCGGGGCCGTTGAAGCGTTCTGAATATCTTTCTCGAGTTTTTTTGCGAGCCTTGGGTTAAGCGTCGCGAGCTTCTTCAAGGTTTCGTCGGCTGCGTCAGCCTTGCCGAGTCGCGCAAGGGCCAAGGCCAAGCCGTAGTAGGCATCAGCATAATCCGGCTTCAATCGGATCGCGCTCTTAAAGAAGTTGATCGATTTCTCGAAGTCGGAACCCCTCGAGTAAGCATAACCAATCGAGTAATGCGCTTCGGCGAAGCTGGGATCGAGACTTGTTGCTTTAACTAAGGGAGCAAATGCTTCCCCGTGCCGGCCCATGGCGTTATATGCGTACCCGAGATCAAATTGCGCTTGTGCGTCGTTCGGGGCGAGACGCGCCTGCTCTTTGTAACTCGCCAACGCTTGTTCCCAGTTGCCGGTATTAAAGTACGCATCTCCCAAGCCCCCGTGAGCTGCTGAATAATTCGGATCGAGACGAATCGCGACTTTATAAACGTCGATGGCTTCCGCCCACTTGTTTTCGTCAGCGAACTTGTCGCCTTCTTCCACAAGACCAGCCGCACGACTGCTCGACTTGGCGGCAGCCTTGCCGCGCCGTTGTCCAAAAAGGTTCGGCGTTACGCTTCCGAGGTAGATCAACGCAAGGGTCAGCGCAAATACAGCGCGGAGCTTGGAGGGGGATGAGCTATACACTAGGTACTCCTTAAAACTATGGCAGGTTGAACTGCGTCAATGCGGCGCAACTAACAAGTCGCGATTTGATTTTCAGGCCCATAAAATAGGCTTACACGCAATGCTTGTCAATGGGTTTGGTGCGGATTCTATACTCGACCAAGGGTTTAGACGGAAGGAGTTGGCCAGTCGCATGTCGGAGGCCGGCACTTTTTTCGTTCTAGCCGTTGACAACAATTTAAAGCGCGCCTAGTCTACTGCGACATTAGCGCAACGCTATTAATATGACAGGCATTCTTGCGTGTTTCACACAGGTTGTAAGCCAGTCGTTCACCTTGAGTTCAGCCTATCTCTCTTAAGAATGTAGGACAGTTAGCAATGTCTGTCCTTGGCTTTACAGATGACCCCTGACGAAAACCCAAACGAGACCGCCGCCCAACCCGAAGTAGCCCCCACGACTTTGGATCCCACCACCGTGGACACGGTGCAGCGAACACCTAAGGAATTGGTCGGGCAGCTCCTCAACGGACGTTACGCCATTCAGTCGGAACTAAAGCGTGGTGGGATGGGGGTGGTCTATCTCGCGCGCGATCAGCAATTGCATTCGCGGTACGTAGTAGTAAAAGTCCTGCTCGATGAGGCTTATCAGAGCCAGTATGTGGTGCAGAAGTTTCGCCAGGAAGTCGAGGCACTCAGTCGCATCGACCATCCCGGAATCGTGGGAATCATTGATTCGGGTGAGTTACCCAACGGGAGACCCTTCATCGTGATGCAATATGTCGAAGGTGTAACTCTTCGTTCGGTGATGACTAGCGAAGGAATGAATCTCGACCGCGTCGCGGAGGTAACTAAACAAGTCGGCCGGGCCTTGGCTTCAGCACACGGTCGAGGGATTTTTCATCGGGATCTAAAGCCGGACAACATCATGTTGCAGGACCTCGGACATGATGAGGAGCAAGTGAAAATAATTGACTTCGGGATCGCCAAAGTCAAAAGTTCAGTAGTCGCTCCAAGCACTTCGCTCAATCTCTCTCCGGGTACCGTAGCCTACATGGCGCCCGAGCAATTAAGCGGACGGCCCATCACAGCCGCGACCGATATTTTCGCACTTGGCGCAATTGTGTACGAGATGGTGACGGGTCGTAAGCCGTTCAACCCGGAAACAGGTTTCGAATTACTGCAAATGCAGCAGACCGGTGTTCGGGTGAAGCCTGCAGACCTCCGACCGAGTCTTCCTGTCGAGGCGCAGGCGATCATACTTAAAGCGCTATCTTTCAATCCTACCGATCGGCAAAGCACGCCGCGCGACTTCGGTGACAATCTTGCGCGGGCCTTGACCGAGGCCACCGCAACGTCGACGCAGGTGAGACAGGCTCCTGCACTTCCGCCAACCCAATTCGTCAGTGAAGAAACTCCAATGGGACGCGGCGTGTCGAGCCAACCGGCACGAACTATTCAAGTCCCCCTTCAGCCAGCTTCGGTACCCGACGCCTTTGCAAAGCAATCTGGCTTTGGCGTTCCCAGGATTAACCCGCCGGCTGCAGCGGCTATTGCGGATCGCTCCACAGCGTCGGGCGGCTCAAAGAGTAAGGTGGCACTTTTATTAGGAGTGGCAGCGTTGTTACTCCTGATCGTTGGCAGTGTCGGGGCGTGGCTTCTCTTTCGCCCAAGGAAGACTTCCGAACCAACGCCGGCGGCCGCGCGGAACTTGAACTACGGCCTAACCGTGCAGAAGATGCGTGACGGAAAACCTTATCAGGATGCATTTGAATCTTCCGGCCAGGAGATATTCGAGAATGGTTGGAAGTTTAGAATGAACATCGACAGTCCCCAAACGGGTTATCTATACCTACTAAACGAAGGACCTTCTGCTGATAACACGACCACTTACAACGTCTTGTTTCCTGCGCCATCAACAAACTCCGGATCTCCGTACCTGGCCGCGAATCAAAAAGTGGAAACCGGTTGGATGGTGTTTGACGAGAACCAGGGCACGGAAAAATTTTGGTTGGTTTGGGCCGCAGAAGCCGTTCCGGAACTTGAGGCGGTCAAGGGCGTAGTTAACCCGCAGGATAAGGGTGAGATTTCTGATGCCGGTCAACGAAAAGCAGTTAAGCAGTTTCTCGAGAAACATGCAGCGGCGGAACTCGTCGCGCAAAAGGACAAGACAAAGAAACTGAGCAACGTCAAGGCGAACGGTGAGGTGTTGGTCCATCGGCTGGAGCTGGAACATCACTAGCGGGCGCGATCAATCCGCGAATTAAGATGTGGTCCACGAGAGGTGTTATGAGAAGACTTAGTGTGTGTGCTGCGGGTTTTGTAGTTGGTCTTTGTGCACTACTCCCTTTCGGCAACGCGAATGGGCGCTTGTCCCCAGCCGCCCAGGGTCAAGATGATGGCTCGAGGCAGATCGTTCTCGAGGAGTTTACCAAAGCCCGACCACCTGTTGCGCAAGTTCCCAAGGTGGGACCCCGCCGTCGCCCACCGACCGCTTCGCTCCGGCCTCCAAAGTACCTTCGTAAGACTCCCGCTCTGTATGCCGCGGCCCAGGCGCCTATCGGAACCATGGAAATTGGGGTCACACTTTGGCGTCTGCGTCCGTCTGCCGGCATTGACGGCGGTGCGCGAGTACTGGTCATGGAAAACGCGCAGGCCAGTCAATGGACCCCGCAACGTATCGAGGTCGACACACCGCTACAGATCGGCGAACGAGTTAGGCTTAGCGTCGAGTCGCCACGTGATGGTTACCTCTACGTCATCGATCGTGAGCAATATGCCGATGGATCCTTCGGGGATGCCTATTTGATTTTCCCCACCCTTCGAACGCGTGGAGGAGACAACCGCGTTCGTCCCGGCAGGCTGATTGATATTCCCGCACAAGAAGACAATCCGAGCTATTTCACCCTTGTGCCCAGCCCAAACCGAAATGACCAGGTAGCGGAAGTGTTGACCATACTAGTTGCGCCCCAGCCTATTGGCGATATCGAATTGGGCCAGAACCCAATCAAGCTTTCAAAGTCCGACGTCGCAAAATGGGAACGAACGTGGTCTGCCGGCTTCGAACGCTTCGAAATGGTTGGAGGCGCTGGAAAGATCTGGACCACTGCGGAGAAACAGGCGAGCGCCATGAATGCTGCGCGACTCCTAACCCAGGAAGAGCCTGCTCCCCAGACTGTTTACCGTATCGCTAGTAAGAGCAAGAACACATTCCTGATCACCGTACCGCTGCGATACGTTAGATAGGGGAGAATAAGATGACCATACTTCGGTGGCGATCCTGCAACTGGCGCTTCTTGATTTTCGCCTCATCTTTGATTGTTATCGCGATAGTATTTGAGGCCAACCGTGTCCCACTTGCGAGTGGACAAGCCCCTGCCGAAACGAGCCCAGTCGAACAATTATCGGAATACCCTTTCGACGCAAGCTCAGCAATGGGCAGCGCCAGGAATCCTGCCGTTGTACTTCCTGCCACCACAGCAGCACTGATTGGTGATTTACCGGCCGCGCGAAGAGCCGGAAATGTAATCCTGATTCCGATAGCCGAGTTGCAAAAGGCGGCAAACCAGCCTCTGGTCGGCAGCTTATTTGCCCCGGTTATGAGTCAACTTACCAACGCCAGAGGTTTTGATGGGTTCAGCGCAATTGATGCGACTTCCCTCAATCCCGGACAGCCCTCATCCATTCTGTATCTTCCAAACAAAACGACGCGGAAGATGTCAGGGGAAGATCTTTCAAAAACTGCAAAGTTGTTGCGTAACGGTGATCTCGTCTTCGGATCTCATGTATTCAATTGGATGACCTGGGGTCGATACATTCATGTTGCAATTGTCTCAGACGCCGCGCGAGGAAAACTCTTGGAAGCGGCTGCGGACGGCGCTACTGATAGACCGGGTGTTCGCGAAATTGATTGGACGAACTATTCATCGATATACGGTCATGTCGGTGTCGTGAGGGTGAAGCGCGCTTCGGACGAACAGATCGCTCGCGTGATTCGCTGGATTGAAGATCGAAAGGGTCGGCCTTATCGCTGGCCCATACTAATGGGCCTTGATAACGACGATGAGAGTCGTTTCTACTGCAGTCAATTGATTTGGTTGGCTTACAAGAAGGTGATGAGCATCGATCTGGATTCAGACAAGGGAGCACTCGTTTTTCCGGATGATCTCTATTACAGTAAGGATCACGCGGACATCATCGTTCCTTAGCTCGGCCAGCCGCCATCACCGTTCCCCTCTAAGGCTCCGTACCCATTCTGGCAACTACAAATGGACGGTCCTCGAGTTCACGCCGGTAGAACACGCGTGGCCGCTGCCGTTCCTCTTATTCGCGTCAGTTCCCTCTTCGCCTTCCACGTAGACCAATTGCCGTCCACTTTGATTAGCTGCCCGCATTCTCTGTTCCTGCATTTCCGGCACGCGTTTCATCACGTAGCTAAACCATTCCCTTACGACTAACGTGCCATCTTTCGGCTCAATATCAGCCGCCTCTTTTTTCAAACCTTCTTCAACCAGAGCGTAAGTTAACAGTCCATGTTTCAGATCCGACGGCTCCAGCGCCGCCTGATAACTTTGAGCGGCCGTCAAAATATAAATACCCTTTTCATAAGCTAACTGGGCCAGGCCTTTACTGTTCATTGGTCCGCGACGCTTCTCCTCCGCTTCGTGCGCCTGCCCTGAGTTGCATGCATCAATTACCAGCAGCAACTTTCCGGCATCAATACTTTCAAAAACGCGTTCCAGTTCGCGATCGGAAACACTGTGGGCGAGCACAGACTTCAGCCCGGCAGCGTCGATCTTGTTGTCGACGTGCCAGAGTTTAATAACTTCGCCTGAGCTGATCAGCGTCTTCCTGAACACTGACCTCTGGCTTTTGGCCCGATACTATGACGGCGGAAAGTATCAGCGACAGCGCGGTCACACTGAAGGTGGGACATAGCCGGGGGCGCATCATCGAGTCCTTTCGTAGCAGCTTGAAACGATATGAAACTAGCGCGAAGGATTCTTGATCGAGGTTTGTACTTCGACCGGAACCGCTCGCCTAAATTTAATCAGGAACTTTTTGAATCGGCCGCACACGTAGATTCGTCCGGTCACTGGCCACACGCTTCGCGAGAAAAAGATTTCGTCAATGGTCCGCAACACTGCCTGGGGCGTGCTTACAAAGATTCGAAGTGGCGGCGCGAGCTGTAGGGGTTCTTTATTTGGTAGCTTGAACGGGTACGCGTAATCTTCAAGATTAACCGGAATATCATTCACTTTCATGTCTTCAAACACCAGTCGATCGACTTCGCCCTGCTGCTTCACCGCTGCCAGGATCACCGGTATATCAAACGTGACTCCCAACGGACTTACTTTCACTAAAGTTGGTTCGCCCAAGCGAATTAGAATCGGCTCTTGTTCGTCGTACTCATCTTCTTCGTTGCTCGGACTCCTGCTTGGTTGCTTCGTGTCGGACGGAGCACTTTCCTTAGGTTCGACTTTGGCACGATGAACCTTGTAGCCCTGGACTTCTTTAGGCAGAGGTCTTGAATCCGTATGAGACACCTGGGCTCCCGCTAAGATTGATGCCATCAACACTAAGAGAAAACATCGGCAGGAATTTAGAAACATCTCGCTCCTTCAACTGATTGTTATTGGGCCGGTAGATCCCATCACGGGATGCCCGTCGGCAAAATGTCTGTAAGGGGTTTAGTTACCTCGGACGGCGATATTCGGCCAGGCAATTCGTTCGCTACGTCGGCAATAATTCGTGCGGCTAGCGCATCGTCAATCACCGACACCACCTTCCAGTGTCGGTCTGTTCGCTCCAGTCTGAGTTTCAGAGTCTGCTCACGAAGAGTGATCGTGGCAGTTGCTCGATTGCCCTCTATAATTATGCTCGACTTCATAAGGATGCCGAGCGCCGTTAAAACAAAAGGCTTCCCATCTGACTGTACACCGAGGTCATGTATCCTTCGCCGAACGCCTTCTCGGACAATAGGCTTAATTGTCTCCGTTATGCGAGGTGAGACTGATTGCAGACCGCCTAGCCAACCAGGCAAGTTAATGCCCTTGGTTTCCGCCACCTGTGAAGCAAAACTCTGAGCCACTTGATTAACGTCGAACACGTCGTCAAATGCAGCGGTGTCATTCCGTTGGGCAGCATCAACGAGAATCGCTAATGAATACCCTGGGGTAGTCTTGTGGTATTGCCACCATACAAAGGCAGCCAAACTACCGATCACTAACAGGAAAATCGGAATCAGGAACAACAAGCGCCATCGGTTGTGACTGGATTCTCCGTTTGGTATCGATTTCATCCCGTTTCCTGTGCGCGCAAGGGCGTGATCGTTGAGAGCTCGGCCTTTAAAGAACGTCAGAGGCATCACTGCACTTAGCTACTTTTTCGCCCCTGGGCGGTCAGCGCAGCCATTTGGACCAAATATTCAGAAACCCAAACAAAGTTCGACGATTGCTCCTCCAGGAAGGAGATTGCTGAGCACCGATCAGACATGGAGCGGCATTGTACTGTCTAGCCGGAAAAGTGCCACCATTTTGTGGTTAGTCGGGCTCCTACATCAAAAACCCCATAAAATCACACTCTTTGGCGTTGGAGGTTAGGTGACTATCGCCTTTCGGGTCGCTCGCCTCCGCGAAAGCAGTGAGTCCTATTTTGATCTCCGATCACGCAAGGGGAGTCCAATCGGGCATTCGACTACTACGCTCACAGAACGTTTTTGAAAAAAACCGCCAGAAATCGCCATTTTTAGGGAGACTTTGGTGGATTAGTGTGATATATGAATTGCGCAGATAGCTTTTAGATTAAGTCTCATCGGAGGTGTCCACCAGACTATGGCGACCAAAGCCGCGACAGGCAGAAAGCGCATGACGCAGTCGGAAGTTTTCAATCACTTTGCGGAGAAAACGGGAATGAAGCGCGGTCAGGTGAAGGAGTTCTTTGACGAACTCTATAACTTGGCTTCCAGGGAAGTTAAATCCAATGGCGAATTCGTTCTTCCCGGCTTCGGAAAGCTCGTTAAGTCCGAAAGGAAGGCGCGAGAGGGTAGGAACCCAGCGACCGGAGAAACCATTCAGATTCCAGCCAAGACGACCTTAAAATTCCGCGTCGGTAAAAGCATGAAAGATACAGTCTTACCCAAGAAATAATGTAGCAATACGAAAGTTTCTTGGCTCGAGAGATCTCAAGCGCCGCCCGAAGTTCATTTTGTGATGAGCATTGGGCGGCGCTTACGTCTGTGAACCAGAGACGGAGCCTCAGTTGCGCGCAAGCCGGTACCCCCACACCCCGGGCATGTGTCGTATAACACAACACTAACGGGCCTATTCCTCACGACAAGTTTGGCAAATAAAAAAGGCTAAAAAAGTCTAGCTTTTGACGTTTTCATTCGCTATAATCCGCAGTTTCGCTGCACACGTAAATTTGAGGATGGCGGGTCTGGA